>CAZRLX010000389.1:0-1502 GCA_964601115.1 uncultured Chthoniobacter sp. | reverse complement strand
GATTGGAAAGGGGATGCATCCACCAAAGAATGCCGCATGGACTTTCTGCACAAACTCCATGTGACAGGTCAGCTTCCCAAAAATCCGTGTGGGGTGATGCAATACTGGCCCCTTTTGACAAAAGGCAGCAACTGTGTATTGATCTGTGCATGGCAACTAAAACTCTCTCTGTTGATGAGGAGGCTTACCTCAAGCTGGTCCGGGCGAAGCAAGATCGGCGGGAGTCGTTTTCGGCCGTGATCAAGCGGGCCCGCTGGGATCGGGGCAAGAAGCGCTGCGGGGATCTTTTGGCCCGCGCCTCGGGCCATGTGCCGGAAAAAATGCTCGATACCCTCGACCGGGCCCAAGCTGAAGATCGTCCTCCCACCGACGCATGGAACCGCTGATTTTCGACACCACGTTCCTGATCGATTTTCAACGGGAACGCTCCGGTTCGCCGGGCGCAGCCCATGCTTTCCTGGAAGACCACGCGAAAGCAGTGGCCTACCTGCCGATGACCGCCTACGGAGAATTTGCGGAAGGCTTTCCGGACCGCGCGAATGCGGCTTTTTTGTCGGTCGTGGAATCGTTCGAGTTGTTGCCCGTGACGCGCGCTGTGGCTGACCGGTATGCGGATGTGGTGCGTGCCCTGCGCGCGAAGGGAAAGCTGATCGGGTCAAATGATCTTTGGATCGCGGCGACGGCGCTGGAGAGGGATCTGGCTCTGGTCACGCGCAATACAGCCGAGTTCTCCCGCGTCCCCGGACTGAGGATCAAGGGTTACTGAACTCGGCGATCGGCTGGGGTGCCGCCGGCTATCAGATTCAACCAAATTCTTGATATTGCCGTGCTGCCGTGCAATCGTGCAATCGTGAACGTGACGATCAAGCTGGACAACGCTCTTTGCCGCGAGGCGCGGCACTGCGCGGTGGATGCAGACCTTTCTTTGTCCGGGTGGATTGCCGAGTTGATCCGCGAACGGTTGGGGTATTCTCCCGCTGCCGGCCGCCCCGGGAAAACGCTGCTCGAGATGCTCGGTGACGAAAAGGCGGGCGCCACGGTCTTGGAAATCCCGCCTCTGGTCGAAAAACCGCACCCGGCTGCGTTGGAGGATTAATCCTTGTTTTTGCTCGATACCAATGTGGTGTCCGAGTTGCGCAGGGCCGCGCGTTGCGATGCCCGCGTGGCCGCATGGCAGGCGGCGCAAAAGCCGGAGGCGTGTTTTCTCAGTGCCATCACGCCTCTCGAGATTCGTCTGGGCATCGAATTGGCGCGGAAGAGAGACCGGAACAAGGCGAAGGCTCTCGAGGCGTGGCTTGAGGAGCGCGTGAAGAGGGGTTTCGCCGGGAGAATTCTTGCGGTGGATGAGTTGGTCGGCGAAATGTGCGGCCGTTTGCATGCCCAACGTTCGCGCTCTTTCCGCGACGGATTGATTCTCGCCACGGCGGCTGTGCACCAACTCACGGTGGTGACCCGCAATGTGAAAGAATTTGCGGGTGGTGGCGTGGGAGTGATCAATCCTT
>CAZRLX010000388.1:0-1511 GCA_964601115.1 uncultured Chthoniobacter sp. | reverse complement strand
GAGCCGTGGTGACGCCGGATTTCGCCCGCGAAATTCAGGCGGATGGCTTCTCGACGGACGTCGGCACGGTGGTTTCTGAGATGGAGCGCGTGATCGCGCTTCTTGAGGCGGCTGGAACAGCTTAGCCCTTGGAGCGGCAAATGCGAAAATAAAGCACGGAAAATTCGGAAAAATCCGTGGTACAGTTTCGGATATGTACAGCCGCCTCCTCGACCTCTCCACCCTGCTCAAAAGCCGCTCGGTGTTTCTTTTTGGACCGCGGCAGACGGGCAAAAGCACTTTTCTTCGCACCCGACACCCCGAAGCAATGTCCCTTAACCTTCTGGAATCAGACACGTTTCGTGAGCTCTCCACTCGGCCTGAAACATTAAGGGAAAGATGTCTGGCCCAAGAAAAAAAGCTCATCATCCTGGATGAGATCCAAAGAATTCCGTCACTCCTCAATGAGGTTCATCACCTGATTGAGCACGACAAGACACTCCGTTTCATTCTGACGGGTAGCTCGGCGCGTTCGCTAAAACGCCGGGGCGTGAACCTCCTGGGTGGGCGCGCACTCTCGGCTCGCATGCACCCTCTGGTGTCGCGGGAGCTGGGCTTCGGACGAGCGGAGGAGACCATGATCTGGGGATCTCTTCCTGGCATTCTCGACTCGGAGTCCAGAAAAGAGGACCTGAAGGCCTATGTTGGCACCTACCTGCAGGAAGAGATTCGCGCCGAAGGACTCGTCCGAAACCTCGCCGGCTTTAGTCGTTTTTTGGAAGTTGCGGCGCTCTGCTCCGGACAGCAGCTCAATTATGTAGCCGTTGGCAACGACGCCCAGATCAACGAAAGAACGATCAAGGACTACTTCCAGATCCTCTTCGACACCTTCCTCGGAAGAGAACTCAAACCCTTTCGAAAGACGACGACGCGAAAAGCCGTTTCAACGCCCAAATTCTACTTCTTCGACACTGGAGTTTGGAACGCACTTCTTGGGAGATTCTCACTCGCTCCCCGCACCCGCGAGTTCGGGGAAGCCTTGGAGCACCGGGTGCATCACGAACTATTGAGCTACCTCGAATACTCCCGAAGCGACGAGACACTGAGTTACTGGCGTCCGCAAAAGCAGACCACTGAGGTGGACTTTCTCATCGGCGATCGCATTGCCGTCGAAGTGAAGGGAACCAGTCGAGTCCACCCCGCCGACACCAAGGGGCTTGCGCTGCTCTCGGAGGAAATCCAACTGAAGCACCGAATCATCGTCAGCTTTGAGCCCATGCCACGCACTCTGGAATCGGGCATCGAGGTGTTGCCGTTCTCGCTATTTTGCGAGCGCCTTTGGGGAGGTGATTTCGCTTAGCTCACGCCGAGCGGGCTGCAACGAATCACCGGGATCAGCCCAAAGGACCGCCCCGGTGAGACCCCAAATCAGCTCTTCTGGCCTGCAGGAGCCGCATGCTCGGGGCCTGCGCACTCATCCACGTGACCGGCGTGTCCCTTATGATGGTGCCCATCGTGCTCGTAATCCTCGT
>CAZRLX010000387.1:0-1537 GCA_964601115.1 uncultured Chthoniobacter sp. | reverse complement strand
GCGATTCCCTACCCGGATGGCATTATCAACAATCTCTCGGTCGCCACTGCCAACAACCCCCACGGATTGGAGGAACCGATCGCCTTGTTCAAATCCCAAGACCGCAAACTCTGGATGACCGATCCGTGGCTCGCAGCCAAGGCCCACGCCGCCGGAAAAACCCAGGTCACCGGTCTCGATGTCGCCCGCGCGCATTACCTCAAGGCGCATGTGGACAACTACGCCCTGCGTGTGATGGTCATGGAGGAGAGGGAAAAGCCGGTGCAGACCTATGTGCTCGACCGGGGTGCTTATGACAAGCCGCTGAAAGACCGCCCCCGCGAACGCACGACGCCGGTGGCGTTCCCGCCGATGCCCGAGGATGCCCCGAAAAACCGCCTCGGTCTGGCGCAGTGGTCGTTGGCCCCTGAAAATCCCCTCACCGCGCGGGTGCAGGTGAACCGTCTCTGGCAACAACTTTTCCGAAACGGCATCGTGAAAACCTCCGAGGACTTCGGCCTGCAGAGCGACCTGCCCACGCATCCCGAACTCCTCGACTACCTCGCCGTGGATTTCCGTGAGAACAATTGGGACATCAAGCGGATCATGAAAAACATGGTCATGAGCGCGACCTACCGGCAGTCCTCCAAGCACCGCGAGGACCTCAAGGACACCGATCCTGAGAACAAACTCCTCGCCCGTGCGCCGCGTTTCCGGTTGCAGGCGGAACTCATCCGCGACAATGCCCTCGCCGCCTCCGGCCTCCTCAACGCGAAAATCGGCGGCCCGAGCGTCAAACCCTACCAACCCGAAATCTGGAAGGAAAAATCCATGAACGAAATCGGCAACTACGGCTTCTACACGCGGCATACGGGCGACAAGCTCTTCCGTCGCGGGCTCTACACCTTCTGGAAGCAATCCGTGCCGCCGGCCCAGATGGAGATTTTCGACGCGCCGAGCCGCGAGGCCTGCATCACCAAGCGCGCCCTCACGAACACCCCGCTCCAAGCCTTCGTGTTGATGAACGACGAGACCTATCTCGAGTTCTCCCGCAAGCTCGCCGAGCGCCTCTTCACGGACATCAACGGGGCTTGGGAGGAAACACTCGCCGATCGCCTGCGCCGCGGCTACCGCCTGGCCACCGGCCGCAATCCGCAAGACACGGAACTCGAAAGCTGGATTTCCTTCACCAACGAGAACCTCGAGCGTTTCTCCGCCGAACCCGACAACGCAGAGAAGTTTCTCTCCTACGGCGAGACGCCCCGCAACACGGAGCTGCCCGCCCCGCAATTGGCGGCCCTCTCCTTCAGCATGTCCACGATTTTGAATCTCGATGAAACAATTACCCGCGATTGATTGTCTAACCCATCCCATCCTATGAAAAATCCCGTCGAAGAACACCTCCTCAACATCAGCCGCCGTCAGTTTTTCGGAAAAATGGCGCAGGGCATCGGTGCCATGGCGCTCGGCTCGCTGATGAACAACAACATCTTCGCGGCCGCTCCGAGCCCCTTCGAGCGCGGCTTCCTCGGCTCGCCGCACTTCGCGCCGAAGGCCA
>CAZRLX010000386.1:1227-1544 GCA_964601115.1 uncultured Chthoniobacter sp. | reverse complement strand
TCAGACCCGGGTCCACGCCTCCCCGATCGACCCGTCGTCAAGTGGGCGAAAACCCGCCCCCTGCGATTAGAGAAAGAATTGGCAATTCGTCCCGCGCCGTGCCACATACTTGCCCTCTTAAAACACCTCATGAAACGCTCCATCCTCTCCGCCACCAAGTTGGCCACGGTCCTCGCCACCCCTGTTTTGGCCCTGTCCGCCTGCAAGCCCCCCGCCGCTCCAGCCCCCGAAGCCACTCCGGCACCCTCGCCCACCCCCGCCGCCGCCCAACAGGCTCCAGAATCGACTCCTCCAGCCGCGCCCCTCGAGTCCGCTCC
>CAZRLX010000386.1:0-1217 GCA_964601115.1 uncultured Chthoniobacter sp. | reverse complement strand
AACAAACGTTCAAGCCCCTCCAACTCCCGGAAGTCGTGGCCACGGTCAACGGCCAAAACATCACCCGCGAACAACTCCAGGAAGTTTTCAACGCCGCCCTCCAAGGAGCCGGTGCGTCGGTTGAAAACCTCAACCCCGAACAACAACTCCAAGGCTATACCCAACTCCTGAACGACCTCATCATGGACAAACTCGTCGCCGAGGCCTCCGTGTCGGAGAAGGTTTCCCCGGCGGATGTCGATGCCGAGATCGAAAAAATCAAAGGCCAGTTTCCCGACCCCTCGCTCTTTGAACAACAACTCCAGCAATCCGGCATGACCCTCGACAAGCTCAAGGAAAACATCGCCAACATGCTTCAACAACAGCGCTGGATGCAGTCCCAGGTCAAAGCGCCGGAAGTCACCGATGCGCAAGCCCAGTCGTTCTACGACTCGAATCCCGCCGAGTTCGAACAACCCGAGACCGTCGAGGCCAGCCACATCCTCTTCATGGTCGATCCGAACGCACCCGAGGATGTCGTCAAAGCCAAGCAGGACGCCGCCACCAAGGCCGCAGAGCGCGCGTCGAAAGGCGAGGACTTCAACGCCCTCGCGAAGGAACTCTCCGAAGAACCGGGTGCCGACCAAAGCGGCGGCGACCTCGGCTATTTCGCCAAGGACCGCATGGTCCCCGAATTCGCCAATGCCGCCTTCGCCCAAGAGATCGGTGCAGTCGGTCAACCCGTCCGCTCCCAGTTCGGATGGCACGTCATCAAGGTCACCGGCAAAAAAGACGCCGGCAAAGTGCCATTCACCGACGTGAAGGACCAAATCCGCGCCTTCCTGCAAAGCACGGAACAGCGCCAAGCCGTGCAAAAGGTGCTCGAGAACCTCAAAGCCTCCGCCAAGATCGAAACGTTCTTGCCAGCCGCAGGCTAATCCGCCTTCACCAGCTTCCATGTCACACCAGCCCGACAAAGGCACCGCTGGAGTCATCGGGCTCGGCATTATCGGCAACCGCGTGGCCGCTCGGCTGCGCCACGCGGGTTACCAAGTCTGGACATGGAGCCGCACCTTGCGCACGGAGCCGAATTTCCTCAGCTCCCCGCTTGATGTCGCGGAAGCCACCCGGCACATCCAGATCTTCGTCGCCAACGGCGAAGCCCTTCTGGAGGCCCTCCGCGCCATGGCTCCTGCCCTCACGCCGGAGCATATCATTCTGAACCACGCGACCGTCTC
>CAZRLX010000385.1:0-1558 GCA_964601115.1 uncultured Chthoniobacter sp. | reverse complement strand
CCGCGACCGTAGCTCGGCGGATCGAGGATCAGAAGGTCGTAGTGGCGTTCGCGGCGGTGCTCGCGTTCGAGGAACTTGGTCACGTCATCGACGATCCAGCGCACCGGTTTGTCATCGAGCCCGTTGAGCGCGGCGTTTTTTCGCGCCCAGTCCACCATGCCTTTGGAGGCATCCACGTGGCACACCTCCGCGCCGGCATGCGCGGCGGCCAGGGTGCTGCCGCCGGAGTAGGCGAAGAGATTGAGCACCCGCGGGGCCCGATCGTAACGGCGGCGGTACTCGGCGCAGGTCTCGCGGATGCGCCGCCACTGATCGCGCTGCTCTGGAAAGATGCCGAGGTGGCCAAAGTCGGTGGAACTGAGCAGAAACTTCGTGCCATCGACCTCGATGCTCCATGTCTCCGGCAGGTTGTCGCGCCCCCGCCACTGGTTGCCGCCATCGCGGAAGAATTTGGCGGTGACTTTTTGCCAGGCCGCCTTTGGCAGCGTCTGAGCCCACACCGCCTGTGCGCACGGGCGTGAGAGCACGACGTCACCGAAGCGCTCAAGTTTCTGGAATGAGCCGCTGTCGAGGAGTTCGTAACCGTTGGTGTCGGACATGTGAATTGACATCGCTCATGGCCTCGAATTGGTCGTGAATCAACGTGCAGGTTTGATCTTGTCAGCCCCCGGGCGCCTGTTAGCTTCGCCGCTTTCTAATTCCGCCCCCACATGCTCATTCATAAGAAAGCCTTTGCCCGTGCCGGTCTGGTTGGAAACCCTTCCGACGGCTATTTTGGCAAGACCATCTCCTTCATCGTCCGCGACTTCTGGGCCGAAGTGACGCTGTTTGAGTCCCCGGAGGTTCACATCGAGCAAAATGAACGCGACGACTCGGTCTTTGGCAGCGTCGAGGAGCTGGTGCGCAATGTCCGGCAATTCGGCTACTACGGCGGCATCCGCCTGCTCAAGGCGGGGGTGAAGCGCTTTTTTGAATACTGCCAGAAAGAAGGAATCCCGATGCACGGGCGGAACTTCACGCTGCGCTACCAGTCAAACATCCCGCCGCAAGTCGGCATGGCCGGCTCCAGCGCCATCATCACCGCCTGCTGGCGTGCGCTGATGGAGTTTTACAACGTCGAGATTCCAAAGAACATCGTGCCAAGCCTGGTCCTGGCGGTCGAAAACGAGGAACTCGGCATCCCGGCGGGGCTGCAGGACCGGGTGATCCAGGCTTATGAGGGCGTCGTCTTCATGGACTTCAACCGCGCCTCGGTCGAAAAGCTGGGCCATGGCATCTACGAGGAGATCGACCCGGCGCTGCTGCCCCCGATCTACGTCGCCTACACCACCCGACTCAGCGAGGGCACCGAGGTCCTGCACAATGACCTGCGCGGCCGCTGGAAGCGCGGAGATCGCGAAGTGGTCAGCGCGATGTACCAGTGGGGAAACCTCGCGCAACGGGTGCGGGACATGATCGTCGCCGGGAGGGGCCGCGAGATCGGCCCGCTGCTGAATGAGAACTTCGATCTTCGGCGGCGCATCTGCAAACTCGGCCAGGGAAACATCGACATGGTCGA
>CAZRLX010000384.1:0-1563 GCA_964601115.1 uncultured Chthoniobacter sp. | reverse complement strand
GCGCTTTTTTCCTCCCTCCTCGATCTCGATCGAGATGTCGGGCACGACTTTGCGGATCGTGTTCAGATCCATCCCGTAGACATGATCCTCCTTCTCTGGTTGGAGATTCCAAAGGTGGTGGAATGGATTGAGGGAATTGATTCTAACCGTGTTGAAGGCTTCATTGGATGCTTCGAAGACCATGGTTACGGTCTCTTCGTCCGTGACGGGAAAGATGGGAAGCAACTGATGCTCGCGGTCACCATTTTTTATAAACCGGTTTGTTGTCTCCGGGATATCGAAGTTCAAAGCGGAAGGTCCCACATACTCATGCCCTCCGGCAGGTTCGATTTTTTGGGTTTCACAGGAAGAGTCCACAATTCTGAGGGGTGACCACTTGAGGGCCTTGCTGTCGTCGGGAACTTGGATCGCTTCGGGCGACTTGTCATCGCGAACGGGGTTCAGGGCAGCGAGGACTTGGTTGGCCTCATCGGTGATTTGTTTTTGCTTCTCCGTCGGAAGTTGAACAAAGGGCGGGAATGCCCGCGCCCGGTTGCCATCTTGGTTTTCCAAGCCCCTCTCGTTGATGCTGTTGAAATAGGCCATCAAACTGAAAAAGTCATCTTGGGTGATCGGGTCATATTTGTGATCGTGGCAACGGGCGCAACTGACTGTCATGCCCAACACGGCCGTGCCGTAGGTGCTCACGCGATCCACGGCGTATTCGATCAGCCATTCTTCGGGAATCGCACCGCCCTCGTTGTTGATTCCGTGGTTGCGGTTGAACGAAGTGGCGACCTTCTGATCCAGCGTGGCATTGGGAAGGAGGTCGCCGGCCAGTTGCTCGGTGAGGAACTGGTCGTAGGGCATGTTTTTGTTGAACGCGTTGATCACCCAGTCGCGCCATGGCCAACTCGTGCGAACCATCTCGTGGTGGAGGGCATTGCTATCTCCGTAACGGGCAATGTCGAGCCAGTCGATCGCCATGCGTTCGCCGTAATGGGGCGAGGCCAGCGCCCGGTCCACCATGTTTTCGTAGGCTTGATCGGAAGTGTCGGCGAGGTAGGCGTCGATGTCCTCGGGGGTCGGAGGGAGACCAAGGAGGTCCATATGCACGCGGCGCACGAGCGTCTCCTTGTCGGCTTCGGGAGAGGGCTGGATGCCCTTGGACTCGAGCTTCGCGAGGACGAAATTGTCGATCGGCGTGCGCGGCCAGGTTTTGTCATTTACCTCTGGCACGGCCGGTTTCGCGGGAGCGACGAATGACCAATGCGGCTCGTATTCGGCCCCTTGGCGTATCCACTCGGTGACGATTCCGATTTGTTCCCCGGTGAGCGCCGGTTTTTTCGCATAGGGCGGGGGCATGATCTCGTGGGGGTCCGTGGTGACCATGCGCTGAAGCAGCAGGCTCTCCTCGGGTTTGCCGGGAACGACGCCGTGGCGGGCGGGTTCGCCTTCCTTGGCCAAGTTGGCCCGGGAGTGCTCCTCGGTGTCGAGTCGGAACGGGCTGGTCTGATTTTGGGAGTCCGGGCCGTGGCAGGCGAAGCAGTTGTTTGAAAGAATCGGAAGGACCTGGGTGCTGAA
>CAZRLX010000383.1:0-1575 GCA_964601115.1 uncultured Chthoniobacter sp. | reverse complement strand
ATGGCGACATTCCGGCAGAGAACGAGATCGAAAAGCCCGATGCCAGCGAAGCTGTCCTGAAGGTTCCTGCGCTTGAACGTAACCATCTTGCGCACCGTTTCGCGAAGCGTCCAGGTGTTGCCAGGCGTGGCGTCGAAATAGTTGTCGCGCCAGAATTCCGGCAACCCGCGCGCGATCTCGATCTGGCTGTAGCGCCCGGCGGCGGCAAGGAAGAGCGTGCCACGGGAAACATCGAAGGCAAGAATCTCGAAATCCGACGGACGCACCGATCCCAACGCCCCCTCGCTGGAGAGCTTCTGCAACAGCAGCGCGATCGAGTAGGGCTCCTGCCCGCTCGAACACGCGGCACAAAGAATCCGGATGCGGCTTCTTTGCCCGCTGGCGATTTTGGCGGCCAGGGCGGGAAGCAACTGGGTTTCCATGGCTGTCCATGGATGCGAGTCGCGGAACCAGTAGGTCTCGTGCGTGGTCATCACATCGATGATCCGGTCGCGGAGTTTCCCCGTCGCATCGCTGCGCGCCATCTGAATGAATTCCGGAATCGAGGCGGCACCCGACTCCGAGATGACAGGACCGAGCCGGGATTCGAAAAGATACCGCTTGTCCTCGCCGAGGTGGATGCAACAGGCCTCGGCGACATATTTTGTCAGCAAAGGGAAGTCGGCGCCGCTTTTTGAGAAATCGAACATGGAAGTCAGGTGACGCGGAAAATTTGGTTCAAGCGCGGACCGATCTCGGCCAGCGGCAACACCTCGTCGGCAAGACCGGCATTCACGACCGCCTGGGGCATCCCATACACGGCGCAAGTCGCGGCGTTCTGTGCGATGCTCCAGACAGGGGAGCCCGCCTTGAGTTTTTCCAATCCCTCGGCTCCGTCGGACCCCATGCCGGTGAGCACCACGCTCACAACACCCCGCAAGCGGCATCTCGCGGCGGCCTCGAACAACACATCGACCGAGGGACGGCACGAGTGGACGGGTGCGGCATCCGTGATCCGCGTGGAGAGCGCGCCAGCGTCGTTTTTGAGCACTTCCATATGCCTCCCGCCGGGCGCGATCAACACCTCACCGGCCTTCAATGGCCGACGGTCGTCCGCTTCAACGACATGCAGGGGACAGACGCGGTCGAGTTGCCCGGCAAGGGAGAGCGTGAACACCGCCGGCATGTGCTGCACGATCAGGATCGGCACGGGAAAATCCGGCGAAAGGGTGGCAAGCACCTCTCCAAGCGCCTTGGGACCGCCGGTGGAAACACCGATCAGGACGAGATCCAAAAACGCCGGAGGATTGGATCTGCCTCCGGCGAACGAGGGGGTGCGGGGGCTGGGGGTTGGAGGCTGCGGCGGCGGGGGTGAATTCCTGACGATTCCCTGCGAGGAGCGCTGGCGCACCGTTTCAAGCACGCGGGCGATCTCCTGTTTCATCAACTCGGCACCATTCGCCAATCCACCCGCCGTGGGCTTCGCGATGAAATCGATCGCCCCGTTCGACAACGCCTCGAGCGTGATGCCGGCATCCCGCCCGGTGGCGCCGCTGACCATCACGACATTCTGCTTCGGATAGAGGCTCTTGATCT
>CAZRLX010000382.1:0-1577 GCA_964601115.1 uncultured Chthoniobacter sp. | reverse complement strand
GATCGAACACAAACCCCGGATCGATCCACTCGCCGGGAAACGCATAGGGGAACGGCGCCTCACCCCAATACAGCGGATCGTTGAAATACGGATCGTTGTCCCACTTCGACCCGCCAAGCTGAGCGGCCTTCGTCACCTCGTAATACCCCACCGACTTTCCCAGATAATTCACCAAATCCGAACCCGCACCAGCATCCGAGAGTTGCTGGAGTTGCGCGGTCGTGAAGGTGTAGGGCGCATGCGTGCTCTTCAAATAAGCCACGATCCCCTTGCCGGAGACATTCGCCCGCACCAGCGACTGGATGTCATCGAAATCCAGCACCCGCCCCGCGCTGATCCGCTTGATTGTTCCCGACGGCACCCCGCGCTGCCCCATCTGTGCAAGCAAAGCGGGCGACGCCGAGGGTTTCTCCAGCGACGCGCACGATGGCATCGACAACAGAACCACAGGCAAGGCAAGGAGAGCGACGAGAGATTTCATATCGGAAGAGGTGTTGATTTTTAAAAAAAGCCCGGCATTCCCAAGTCCACCGGAGTCACCGGACAACCATCGACCCTGCAGTGACACCGCACAATCTTTTTACGCCGTATTCAAACGCCCGCCGCCCGGCCCGCAGATCAGGCACTTGCATTTCAAAAATCCACACGTAGGTTGGAAGTCCCAAACGGGGGCGTAATGGTTTCGACTTTGAGTGTGAAGCCCGGCCCGCATGTCGAGGATGATTCGTTGGCCTCGTAAAAAATCGGATCACACAAATAAACGCAGATTACGAAGATCTCGCACTCGCGGCCTAATTGAGCCACGACGTGTTCCCGGTGACGCCTGCTGGCCGGGAATACGACGACAGCAGGCTGGTCCGGGATGGAGCGACCGCTACCCCGGATGAATCGATTACGTGGACGCTCTGGGGAAGGACGCGTGACGGCTCGCCTGCCCTCCCCGAGACCAAAAACCGTCTAAACATGTAGAAGGTTGTGTGGATCGTTTGAAGGACAGGGGTTCGACTCCCCTCGCCTCCAGCCTTCGCTCGCAGCGCAGCAAGAGCGAAGGCTGTCACGCCGGAGTCGGCGAACGCCGCGTAGGCGGACCCCACCGCCACTGCGAGTCTACGGCTTGGCAAGCCAACCTTTTGAATCACGTGTTCCACTACGTCTACATCCTCAAAAGCGAGATTGCGCCAGAGAGACGCTACATCGGCATGACATCGAACCTGGCCGCCCGCCTCGCCGCTCACAATTCAGGCAAGGTCTCGCACACGTCAAAGTTCAAGCCCTGGATCATAGAAACCGCTGTCGCATTCCGCGAAAAAACCAAGGCCTCGGCCTTCGAGCGTTACCTTAAATCCGGCTCTGGTCGCGAATTTGCCCGCAGGCACTTTTGAGCCCGCAACGCAGCAAGAGCGAAGGCTGTCACGCCGGAGTCGGCGAACGCCG
Source organism: uncultured Chthoniobacter sp. (assembly GCA_964601115.1). Taxonomy (GTDB): domain Bacteria; phylum Verrucomicrobiota; class Verrucomicrobiia; order Chthoniobacterales; family Terrimicrobiaceae; genus UBA967. Next base: position 143 of record CAZRLX010000382.1, on the reverse strand, counting down.
CGTAGGCGGACCCCACCGCCACTGCGAGTCTACGGCTTGGCAAGCCAGCCTATTGAATCACGTGTTTCACTACGTCATTGTAGGAAATTTTTTCCATTGCCTCCTTGGTTGGCCCACTCCGTTGATGAAAGAAGAATTCCTGC
>CAZRLX010000381.1:0-1582 GCA_964601115.1 uncultured Chthoniobacter sp. | reverse complement strand
TTAGCGCCAAAAAAATCCGCAGAACTCACGCGCCTTCTGACCGAATTGTATGGCGAGGGGTGATTCGAAGACGCCCTTTGCGTAAAGACGTAACGCGAACCAGGTTCCGCCCTCGGGCGGGAGGATCGTTTGGATGGCCGCTACGCGCAGGAGCCCGGGGATTCTGTTTGGTCGGCGATCCCTTCGCGGCCGTAAAACTTCACACCGATTTCAATTTTTTCCCGGCCGTTGGACGTGCGCCACTTGTTCGTGTCGCGGAGGGAATAGATGCAGCCGCAGTATTCCTGCTGGTAGAATTGTTCGCGCTTCGAGATTTCAAGCATGCGCTGCGCTCCGCCGCCCTTGCGCCAGTTGAAGGTCCAGTAGGCCAGGCCGGGGTATTTCGCCGCCGCGCGTTCGCCGCAGCCGTTGATCTGGTCCATGTCCTTCCAGCGGGAAATGCCGAGGCAGCTTGTGATCACCGGGAATCCGTGCTCGTGGGCATACAGGGCGGTGCGCTCGAAGCGCATGTCGAAACACATCGTGCAGCGTTTCCCCTTTTCCGGCTCCCACTCGAGCCCCTTCGCGCGGGCGAACCAGTTGTCGGTATCGTAATCGGCATCGATGAAGGGAATTCCCTCCTTTTCGGCGAAGCGGATGTTTTCCGACTTCCGCAGCTCGTATTCCTCCCGCGGGTGGATGTTCGGGTTGTAGAAGTAGATGGTGTAATCGATGCCGGAGGCCGCCATGGCCTCCATCACTTCCCCGGAACACGGCGCGCAACACGAGTGCAGGAGCACTTTCTTTTGCCCGCCGGGCGGAGTGAGAACAGGACGTTGGTTCATCGATCCAAAACTCTTGCGCAATGAGCCTCCCGCTTCAATCCGGTTTCTCCCTGCGAAAGTTTGATTGTTTGCCACAAAACAACATCTGCAGCGTTGACGCGACCGGTGGCAAAACACAAATTGCGCGCAGTCACTCCACCCCCGACACGAAAACACCATGCCTCTCAACCCTCTCAGCCAGCGCCTCCAGCCCGTCGACTCGCTCACGATCGATGTCATTACCGACGATGTGAGCGACGCCTATGTCACCAAAACGCTCTTCGCCGTTTCCGAGTTCGCGAACATCGTCAAAGGCGGTGCCAAGGAAATTTCCGGCGAGACGCTCCTGCTCGCCAACCTCGGCCTTGGCCTGCGGTTGACTGTGGAATACGGTGGCCGCCGCCGCCGGATGCTTTTCGACACAGGCCCCGAGGGAGCCGTTTTTCTCCGCAATTGCAAAAACATGGGCATCCAGCTCGGCGATATCGAGCACATCACCATGACCCATGGGCACTGGGACCACATGGGCGCCCTTATGGACACCGTCAAAGCCATCAAGGCCGACAACGGCAATGTCACCGTCCATGTGAACCCCGACATGTTCAATCCGCGCGCGGTCACACTCGCGACCGGCGACATTGTGCCGGTGCAGATCGTTCCCAGCCCCGCCGAACTCGAGGGCGCCGGTGCCACGGTGGTGAACGATCTCGATCCCCAGTTGCTCTTCGACGACCATGTTTACTACAGCGGGGAAATTCCCCGGATCACGCCGTTTGAGA
>CAZRLX010000380.1:0-1584 GCA_964601115.1 uncultured Chthoniobacter sp. | reverse complement strand
GAGATCGATGGCGTTGCCTTTGGCGATGAAGGTTTTGAATTCTTGCCACATAAGAAACATCTTTGTGCCTCCCTCACCTGTCGGAAGCCAGCCGAAATGCTGTTGTTGACGGTCCGGCGGGCGGATGCTCCCATCCGGGCATGCTGACCCGCGTTGCCTTTTTCTTGCTCTTCCTGACGGCCTTTCTCCGGGCGGACCCAGCTCCGTTGCGGGTCGGCATGGACCTGTCCTACCCGCCCTTCGAGACGATCGGGCCGGATGGGCAACCCACGGGCATCAGCGTGGACCTCGCCCGGGCTCTCGGCACCGCTCTCGCGAGGCCGGTCGAGATCGAAAACATGCCCTTTACCGGACTCATTCCCGCCCTGAAATCCGGCAAGATCGACCTGATTATCTCTTCGATGACAGCCACGCCCGAACGGGCCAAGACCGTGGCCTTCTCCGACCCTTACCTGACAACCGGTCTGGCTGCGCTTGTTCCGGCCGATCGTGACGCGCCCGGTCTGGCGGCCTTGGACCAACCGGGCCGGGTCTTCGTGGTGCGGCAGGGCACGACCGGCGAAGTTTTCGCCCGGGCCAATGTGCGCCAAGCGCGCATCCTGACGCTCGAAAAGGAAAACGCCTGCGTCCTCGAGGTGGTGCAAGGCAAGGCGGACGCCTTTATCTACGACCAAATGTCCGTTTTCCAAAACGCCCGCCGCCATCCCGGAAAAGTCCGCGCACTGCTCGCTCCACTGCAAAAAGAATCGTGGGCCGTCGCCCTGAGGCCGGATGATACGGAGCTGCTCGGGCAGGTTAACGACTTTCTCGGAAAGTATCGCGAGGAAGGCGGCTTCGACAGATTGGCCGCACGTTACCTTGCCGACGAAAAAGCCGCCTTCGAGGCGCAGGGAATCCCGTTTGTTTTCTAATCGGCGCCCACCAGAATACTCGCCCCGCGCGGCAGGAGAGACACGGCCAGACGGCCGTCTTCGGCACTCACCATCCCGCCATTCCAGCGGTCGGTCCACGATCCATCGGCTTGCAGTGAAGCCTCCTGCGCCTCGTTGGAGTTGTTCAGCACAACAAGGACGGTTTCGTCCCCGAGCTGCCGACGGAAGCCGTAAAGCTGGCGCTTGTCGTCGATGAAAACCGTCTCGAAGGAACCGCGGCGCAGGGCGGGAAATTCGCGGCGCAGCGCGATGAGCTTGCGGTAGTGCTCGAACAAGTCGCGATTGACCTCGACCTTGTCCGCTTCGTCTTTCTTGCTGCCGTCCGGCAGCGTGACCTCGTCCTGGTAGACCAAGTCCTCCCAAACCATCGGTTTGCGGCAGTCCGGATCATTCGCTCCCCACATGCCGGCCTCGTCGCCGTAGTAGATCATCGGCGCGCCCACATAGGTCATCTGGAAAACGGCGAAGAGTTTCTGCGACTCCCATTCCCGGCCGGTGGGTTTCCTGGGGTCATATTGGCCGTTCTCGACCTTGGAAAAATTGAAGTAAGCCTGCCAATTACTGGCGTGCTCGCGGTCGCGGTTGACGATGTGCGAGCCGATCCGGTCGGTATCATGGCTTCCGAAGAGATTCTGCTGGACCTCGGCCACGC
>CAZRLX010000379.1:0-1585 GCA_964601115.1 uncultured Chthoniobacter sp. | reverse complement strand
CTGCTCGGCGAACTCGCCGCGAGCGAAGACCCGATCACGCCGAAGCTCAACGCCGAGAACGCCAAGTCCCTTCAGATTGAGCGCATCGGCAGCGACGAAAAAACCTTCCGCTGGCTCTTCAACGAGGACGCCATGGCGACCGAAAAGACCGCCGAAGGCATCCGCAACTTCGCCAAGGATATCGTGAAGCTCGAAACGATGGTGAAAGCGGCTCTGGGCTGAGGCCCAAGCGTCAGGCAATGGTCAAGGAGTGGTCAAGAGGTCAAGACGACCACTTCTTGACGATTTCTTGACCTCTTGACTACTTTTTGACTGCTCCCCCAGCATGCTGACCAAACGCATCATCCCCTGCCTTGACGTGAAGGAAGGCCGTGTCGTCAAAGGTACGAAATTCCTGCAACTTCGCGACGCCGGCGACCCGGTGGAGTGTGCGCAGGTTTACAACGCGCAGGGAGCCGATGAACTCGTCTTTCTCGACATCACGGCGAGCCATGAGGAGCGCAAAACGATGGTCGATGTCGTCGCCCGCACGGCGGCGAGCTGTTTCATGCCGCTTACGGTCGGTGGCGGCATCCGCACGGTCGCCGACATGCGGGAGATGCTCCTCGCCGGCGCGGACAAGGTCGGCATTAACACTGCTGCCGTCAACACTCCGCACGTCATCGACGAAGCCGCCAACGCCTTTGGCTGCCAGTGTCTCGTCGTCGCCATCGACGCGAAGCGCAATGGCCGCGGCTCGTGGACGGTGTACACGCACGGTGGCCGCAACGCCACCGAACTCGACGCTGTCGAATGGGCCGCCGAAGTCTGCCGTCGCGGCGCGGGAGAGATCCTGCTCACCAGCATGGACTCCGACGGCACGAAGGCCGGTTACGACATCGAACTGACCCGGGCTGTGAGCGAAGCGGTGACCATCCCCGTCATCGCCAGCGGTGGTGCGGGCAATATCGACCACATGGTCGAGGTTCTCCGGGATGGCAAGGCGGACGCCGTGCTCGCGGCCAGCATCTTCCACTTCGGTGAGTACACCGTGGGAGACGTTAAGAAATACCTCGCTCAGCATGGTGTTCCCGTGCGGGATGTCGTGGGGTGAGCGGCGATTTTTGGGATAGCCGTTGCAACTGCGGTCAAACTCTGGCACGGCCTGTGCTTTCATAAAAATTCCCATGTCGTCACTTTTTAACGACTACCAACCAGGTAATTTTTTTGATGAGGTCTATTCCGCCGACATGGCGGGAAGGCCGCATTACAAGGCGCTGCTCGGCAGCATCGGGTCGCTCACACCGAGTGACTATTCCGCTCTCCAGAAGACCGTGGACGCTGCCTTTCTGCGCCAAGGTGTGACGTTTACGGTCTATGGAGACAACAAGGGCACGGAGCGCATCTTCCCCTTCGATCTTATGCCGCGGGTCGTTCCGCAGCGGGAATGGGAGACCGTGGAGGCCGGGCTCATCCAGCGGATCACGGCGCTGAACCTTTTTCTCGACGACATCTACCACGGTCAGAAGATCCTGACCGACGGCGTGCTTCCTGCGGAGCTGGTGCTTTCGGCGTCTCACTACCGGCCGGAGTTCCGGGGCATCAA
>CAZRLX010000378.1:0-1585 GCA_964601115.1 uncultured Chthoniobacter sp. | reverse complement strand
ATTGCGGCAACGCGACAAAACCGCCGGCCGGAATGGATCCGAGGCTGTATTCCACACCGCCGATCGTCTTCTTCCAGAGCGGCTTGCCGAACCAGATGCCGAACTTTTCCACCACCAACCCGCGCCAGCGCGCGGCGAGGAAGTGACCCAACTCGTGGGCGATAATGATCAGGTTGAATAAGATCAGGACCTCCAAGAGGATCCCGGCAATTCTCAGGTAATCGGCCATAAAGCCCGACAACTTAGCACATCCGGTGCCGCCTTCACGCCCAAATCCCGCCCGAGGCTCTTCCTACCGCGCCAGACTCACCCGCGTCGTCACACTCCGGTTCAGCGTGTCCGAAGGCTTCTCGCCGAACATTTCGCGATATCGCACCGAAAATCGTCCGAGTTCGCTGAAGCCGAATTCCGAGGCGATGTCCGTCACTTTGCGCTGCAGTGGATCCTCGCGCAGCAGCACCTCGCGAACTTGGCTCAACCGGCGACGCAGGAAAAACGCGTGCGGCGTTACGCCGGCCACCACCTTGAACGCGTTCTCCAGCGTCCCCGGACTGACCCGCAGCGTGCGGCACAAATGCCCCACCCGCACCGGACCGCGGTGCGCCTCCGCCGCTTCCACCGCCCGTCGCACCAGGACGGCTGCCGGCGGCCGGCCGCACGGAGAATCCGTCACATCGAGCAGCGAAATCGTTTGGGCATACAACCAATCCTGCAAGCCCTCGGCATCGAGCGTCAGCTCGCCAGCCGAGGCCGCTCGCAGCATGCCACGCAGCCGCCGACCTAATGCGACGACGGCCCCGGGCTTGACCCCCAATGGCTTGGTTGGGCGCCCCGGCCTCAGGGCGGATTGTGTCTCCGCGGGCAACCCAACTTCGTCGGCCAAATCGAGCAGACGCCGGTGGTCCAGCAAGACAACGAGCTGCTTCAATCCGCCGGCTGCGAACAGGTCGAACTCTTCACCGGTGATGGCCGAAGCGAGTCGCGAGGGCTCCATGTCCTCGCCCGCGAATTTGACGTTCGGGCCTTGCATCGGCAGCGCGAAACCGAAGCGATTGTGAAGCAACTCGCCGGACAAATGAGTGCGGAGCGGATAGTGCTCGAGATAGAAAAAGACCTTCCCAGCGGCGATGAAATCGATCTTGCAACGGCACGGTCCGGGCTCCAGTTGCACCGCCTCCAAATCGAAAAAATTGCGCACCGCCCCCGCCATATCCTCGATGGCATTGCGCTCGATCACCCCGCTGAACAGTTGGGTGTTGGCGCCGGACGGCTGCGATTTTTGCATACCTGGTAATTCACATGGTCGCCCCCCCCGTGCAAATCAAGTTCGAGTCGTGGCTCGGGACGTTTTGTGCGAATTTTGCATAGCGCTTGTTTCACCCCGCCTCCAAGATCCCTCTAGCCATTTGACAATCCATAGCCATGAAACTGACCAAACTCCTCGCCGCGGCCTGTGCCGCCGCTTTCTTCGCCTCGCCTGCCGCCGCGCAAGACGCCGCCAAGAAGCCCAACATCCTCGTCATCTGGGGCGACGACATCGGCATCGGCAACATTAGCTACATCACCCGCGGCCTTACCGGCTATC
>CAZRLX010000377.1:0-1586 GCA_964601115.1 uncultured Chthoniobacter sp. | reverse complement strand
GCATTTTCCGGACAAACAGGTCCGCATAGAAAGGATCATCGATGACGCGCCCGGCGAAAACCATCGATGGAAGACCTGAAAAAATGATCGCGCAAATGATCGCCACACAACGGCAGCCTTCCCGCTCGATCCAGCCAGGTTCGAGATAAAACTTGGCGGTGCTGTTGCTCACCCGGTGTCGTCTGTCAACGGTTGGGAAGCTTACCCTCACCGCAGTGCGTCCCCACGCAAGCCATCACCCCCCGCCACACCCTGCATATCCTGTTCATCCTGTCCATCCATGGTTGTCTTCCACCGACGGCGTCCCCTCATCCAAGCCACCCCCGCTCCGACAAGCAGCAACGCCGCACCGACCCATGTCTCGGCCTCGGGCACAGGAATCACCTCGTATTGGAAGCCACTGCCCAGCCCCAACTGGAACCCGGTGCCAAGGAAGCTGCTTCCGAAATCGCTGTAGAAACTAATGCGATCCAGTTCACCGCCACCCAATGCCCGGTTGAAATAAATCTGGTCCGTGTTGTTGCCAGTGCCGCCGTTCCAAAGCGTCGTGCCGGTCCAGTTGTGCACCGCCAGCGTGTAGTTCCCCATGAACAGATCCGCGAAGATCGCCACCACGCTCCCAGTGCCGAGGTCGATCACCGAGTTCGCCGAGAGCGTCAGCGCGCCGATCGTGTCGGTCACATTGCCGCTGAATGTCAGGTTGCCGCCGGCCAAGTTGATGCCGGTGGAATTCCCGATCGCATTGTCTGCGCTCACAAGGAGCGATCCTCCGTTCACCCTGATTGTTGTAGCGCTGCCGAGAGCGTTGGCAGAAGCGGCCTCCAGGACGCCGGCATTGACCGTCGCATTGCCGGTGAAGGTGCTTGTGCCATTGATTTGCAGTGTGCCGTTGCCTTCCTTGGTCAGGTTGCGAGTGCCGCCGCTTTGGGCGACCGCATTCAGAGCGAGCACATTGTTGACGCGATCGGTGATGTCGAATGTCGCGTCGCCCGCCAGCGTGGTGGTGTTGGTGATTGTTATTTTGGCGTCGCCTGTTCCAACTCCAGCATCTCCGGGGGCGATCGTGAGTGTGTTGGCCCCAACGGTCAGATTTCCAAACTGAAAGTAGGTCGCCGTGGTGCCCCCACTGTTGATATTTGTAATGGTGGCGTCGCCTTGGATGACAAGGTTGTTGTGGGTGTAGTTCCCATTCGCAGCTGAGTTGGTGAAAAAGCTCAGGGAACCGCCGTTCATGTAAATGGAGGCCCCCGCCCCGCCAAAGGTGTTCGCATTGTTGCCGCCGCGAACATTGCCTGAATTGATCGTCAGCGAAGAAAAGGTGTTTGTCGCGGCGAGCCTCAAGGTGCTCGATCCATCCACGGTGACTGTTCCCCCGGCATTGTTGATGCCCGTATTGAATGAGACAAGGTTCGCGCCGGTATCGAGTTTGAAATCCTGCCCTCCGGCTGTGCTGAAGCGGGAGGACAGATCGGTCGTCACATTCCCCCACTGCAGCGTGCCGCCGCCAAAGGAGATCGTGCCGGAGGTGCCAAGCGCGCTGGCATTGCGGATCTGGAGCGTTCCGGCATTGATGACTGTGCCGCCGG
>CAZRLX010000376.1:0-1618 GCA_964601115.1 uncultured Chthoniobacter sp. | reverse complement strand
AGAGAACGGCGGAAGCCATTCACAAAACGGATCCGGTCTTCACGCCGCCGTTTCCAGGTAGCATCGCGAAATTCCTCGCGCCGGATTCCACATTCCACCGGCGGCATGGAGAGATCACGGCCTTCGTCGCCGAGCGCAATGGCAAGCCCATCGGGCGCATCGCGGCAATTGTCAACCGCTCACACAACAGGCATCACAACGACAGGGCTGGTTTTTTCGGTTTTTTCGAGTGTGTGAACGAGCCTGAGGTTGCGCGGGTGCTTGTCGATCAGGTTGTGGAGGTCCTGAGGAGGGCCGGCATGGAAAATGTGCGCGGTCCCTACAATCCGAGCATCAACGACGACTGCGGCGTGTTGCTCAACGGCTTCGACAGGCAGACTGTGATCGGTCTGCCGTGGAATCCTCCGTATTATGCTGAGCTTTTGGAGGGGCAGGGATTCGTGAAGGCGCGCACGCTTTATGTGATGAATCTCCCGATGCACCGGCTGCAGCCCCCCGGGAGGTTTGTTCGGATCATCGAGCGCCTCAAAAAACGCGCCAGCCTTGAGACTCGGTCGTTCGACCTGTCAAAACTCGACCGCGAACTCGACATCGTCCGCCGTGTTTACAACGCCACGCTTGAGCGAAACTGGGGATTCGTGCCAATCGACCTTGAGGATTTGCTCGACTCCTCGGACGACCTGCGCGCGATCGCGGACCCCCGGCTGCTTCTCATCGGGGAATCCGAAGGCAGGTCCGCAGGCGTCGCCCTCACGTTGCCGAATTTCAATGAAATCCTTCACGCCGCCAGAAACACGCCGCGCTGGCTCAGGCTCGTTCATATTTTTTTCCTGATGAAAACCCGCAAAATCCGCACGTGCCGACAGGCTGTGCTCGGGGTCGTGCCGGAATTCCGCGACCGCGGGCTGCATGCGTGGCTCATCCACGAGCAATTCAGCGAGGCCAAAAAACACCATACCGATGCCACGCTCGGTTGGTTGGAGGACACGAACGCCGAGATCATCGACATCTGCAGCGGGGTCGGCGGGGAGAAGGACCGCGAGTGGGGGATTTTCGAGAAAACGCTGGAAAAGATACAGTAATGATGTATTATATTCCCTTCAATTTGAAGTGCGCTTAATCCGGCAGCCATAAGAATCGCCGTATTCAGCACGGAACCCCACGACAGGGAGTTTCTCGATTGCGCGGAGCGTGAATTTGTCCACTTCGAGCCACGGGTGGACGCGAACATCGCCGCATTCGTCGCCACCGGAACCTGCACGAACCGCGTGTGAGCCTCGCGAAGCGCCATGGCAAGCGGGTGTTTCGGCATTGAACTGACCTTCCGATCTGTTTAATCAAGCCCATTGCATGTCCACTGACCAACTGCCAACGAACCCCCTTCGCGAGGGGCTTGCCTCAAGGGTGATGCCCGATCCCTGCACCCTCGTCATTTTCGGCGCCACCGGGGATTTGACGCACCGCAAGCTTGTGCCGGCGCTTTACAATCTTGCCGCCGACGGTGTTCTGCCGCCGGCGATCAGCGTGGTGGGATTCGCCCGCCGCGACAAGGGCGACGAGGTCTTCCGCACGGAACTCGAGGAGGCCGCGAGGAAATTCTCGCGGCAGGGAATCAACG
>CAZRLX010000375.1:0-1618 GCA_964601115.1 uncultured Chthoniobacter sp. | reverse complement strand
CCATGGCGACGAACCACTGCGGACAATACGGCGCCAACCACAGCGCATCGCCCTTCTCCACCGGATGCCAATCGTCGCCGAGCTTGTAAACACCCGCGCCCTCCAAAATCAGCATCCCATGCTCCATGATATGACATTCCACAAAAGGCAACGTCCCGCCCGGCGCATAGGTGAAAATATTCACCGCCATGTCGAACTCCGGCCGATCCGGCAGCAACGCCTGCAACTGCGCCGCCGGATCCCCGAGGAAGGGCTCCGACTTCACTTTCTTCTCGTCCCCGAAAATCGCCTCCGGCGCCGCCGCCCCCGGCAACACCTCGTATTTTTTGGCAAAGAGCAGCACCCGCGCACCCGCCTTGCTCTCGATCTCGAACGTCCCGCCCGCCGGAATGTAGGCAAATCCCCCCGCCTTCAGCTCATGCCCGTTCACCGCACAGGCACCCTCCACCACGTAATAGAAATGCTCATCCCCGTGCGTATGCCCCGCCCCTCGTCCCCCGGCCTCCATCGCATACAGCGTCTCCGTGATCCGCGCTCCCATGCCGGCCGACACCAGAATAAAAGCCGCGCTCTTCGTCCACCCCGGCTCGACGCTCGGCACATGGCTGTCCGGCGCAATGAGCGCATAGAGCGGACGCACCACCGTCCGTGTCGTGCCGAGAGGAGTGGGAATCATGGGGTCGTAACAATTGCCCCCGCAACCCGCCGCTGACGAGCACAAATCCGCGCCCTCATCTCAACCGCGGACCAACTCACAAACCGCGCCCCAACTCAAACCCGCCCGATCTTTCTCCGACAACACGGGCGCATCTCCCGGGGACAAAGGCCACGCAATGCCCACCTCCTCGTCATCCCACGCCAGCGCATGCGCCGCCGGCGCATCCCACGGTGCTGTCACCTTGTAGAGATAAATCACGCGCTCGCTCAGCGCCAAAAACCCGTGGGCAAATCCCGGCGGCAACCACAAACTCCGGTTTTCCTCCGCCTTCAGAATCAAACCCTCCCACTTCCCGAACGTCGGCGACTCCGGCCGCAAATCCACCGCCGCATCGTAGACCTCGCCCTCCAGCACCGTGAGCAGTTTCCCCTGCGGATGCCGGCTCTGGAAATGCATCCCGCGCAAAGTCCCCCGCCGCGTCTTGATCAGATTATCCTGCACAAAATCCGCCTCGATCCCTGCCGCCTTCAACTCCTCGCGATTCCACACCAACTCGAACGTTCCCCGCTCATCCGCGTGTGCCGCGCGCTGCAAGATCAACATCCCCCCGAGACCGAGTTCACGCACTTTCATGACGGCACCCTACCCCGCCCCAAGCGCAAACTGAAGCCCCAGCGCAAAGAGCTTTGCACCGGCCCAAACAAAAAGGCGCGCTTGCGCGCGCCCCTCCGTCCTCTGGTTTTTTCGTCTTTTGGCCCCTTGGTCTTTTAGCCCCTCGTCTCTTAGTCTCTTAGTCCGCGGCTTCAAGCCGCCCTCACCGGACTTCGATCCCGGTAGCGCGCCACAAGGCCAATCAACGGCAAAGCACTCCAATACCGCGGAATAAATTTCCTCGGCTCGTAAAGGCAACGCATCAACCATCCGAGCCCGCTGCGATCGGCCCAAACCGGAATCTTCGCC
>CAZRLX010000374.1:0-1618 GCA_964601115.1 uncultured Chthoniobacter sp. | reverse complement strand
TCGCCCTTGGTGATGAATTGCACATCGAGCCACGGCGGTGGCGTGGCGCATTCGCCGTCGATACAGAAATCGGAAAAGCCTTTGTCCACCTCGTAGTTGGTCGCCACGACGGGGAGGTCGGTTTGGAGGTTCCAGTTTTTGTCGTAGACGCCGACTTTGTCGCCGCCTTGATACCAGAGGTAGTGGTCGCTTTTCACTTCGCCTTGGATGGCGAGGGTTCCGGCTCCCGCGTGGATGACGGGGTTGGTGATCGAGGAGGGTTTCTCGCCGACCATGCGGAGGTTTTCGATCAGAACCTTCGCGTGGGTATTGGCGGGAACCTCGCCGAAGCCGATGAAGACGCCGTGGAAGATGCCATAGGTTTGGCGCTTGTGGGCGTAGCGGTTCCCTCTGGGCGAGGCTTCGCTGGTGGGGATGAAGATGTCCCTCCGGCCGGTGAAGTCGATCGGGACGAAATAGTCTTTCAAGGGGCCCACTTGAATCAAGAGAAGCGCCCCGCTGCCGTCACCGGTGACCGTGAGGGCGAGGCCGCTGGCATTTTCCGAGTTGCCTTTGAACCTGCGGGACGGGAGCCCGCTCTTTTGGAGCAGGGGATCTTTGGCGGTGTTGTTCAAAGAGACGCTGAGCGCCTGGCCTTCATCGGCGAAGACATGCTTGCCGGGATTTTCCATTTGCGCGGCTTTGGGCTGCAAGCGGTGGGGATCGGCGTCCGGTGCGGTGGGCGGGGCAGTCTCAGGGGCCGGACTACTCGTCTTCACACCTGCGGACGCGAGGTAACCGTCCAAATCCTGGCTTGTCTCCTCGGCGGCTGCAGTGCGTGGGATGTCCGCCACGGCGTCGGTGTAGCCGTTCATCACGCGAATGATGAATTGGGGAGCCTGGCGCTTGAAGGGATTGTCCAGCTTCAGGCGCGTGCCGGGGGCGACATACTGGCGGGGCATGATGACGCCGAATTCCTGCACCGTCGTCCAAGGCTCATCCTCCTCGCCACGGGTCATAATGGTGAAGGGCTGAATCTCGTAGGCGCTCCCGGCACGGCGGGCTTCGTAGAGAATCTTGGTGTGTGGATGATGGGTTCCGCGCTTCCTCTTGTAGGTATCGGAAATCACCCTCCGCAATCCCGGGGGGAGCTTGGGAGCGAGTTCGCGCCAGACCGTGAACTGATCCGCGATGAATTCCTCGAGGCCGTGGTCGTGGATCACATTCGGGAAGAGGCCAAACATCGGCTCGGGCTTTCCAAAAACAAATCCCGGCGAGTTGATCGCCGCGGCGTGGGCCATGGTGAAATGGTTTTCGATCGGGCTCGTGGCGAGGCGGCTGTTGCGTTCCAGAGCCAATGCGGCATTGCCGCTGCCGCAACCATGGTTGCTTCCCCTTTTGTGGCCTATTTGTTGCCCTTTGACTTTAAAACGATACATCAAATCCCACGGGTTCGCGGTGCCGCCCGAGGTGTTCGAGGTCATCGGCAGCTTCGAGTATTGATAGGCAAACATCGCCCACTTGGTGAACCCCCACGGCACATCGGTGTGGCATTCAGCGCCGTCGTATTCGTGGTGCTGGACACCGAGGCGGTTGAAAAATTCCGCGTAGTCCTTAGCCGTGATTTCGGACAGGTCGG
>CAZRLX010000373.1:0-1619 GCA_964601115.1 uncultured Chthoniobacter sp. | reverse complement strand
CCAGCACCATGTATGCGGACTACCCCATCAACTCGGATCGCATCCATTGGGAATCCCAGTCGAACACCACGCAGGCCAGCAACACAGGTCAAAATCTGATCCATCACGCCGAGCGCGGTTACCGCATTTTGATTTTCGCCCGGGAAAAGAAAAAACAATACGGTCTCACCCTACCGTTCACCTACCTCGGCCAAGCCAACCACATCCGTCACGAGGGCGACCGCCCGATTAAAATGGTTTGGCAACTCGACCACCCCATGCCCGCCGAGATGTTCGAAAACTGCCGTAAGGGCGGGTAAGAATTTCTGAGATGAATAAGTAACAAAATCTCGCTAACTCGCAGGAAAAGCAAAAGGGTCGCGGTGACTCAAAAGTCCATGACACCGGAGGTGGTCCGGGAAGGTGGGGGAGCCGTGGCGGGTCGGGAAGCTGTATCACATCCCCAAGTGCATGTGAAAATGGGTGACGATATCGGGATGGATTTCGACGTCCGGGAGCGTGGTTTACGGGCTTTTGTCGAAAGGGGGATTCAAACCTTGGCGCCGGGTTGGCAGGGGCGGACGAGGGCGCTGTCGGGGTCGTAATTGAGGTAGGGCATGAGCCACTTCTCGGCTTCCTCGAGCGGCATGCCTTTGCGGCGGGCGTAGTCTTCGAGTTGGTCGAGTTCGATTTTTCCGACGGCGAAGTATTTTGACTCGGGGTGGGCGAAGTAGAGGCCGCTCACGCTGCTGCCGGGGAACATGGCGAGGCTTTCGGTGAGCGTGATGCCGGCGGAGTTGTCGACATCGAGGAGCTTCCAGATCGCGTGTTTCTCGGTGTGGTCGGGCTGGGCAGGGTAGCCGGGCGCGGGGCGGATTCCGCGGTATTTTTCGCGGATGAGGTCTTCGGGCGTGAGGTTTTCCTCCTTTCCGAAGCCCCAGAGGTCGCGGGCGAATTTGTGCATGTATTCGGCGAAGGCCTCGGCGAAGCGGTCGGCGATGGCCTCGGCCATGATGACATTGTAGTCGTCGTGCTGGGCTTTGAATTTTTTGACGAGTTCGGGAAGTCCGTGGCCGGAAGTGACGGCGAACGCGCCGACGAAATCCTTGGCGGGCGCGGGGGCGACGAAGTCGGCGAGCGAGTGGTTGAACTGCCCGGCGGGTTTTTTCGCCTGCTGGCGCAGGCAGTGCAGGCGCGCGGCGACTTCGGTGCGGGTGTCGTCGGTGAAAACCACGATGTCCTCGCCGTCGCGGTTGGCGGGGAAGAGGCCGCAGACACCGCGGAGTTGAAGCGAAGCGTGATCGACGATTTCGGCAAGGAGCTTTTGGGCATCGTCGAAAAGTTTCTTTGCCTCGGAGCCGCAGTGCGGGTCGTCGAAAATCGCGGGATAGCGGCCGCGCAGTTCCCAGGTGTGGAAGAACGGCGACCAGTCGATGTAGGGGATCAGGTCGCGGAGCGAGATGTTTTTGCCCGACTCGAAAACAACCACGCCGGTTTGCGCGGGGATGGCGATGTCATTGTGGGAAAGCTGCGGCGCATTGGCGATGGCTTCGGCGAGGGGGAGCATCGCTTTTGTGGTTTGGCGGTTGGCGTGGTCTTCGCGGAGCTTGGCGTAGTCGGTGGCGAGTTGCTCGAGGAAG
>CAZRLX010000372.1:0-1623 GCA_964601115.1 uncultured Chthoniobacter sp. | reverse complement strand
GTCTGGCTGATCTCGATCTCGGTTCGGATTTTCCGAACCTGCGAGCCGACGATGTTCTTGGCTGGGCGGGTTTTTTTCATTGTGCCGAATTCCGCACTTGATTCTACGGGCTAATGATTTTTCCATGTGTGCTGTATTCGGCACATTTGCGACCATGGGGTAATCCCAGCGCATCCCGCCGGGCCAAGTCCCTTGCCGCATGAAAAAACCCGCATTCCGCTTTTCACTCCTCACCGCCCTACTGATTCTCGCGCTGCCGCTCCAAGCCGCCGCCGAGTGGCTTCAACTCAACGATTGCCGCCTCGTTCCGCACGACGCCAACGATGGAGACAGCTTTCATTTCGAGTCTGGCGGCCGGGAATACATCGCAAGGCTGTATTTCGCGGACTGCGCCGAGACGGACGACCAGGTGCCCAAGCGCATCGTCCAGCAGATGGAGGCATTCGGTATTTCCGAGCAGAAGGTCTACTCTTATGGCCAGGAGGCGAAAAAGTTCACCGATCGCGTGCTGGCCCATCCCTTCACGGTGGTCACGCGTTTTCAGGACGCCCGAGGGCGAAGCAAGAAGCCCCGCTACTACGCGTTCGTCTTCCCACAAGGCTCCCGCAAAGACCTCGGCTCGCTGCTGATCGAGGCCGGTCTTGCCCGATCATTCGGCCAGGTCGCCAAAAACGATCTGCGCCTCGACCGCGGCCACTACGATCAACTTCAAGCAAGGGCGCAGCGCCAAGGCATGGGCGTCTGGGGCGGAAGGAGGCACAATCCGCACTTCGCCGAGTTTGACGACTCGGGGGAGGCAGCACCCGCCGCTGAGCCCATGCCCGGCAACCCGCCCCCACCGGCGAATCCCGCCGATCGCGGCAAGGTGACGCTTTTTGACGCCTTGAACGACGCAGTGATCGGCAATCTGAGATCGAGCAACCGGGCTCTGTTGGCGCAGTTCAGCGACAAATCGCAACCCGCCGATCCAGCAGGCTCCAAGGACACCAGAATCAACCTCAACACAGCCGCCCGCGAGCAAATTGAAATGCTGCCGGGGATCGGACAGGTGCTGGCCGGCCGGATCATCGAGAATCGACCTTACCGCTCCGCCGAGGACCTCAAGAGGGTTCCGCGGCTTGGCGCTGGAGTGATCAGCAAAATCGCGCCGCTTGTGGAGTTTTGAAATGGAAACTCCCCTCGAAAACATCGTCTCCGGCGGGCAGACCGGAGCGGACCGCGCGGGTCTGGATGTCGCGATCCGGTGGGGCTTCCCGCATGGAGGATGGTGTCCCAAGGGTAGGAAGGCCGAGGATGGGCCCATTTCCTCGCAATACCAACTCGTCGAAACCCCGTCTGCAAACTACCTCCAGCGCACCGAGTGGAATGTCAGAGACTCGGATGCCACGTTGATTTTTACCATTGCCTCAACACTCACTGGCGGGAGCAAGCGCACGGCGGGGTTCGCCGCCAAGCACCGCAAACCCCTTCTCCATCTGCCTCGGCACTCATCGAGCTATGAGCCGCCCGCTTTAGTTCTTCAGCGATTCGTGGAGGAGAACGACATCCGCATTCTGAATGTGGCCGGCACGCGCGCCTCCAAGGAGCCCGATGTATGGCGTTTCGCCTACGAGACGCTGGAAG
>CAZRLX010000371.1:0-1647 GCA_964601115.1 uncultured Chthoniobacter sp. | reverse complement strand
TCTGCGGACTCGCCTTTGCCGAGGCGGTGCCGAGAGCCGACAACCCCGAGCAGGCCCATGCCGACTCGTTCAAGAAACGGTTTGCCGCCGACCTGCGCCACCCGCCGGAGTCCGAGGCGCGGCTGAACAAATGGTTCCGCGATGACAAATTCGGCGTCTTCATTCACTTCGGCGCGTATTCCCCATTGGCCGGCCAATACAAGGGAAACCCCATGGGCGGCCCCTACGCCGAGTGGGCAATGATGGCCTTTCGGATTCCGCTCAAGGAATACCGCGAGGAAGTCGTTTCCAAATTCAACCCGCAGGAGTTCGATGCCGACGAGTGGGCGCGGGTTTTCAAGGAAACCGGTATGAAGTATGTCGTGATCACATCGAAGCACCACGATGGCTTCGCGCTCTTCAAGTCGGGCGTCACGGATTACAATGTTGTCGATGGCACGCCCTTCCAGCGCGACATCATCAAGGAACTCGAGCAAGCCTGCCACCGCCACGGTCTGAAGTTCGGCGTCTACTACTCGCAGGCCTTCGATTGGAGCGAGCCGGGCGCGCCGTTTCCCGAACAGGAAGCCATCCGGAAAATCCACCCCGACCTTCCCGCCGACTTCGTGGCGAACGACAAAACCATGGACGAATACCTCGCCAAGAAATCGTATCCGCAGGTCGAGGAGTTGATGAAAAACTACAAGATCGACCTGCTTTGGTTCGACACCCCGGCATCGATGAAGCCCGAGCATGGCAGGCGGTTTCTGGAAATCGTCCGCAAAAACAACCCCGACTGCGTCGTCAACTCACGCCTCCTCTACTGGCCGAAGGAGGAATGGAAACCGGAGCAACTCGAGTTTTTCGACTATGTCTCGCTCGAGGACAAAGAGGTGCCACCCCACAAACTCTCCCTCACCACCGAATCGCCCGACAGCGTGAGCACCTCGTATGGCTACAAGGCCCACGGCCCGGTGCGCTACCACACGCTCCAGGAAATCATCCACCGCTTCGTCCACACCGTGTGCGGCGGCGGAAATTACCTCCTGAATTTCGGCCCGATGGGCAACGGCCAGATCGATCCCAAGGCGCTCGAGCTTTTCCAAGGCGTCGGCGCGTGGATCCAAGACAACGGCGAATCGATCTACGGCACGCAGCCCAATCCGCTCCCTGCCCGCCCGGCATGGGGCGATGCGAACCTCTCGAAGGATGGAAAAATCCTCTACCTGCATGTGATGAAGTGGCCCGCCGACGGCAAACTCGTTGTCGAGGGAATGCCAGCCCAAGCCGACAACGCCTCATTCCTTTCCCCAAAGGCTCCCCAAGGCGACCTCGATCTCGAACAGTCCCAAAACACCCTCACTCTCACCCTGCCCGGTCAACCCATCGATTCGAACGACACTGTCATCAAGGTGACTCTGGGGAAAACAGCCTCTGCCCATGAATCTTAAAATACCAAGCACACCGAAGTTTGTATGAAATTGCACTTCCCAGCCGAAAGAGGGGGGCACGGCCGTCCCGGCCGTGTGGAGACTGATCCACTTACTCGCGCAATGCCCATGCGAACCACGGAGCGCACCGACTCACACAGGCGGGACGCCTGTGCCCCTCTCCGAAAAATCCCAAGCCTTGTAAATTATAATATCTAAATACTTTGTATGAAAATAC
>CAZRLX010000370.1:0-1661 GCA_964601115.1 uncultured Chthoniobacter sp. | reverse complement strand
TTCTCGTCGAATCGTTGAAGAACAACCCCGGCGGCCAGTGCGTGCTGCTCGGCAATCATTCCGACGAAGGCGGCGACAGTGCCGAAGACCCGTTTTTCGGGAAAGCCATTCGCGACATCGTCTCCAAGTGGCCGCGCCCCGACCGCATTCTCAGCGGTCGCGATCAAGGTTCGCCGACCTACTTCTGGAAGCTCGACGCCTCTGAGGATCCGCAGAAAAATCTTCGTCGCATTTTCGAGAATCTCCTCCGCAAGGCCGGCATCCGTCCGGCATCGGCCAACGGGCCGCGCCGTCTGTCGAGAACCGCCGTCGCGCGTTCGATCGAAACCGTGGTTCCCCAGGCCCGCGACCGGCGCATTCCCGCCTGGCGTTCATTGCACGGAGCCTGGCCGTTGATCTATCGCGGCGAACAAGTCGAGGAACGCCGCCGCCGCCAACCGCTTCCTGTCGCCCATGTCTACCTGGACATCAGCGGCTCGATGAGTTCTGTCCTGCCCAAACTCGCCGCCGCGCTCCGCCGTCCGCACAAGCAGGGCCTGCTGCGTCTCTTTGTGTTTTCAACGGTGGTCGGCGAGGTCGAACCGCGCAACCTCGAGTGCAAGGTGCCGAACACCTTCGGCACGGACATCAATTGCGTCCTCAAGCATCTCGAATCCATTGCGCCGCGCAAACGCCCCCGCCGTGTGCTGCTGGTCACCGACGGATGGGTCGGCACGCCCCACTCCACGCATGTCCGCAATCTTTCCAGGCTCCGGTTTTTCGCCGCCATTGCCGGCAACGACTCCGGGGCCGAATTCCAAAAACTCAACGCCCGCATCCTGCGACTCCCGATATGAAAACCCACGACCACGCTGAATATGTCTCGCCCGGACACCCCGACCGCCTCGCCGACGCCATTGCAAACCGCATTGTGGAATTCGCCAGTGTCCCCATGCTCGACCCCTCCCTGCAGGCCCGCTCGCTGGCGGGTGTGGAGGTGGCCATCCACGACACCACCGTGTTCATCGATGGACGCATCGCCAAGCAGCGCTCGGACGACGAGATTTTCAATCATCCGATCGATTTCCGCTACATAGCCCGGAACGTGTTCGAGCACGCGGGATACGATAAAACCTGGGCTCCCGCGCCACGGTCGCTGAAAATCATCGTCCGCGTTTGCCTGGAGGAACTCTCCGCCGAGGAAGCCGACATCCGACCCTACTCCGACGACCAGAACATCGTGATCGGCTATGCGGTCGCACGCCCCGAAACCAATTTCGTGCCGCCCGCCCATTGGCTCGCCCACCATTTGGGGCAGTCCCTCTGGCGCTTCCGCGAAAACGCCGCCGACCGTTTCGGACCCGACTTCAAAATCCTCGTCGATCTCACGGATGACGGCCAATCCGTTTCTTGGCGCAAACTCGTGCTGAGCATCCAACACGCGCGCGGACTCGAGATGGAGGATCAGCACCGCACGATCCTGCCGGTGCTCGCCTCCGCCCTTGAAGCCGCCGAGGCGCAGGGCCTCCCCGGAGCCGCCTCGTCGTTTTCGCCGCGACATCTGCACCTCAACGGCGCCGGGGATTTCGTCATCGGAGGCCCCCGCGGCGACAACGGACTCTCGGGGAAAAAACTCGTCGTCGACCACTACGGCCCCTCGGTGCCGATCGGAGGCGGGGCGC
>CAZRLX010000369.1:0-1665 GCA_964601115.1 uncultured Chthoniobacter sp. | reverse complement strand
TTTACCGGGCTGAGGGGATCGGGTTGCCACCGTATGCGGAGTGGAATCCCGAGGCGGCCGCCGGGCATGTGGTCGTGTGTCCGCCTGGAGCCGCCGGTGGGCGGGCGCTGGGGCGGATTCCTCAACGCCGGGTGGCGATGCTGAGCGGATGGGCGTTGGATGCCGGTGCTGTGCACCGATGGCGCTGCGATGCGGCGTTTCCGTTGTCCGACCATGCCGGTTACGACGACTTGTTGCGGCATGTCGAGGCGGTCGCTCCCGAGCGGGTGCTGACATTGCACGGATTCGCCTCCGAGTTTGCAGCCGACTTGCGGTCGCGGGGGATCGAGGCGTGGGCGCTGACCGGACCGAACCAACTGGATTTGGATTTGGCGTTGCCACGGGCGCGTCCTCCGGAGCGGCAGGCTCCCGTTACAGTCAAAGCGGCGGCGGGGTTTTTGAAATTCTGCTCGGTGGCCTTGGAGATCGAGCGATTGACGGGAAGAACCGCGAAGTGCGGCGTGCTGGCGGATTATTTCCGGCAGCTCGACGACAGCGAACTGCGCCATGCCGCCGTGTGGTTGTCGGGGCATGCGTTTGCGCGTTCCGACCAGGCGCCTCACCATGCCGGCAGGGCGGTGGTTCGTGCCGCGTTGATCGAGGCCACGGGAATGCCCGAGCCCGAATACAAGCAGGTCGAGCGCGGGTTGAACGATCTGGGCAGGACGGCCGGGAGCGTGCTGGAGCGGGTTGCGGGAACGCGGAATCCATCTCTTTCCGAAGTCGCGTCGGTTTTGGAATCCCTTCGCGCCGCGCGGGGCGGTGCCGCCAAGGCGGCTGTGCTGGGCGGGTTTTTTCGGGAGGTGCCGGCCGTGGCCTCGATGTTTCTCGTGAAAATCCTCTCTGGCGATTTGCGGATCGGACTGAAGGAGGGACTGCTCGAAGAGGCGCTGGCTGTGGCATTCGGTGCCGATGCCCCCGAGGTGCGGGAGGCGAATATGCTTGAAGGCGACCTGGGGCTCGTGGCGCTGCTGGCGCGCTCGGGGAGGTTGTGCGATCGGGAGTTGAGGGTGTTCCACCCGGTCAAGTGCATGCTCGCGCGGCCGGAGCCGGATGCCGCAGCGGTGCTGTCGCATTTCGCCGGAGTTTCGCCGGTCCGGGTAGAGCACAAGTTCGACGGCATCCGTGCGCAAATCCACACGGATGGTATTCGCGCCAGGGTGTTCACACGCGACTTGAAATGCGCCACCGGGATGTTTCCGGAAATCGCCGCCGCCGCGGTGTCGCTCGGGCGTGCGGCCATTTTCGACGCCGAGTTGGTTGCGTGGAGGAACGGGCGTCCGCTGCCGTTTTTCACGCTGCAACGGCGGCTCGGGCGGAGCGGGGACGACCTATTTCTCGGAGTGGAAATTCCAGTGACGGCGATTGTCTTCGACGTGTTGCAACTCGACGGCGCCTCGCTGCTGGAAACGCCCCTCGAGGAAAGGCGCACTCTTTTGGAGGGGGTGGAATTGCCGCCGCCGCTTCGCCTTGCCGAGGTGTTCGAGGCAAGCAACGAGGCCGCTCTCGATGCGTTGTTCGATGCCGCAAGGGCCACCGGGCACGAGGGGCTCATGGTGAAGAATCCGGCCAGCACGTATGCCCCGGGACGCCGCGGCGGGGCTTGGATCAAGCTCAAGAAACAAT
>CAZRLX010000368.1:0-1667 GCA_964601115.1 uncultured Chthoniobacter sp. | reverse complement strand
TTGGCCGCCGCCCGCCAGGCGAAATTCCATGCCGCTTTGGCAAAGAGCGGATACGCGTCCACTTCCCTTCCTTGGAACCGGCGAACGAGCCCCAAGAAATAGTGCGCCTCGCCGGTCTCGGGGTTCGGATGCCGGAAGGTAAGTCGCGAGATCGCCGCGGTGAAGTGGTCCGCCGCCTCGTTTAAGAGACCTCGGGAGAGCTTGAGGCGGCCGAGAGCGATATTGCACCGCGCGTCGCCGGGATCACGCCTTAAGCCTTCATCCCAGTAAATCTCAGGGTAGCGCGTGGGATGCCGGTATTGATCGAGATGCTCGCCCGTCAGATACAATTCATCCGCCGAGGAAATCTCCTGTGGCATCGGTGGCTCGGTGGCCAATCGGCGATCACGCGTGACACTCGCAGGTTCCACTGGCCGATATCCGATGACCGCTTCGCCCTTGGAATTGAAAACCCACAGGCACAGCGAAGTGTCGGTGTCCCCGTCAAAGCGAAGCCCGTTGTGTTGCCACGGAGTGTCCGGCGAGGCCGTCACAATTGTATCCAGAATCACACGGTCGCCATCCTTCAAAACCGCCCGCAAGACTTCCATCGGGCGCGAAACGGCCAGCCCCAAGTCGATCGAACGGTCATCGCGGACCACCAAGCGGACCGCCGCGAGCGTGTTCGCCTGTTGAACCGGACCGAGCTTTTGATAAGGCCACCAGAATTGCGAAAATGTCTTGGTCTCGTAGGGGGCGATGTAAGTGAAGTCCGGTTGGTTGTCGGTATAAACACCCGCCATCAATTCGACATACGGACCGCCGGTATCGGTCAATTCCCTGTCCCAAGCCCAGCCAAACTCGTGGTTGCCCCAAGTCCACTGCTTCTTGCCGGGGCTGATGTGTTTGTTGGCGACATGGACAAATCCTCCCTGCGCGTCGTGGTCGTAGCCGCCGAAGAAATCCTCCTGCGTCTGGCAGACCATGTAGCTCGTCGGCACCGGGATGTTTTTATACCAGGTCAGGTCGTTCGCCCCGCGGCGTGCGGCATAGTCCACGCCGTAGTAGAAATTCTCCGCCAGCGGGAATGAGGACATCGCCCGCACCGCATGGTCGGCCACATAGTGCACATCGGTTGGGAAAAAGCTCTGGTAGTTTTCGTGAACACGCGCCGCCACATTCGCCCACCAAAGGAAGGTTTGCGTCATTGGCGTGCGGTTGTAGAGGCGGCCGCGCAGCTCGATCAACGAACTGCCGGGCCGCAGTCGAATCCCATGCATGCCTTTCAGTCGGTTGAGCGGATCATGCTCCGACTGCCACACAGTGAAAACTCCCCGACCCTCCTCCTCGATCTCCACATCAGCAGGCAAATAGGTTCCTGGCCGGTGGTGCTGGGGCCAGTTGAACTCGACACCACCCGAAATCCAAGGCCCCGCGAGACCGACCAGCGCGGGCTTGATCACATCCTGCCTGTAGAAAAAATCGTAGTCACGGTTCGCCTTGTCCTGACCCAGAAATATCCTCCCGCCAATCTCGGGCAGCATCACCAGCCGCACAAATTCGTTCTCCAGATGGGCCGCAACATAGTCCACCGGCTTCGGCGGTTCGTCCTGATACACCTTGTCGATGAATGGAACCGGATACACCTTGCCGCTTGAGCCTTGATACACGCGCTTCTCGAAGAAGAG
>CAZRLX010000367.1:0-1671 GCA_964601115.1 uncultured Chthoniobacter sp. | reverse complement strand
GCCCGCAGGGTCAGAAATCGAGGTAGATCTCGGCGCGGCGGTTGCGGCTGCGGCCTTCGGGATCGTCGGTGCCGTCGGACTTTTTGTTCGGGCTCAGCGGCTGCGCCTTGCCCATGGCGGCGGTTTCCACCTGGTCCGCTGGCACGCCCTTCGCGACGAGCTGCTTTTTGACCGTCTCGGCCCGATGCCGCGAAAGGTTGATGTTGTAGGAGTCCTCCCCCTTTTCGTCGGTGTGACCGGCGATGCGGAGTTTTTTGGAGGGATCGGCCTTCATGAGTTCCGCGATCACGTCGATCTGCTTTTCGGCACGCGGATGCAGATTGGCGCTGTCGTATTCAAAGTAGAGGGCGAGGGATTCCCCGCCTTTGGGGTTCTTCACGATCGGCGTGTAAGGCACGCCCATCTTTGAGGCATTTTGAGCGAAGGAGCCGAGAATCTCGGAAAGATTGAGTCCCGCGACCTTCCACGGCTGGGCGATGTCCGAACGCTTGAGTTCGATGCCGAACTCCGTCTTTTGCTGCAAGGTCTCGGATTTCACCTGCGCGATGGCCCATGACACCTCCGGGCTGGCGATGGTGATGATGAGCGGCTTGCCCTCGTTCAGTTCGTACTGGCCCTCTTCAAACACGATGCAGAGACCGACTAGGCGCTCGACGGGAACCTTCGCTTCATCGACAAACTTGCGCGCGTTCACGAAATCATGCTTCAGCAGGTGGGTCACAAAATCGCTGGCGAAGGCCAGCGCGTCCATGCTCTCTTCAACCACAAAGAGCTGCCTCATGGGAGGGGTGGCGCCCCCGGCAGGCTGCGGACCCTTGGCGGGTGCATCACCCGCCGCAGGCGGCGGCGGCATCGCGGCCACGGCGGCACTCATTTCTTTCGGCAGGATGGCCTTGGCGATTTTCCAGCCCATCTGCTCGTCCCGCTCGAGGTCGAGCTGCAGGCGGAGGGTTTCGCCGGTGCCGGGCTTGGTGAAGGGAATGGACAGGCGGGTGCGATTTTCCACGAGGCCGAGGATGCTGACTTCCTCCTCCCGCCCCGCCTTGTAGCCCATGCCCATCAGCGTCTCAAAGAGCTTGGCGGCTTCCTCCGACTGCCCGGCGTCCGCAGCGGCGGCGAGCCTGCCCGCCGTCTTGAAATCCCCGGAGGCCAGGCTTCTCGCGAGCTGCTTGCCGAGATCGATCGGGCGCGCAAAGCCGAATGCGGCAGGCTTTGGCGGCACAGGTGCCGGGACTGGCTTTGGAGCCGGAGGGGCCACCACAGGCGCCGGGGCGGGCACTGCCAAGACCTCTTTCTTGGCCGGGGCCTTCTCCGCGACCTCGGAAGAGTCCGCCGCGCCGTTTTTCATCATCTTGTTCTTCGTGAAGAGGAAGAAGATGGCGGTGCTGAGCGCCAGAGCGGCCACCACGATGATGACGGGCACGAGACTGCCGCCGTGGCGCACACGAGCGGGGAGGCTGCTGGGGGTGAAGATCATGGCCGGAGAACGCTGAGGGCTGTAGCAGCAAAGATGCCACCACGGGGGGCAGTCAATCAAGGGTTAATAAATCGTGGAATGCAACGGCTCAGGGCTTGACGCCGGCGTCGGGGGCAGGCTCATCGCTGCGCATTTTGGTCTTCAGCCGCGACCAGAAGTCCGTGGACTCCGCGGCCTGGTCGGCACCCGCGACC
>CAZRLX010000366.1:0-1703 GCA_964601115.1 uncultured Chthoniobacter sp. | reverse complement strand
GGTAGCCGGCTTTGAGTTTGGAATAGTTTTCGTTGAGGTAGGCCATGGAAGAAAAGCGCGGAGTTTAGAAGGCTGAATGATGAAGTCAAAGCGCGGGACGGCCCGCCTCATCGAGATCGAGTTGCCGCACAAGCGAAGATGGGATCGGGCGAAAGTGAGGATCCCGATGGACCAACACGGCATTGTGCAGGGATGCCGTAGCCGCAATGAGGGCATCGACCATCGGCAAGCGTGCGGGAGTGGCGCGCCGGATGGCGATCGCCCGCTCGGACACGGGCAGGTTCACATCCAAGATGCGTTCGAAAAGCTCCTGCTGCAGTTTCCACTCGCTTTCGAAAGCGGCCTCGTGTCCCTCGGATTTGAGTCGGGACCAGAATTCCGACACGCTCAAAACAGACAGCAGGATCGGCGTATCGTCGTTCTCGAAAAGTTGCCGCACTTGCTGGCTGCCGCGTTCATCAAAGTAGTGTGCGAGCAGCGCCGACGAATCGAGCAGATGGGTCACGACCGGTATTCTGCTTCGTCTTCGCGCACGCGTTCCTCGATCAAGTCCCGTATCGGATCCGTGCCCGGTCGGAGGAATTTCCGGCCCCGCCCCATCAACCGCCGGGCCAAGTCACCGCGCTTCGGGATGATCCGCACGCGAATCTCCGAGTCGCTCACGCTCTCCCAGTCGAGCTTGCAACCGGGCGAGACACTGTGACGCCGGGAAAGCTCCGCCGGTATGGTCACCATGTTTTTCGTGGTAACAGTCGTAATCATGGAATAATGATAATCATGGAATTCAGGCAATCAAGGGAAGTTTTCGCACTCCAGGAAACGCAAAACGCCCGAGGCTGGCGCCCCGAGCGTTTCGAAGTGAGTGATGTGTGCTTGAATTAGAGTGCCGCGAGGTAATTTTTTTCGGCTTGGTCCCAGTTGACCGTGTTCCACCAGGCTTTGAGGTAATCGGGGCGGCGGTTCTGGTAGTTGAGGTAGTAGGCGTGTTCCCAGACGTCGCAACCGAGGACAGGGGTGCCCTCGACACCGGCGACGGCTTGGCCCATGAGCGGGCTGTCCTGGTTGGCGGTGGAAACCACTTCCAGCGTGCCGTCTTTGCTCACGACGAGCCACGCCCAGCCGCTGCCGAAGCGGGTGGCGCCGGCTTTTTCGAAGGCTTCTTTGAAGGCGTCGAAGCTGCCGAATTTCGCTTTGATCGCTTCGGCGAGTTGGCCTGTCGGTTCGCCGCCGCCGTGCGGGCTCATGATGGTCCAGAAGAAGGTGTGGTTGGCGTGGCCGCCGGCGTTGTTGCGCACGGCGGTGCGGATGGCTTCGGGGACGACGGTGAGGTCGGCGATGAGTTCGGTGACGGGCTTGGCGAGGAGATCGGGGTGATCTTTCAGCGCGTTGTTGGCGTTGGTGATGTAAGCCTGATGGTGCTTGTCGTGGTGGATTTCCATCGTGCGCGCGTCGATGTTCGGTTCGAGGGCGTTGTTCGCGTAAGGGAGAGGAGGTAGTTCGTAGGCCATGGTGTGTTGGTTCGTTTGAGGTTGGTTGCTTGAAAGGAGAGTGTAGGCGAGTTGCGATACGGGCGGCAAGTGTGCGGGGATGCTTTGGGGTGCGGCCGGCCGGGCCGGCAGGCCCTGACGTGGGGACGGGTCAGTTTTCCTCGAGTTGGCCGTCGCGGATGTGGAGGACGCGGTCGCCGCGGGAGGCGAGGTTGG
>CAZRLX010000365.1:0-1712 GCA_964601115.1 uncultured Chthoniobacter sp. | reverse complement strand
AGCATGGCGATGCATAAACTCAACACCCTGCACCTCCACCTGAGCGACGATGAGGGGTGGCGGGTCGAGATCAAGGCCTACCCGAAGCTGACTTCCGTGGGAGCGATCGGAAACAAGACCGACCCAAACGCGCCCGCCGCATTCCTGACGCAGGAGGATGTCAAAGAACTTTGCGCCTACGCCGCGCAGCGCCATGTCGCGATCATCCCCGAGATCGATATGCCGGGCCACATGGGCGCGGCGATCAAATCCTATCCCGAGTTGAAGCACCCGAAGGAAGAGCGCGACCCTGCGAAGGTGATCCGTGGCGATGCCATGGGGCGCGACTTTGCCAAAAAGGTGCTCACCGAGATCAACGACCTGTTTGACCCCGAATACATCCACCTCGGCGTGGATGAAGTGAATCTCAGATCCCCCGTGGAACTCTACTCGGAAGCCGAAATCACCGATTTCGCCCGTGAAATGACGGCCTTCGTGAAGTAGGACCTCAAGAAAACGCCCATCGTCTGGGACGATGTCTTCGTGCAGGGCTTCCACGACAAGGACTCGGTGGTGCATTGGTGGCGCTATGGCCACCAATCCTTTTGGGAAAAGATGGATATCACCGTGGACGAGAGGCTGAATCTGAAACAGCAGCCGTTCATTTTCTCTCCGGCCTATTGGACTTATTTCGATATGAAGAATGAGGGAGAAGGCGGAGAAGGCGGTTACGCGGGACGGATTTCTCCGGCGGAAATGTATAACTGGGATCCCTTTGACGATATGCTGGGTGTCACGCCCGAAACGCGTCAAATGGCCCACGGCGCGATCGTCTGCACCTGGAGCGAGCAAATTCCGACCATGAAGGTCTTCGGCGACCGCACCTATCCGCGCCTGGCGAGTTTTTCGGAGCGGACCTGGAGCGGGGGCAAAAGCGAGAACCCATCGATTCTGGGTTGGGTCGACTACCGCGACAAGGTGCTGATTCCTTTTCAACTGAAGCGCTACGACGCGCTCGGCCTCTGGTATTGGAGCAAAGACAAACCTGATTTACTGAAAACCTTGCCGGACCAGAAAAAGACGCTGAAATAACCAAGCCGTCTGAAAGCGCGCTTATGGACCTAAAGATCATCGACTGGTGTTTGATTTTCGGCTTCTTCGCGCTGGCGCTGGGGATCGGTGTGGCCTGCACGCGGCAGGCCGGCAAGAGCGCGTCGGATTTCTTCCTGTCGGGGCGCAATATGCCCTGGTGGTTGCTGGGGGCCTCCATGGTGGCCACCACATTTGCAGCGGACACACCGAACCTCGTGACCGACATCGTTCGCAAGAATGGCGTGTCCGGAAACTGGGTCTGGTGGGCGTTTCTGCTCACCGGCATGCTGACCGTTTTTATCTACGCCCGCCTGTGGCGCCGCTCGGAAATGCTCACGGATGTCGAGTTTTATGAAATCCGATACAGCGGAAAAACCGCGGCGTTCTTGCGGGGCTTCCGCGCCCTCTACCTCGGCGTCTTTTTCAACATCATGATCATGGCGGGGGTGTCGTTGGCTGCCATCAAGCTTGGCGGGGTGATGCTGGGACTTTCGCCGATCAATTCAATTGTATGGGCTTCGGTCGCGACGGTTCTGTTCACCTCGCTGGGTGGATTCAAGGGCGTTCTGCTCACGGACTTTGTGTTGTTCATCATTGCGGTGTCGGGCTCGATGGTGGCCGCGGTGTTTGCGGTGAATTCC
>CAZRLX010000364.1:0-1740 GCA_964601115.1 uncultured Chthoniobacter sp. | reverse complement strand
CCCACACGCCCGGGCAGGATCATGGCATCCTTCACACTCGGCACCTTGATCACCGCCCTGGCCAGTTCGTAGTCCTTCAATTCGCCTGTTGCCGGACGGTTCACCGTGAGAGTCACCTTTTCCCCAACGGCTCCACGCAACTTTTCCACGGCATTGTTCAATCCCAAGTTCTCGGTGGATTCCCCGTTGATTTTCAAAATTTGATCGCCGGGCAGAATCCCCGCGTGGAAGCCAGGCGAGTCCTCCATGGGATTGATAACCGTCAGCACCCCATTCCTCAACGACACCACGATCCCGAGGCCGCCGAACTCACTGCGGGTGTCCTCCTGCATGTTCTGAAACCCTTTGGGCTCCATGAACTGGCTGTGCGGATCGAGGGTATCGAGCATCCCCCGCAATGCGCTGTAGGCGAGATCGCGGTAGCCGGTCTTGGTGTCGTCCACATAATCCTGCCGGATCAACTGGATTGTGCGGGCGATCAATTGCAACTGCTCGTAGGGGGACTCGACTGGCGTCGGCGCCGGTTTGGCCTCGGCCCGGACCACCGGCACCGCCAGACCAAGCGCGAACACAAAAATCAAAAAACGCGGCATGCGGCGACAGTAGCACGCGCGATCCGATTGCAAAACCCCCGTTGAGCGCTGCCGGATTCCGTCTTGCTGTTCGCGCCGCGCAGGCGTTTCATCCGCTGCAAATGGATCAACTCGATTCCCTCGTCGCCCAGGCCGCATCGCTCGTCTGGGGCCCCTGGCTGGTGGCCCTCCTTTTCGGAACGCACCTCTACCTCACGC
Organism: uncultured Chthoniobacter sp.; assembly: GCA_964601115.1. Classification (GTDB taxonomy): domain Bacteria; phylum Verrucomicrobiota; class Verrucomicrobiia; order Chthoniobacterales; family Terrimicrobiaceae; genus UBA967. The sequence goes on along the minus strand of CAZRLX010000364.1, from coordinate 949 downwards.
TGCGCACGGGATTCGTCCAGCGCCACCTCGGCCACGCCATCAAGCTCAGCCTCTCGAAGGATTCCAGTTCACCGGGGGATGTCAGCCCGTTCGGCGCACTGGCCACCGCACTGGCGGCGACAATCGGCACGGGGAACATCTACGGTGTGGCGGGCGCCATTCTCATCGGCGGACCCGGAGCGGTTCTCTGGATGTGGCTCACGGGCATCTTCGGCATCGCCACAAAATACAGCGAGGCCCTCCTGGCGGTGAAATACCGGACGATCAACGCCCAGGGAGAGATGTCTGGCGGGCCGATGTTTGTCCTCGAAAAGGCGCTCCGCGCGCGTTGGGCGGGCATGGTCTTCGCGGCATTCACGGCGCTGGCGGCCTTTGGCATAGGAAACATGGTCCAGGCCAATGCGATCTCGGAAATGATCGTGGCGAAGAAAGACCTCCTCCCCTTTGCCGTGGACGACCATCTTCTAAAGTTCGGCACCGGCATTCTTCTGTGTGGCATCACCGCCGCCGTGATTCTCGGCGGCATCAAATCCATTGCACGCGCCTGCACCTACCTCGTGCCGTTCATGGCGCTCCTCTACATCCTCGGCTGCCTGGTCATGATTTTTATGAACTGGAGCGCGGTTCCCGCCGCAATCGTCCTCATCGTGGAATCCGCATTCACCGGTCACGCCGCGGTGGGGGGATTCGTTGGCGCGGGAATCGCCGAGGCCATGCGCTACGGCATCGCGCGCGGGCTGTTTTCAAACGAATCGGGCATGGGCAGCGCTCCGATCGTTGCCGCTGCGGCGCGCACCAAAGACCCCGTCCATCAGGCGCTGGTCTCGGGCACGGGCACGTTCTGGGACACGGTGGTCGTCTGCGCGCTCACCGGCATCGTGCTTGTCTCGTCGGGGGACTGGCAATCGGCGGACATGACAAAAGCGACCTTCTGCGACGCGGCATTCCA
>CAZRLX010000363.1:0-1746 GCA_964601115.1 uncultured Chthoniobacter sp. | reverse complement strand
TTTTCAATCTCTCGGCCACCTCGTTGATTTTTTAGCTCAAGAATCAATAACGCCGTTTGCCTACCTCTGGTTTTTTGATCGAAGTTTTGCCGTGAACCCTCTCGTCAAATTCATAGGTATTTTGCTCCTCTCCCCCACCCTTCTCCCAAAGGACAAGGAGACGCCCGGCAAGACCCCTGCGGCAATTGTCATTCCGGTGACGGGCGCGGGCCAATCGACCACCACAAAGCTCGGAAACTCCTATGTCACCCGAGCGGGCGGCCAATCGTTCACCACCTCGCAACTCGGCTCCTCGACAATCACCCGCGATTCCAAGGGCAACACCTGGACGACCACCCAGGTCGGCAACAGCTTCGTGACGCGCGGTCCCGGCGGTCAGCACCAGACCACTAGCGAGCTCGGCAATTCCTTCGTCACCCGCGACAGCAAGACCGGCTCCACACTCACCACCTCTCCGGTCGGAAATTCGTTTCAGACCCGTGGCAACTCCGGTTGCTCCTGGTCCACCTCGCAACTCGGCTCCTCGCTCATCACGCGCGGCAGTTCCTCGTCGGCGAAGACGAACGAGAATGCGACGCGCGTGATCGTGATTCCGGGGCAGCGCTGAAGCCTCACTTTCCTGCGAGAGTTCCTCCGAAAATTTCGACGAGTTCCCCGAGCGCGGGCCGTGTCGCCACATTCCGCGCGCTCCATACGAGGCAGAGCGTGAACTTCTCGGGCAACGCCAGCGCGTGGTATTTGCTGCGGTCGAGGAATGGTAGCGCAAGATCGGGCAGCACGGCGGCGGCGCTTCCCGATTCGAGCACCTTGGCTGCGTGCAGGTAGGAGGTGCAGGCCACCGACACCTTCAACTCCCTCCCCCGCTTTGCCGCGATTTCCTCAAGCGCCTCCCTCATGCGTCCGCCGATCGGCAACGCGGTGGGAAACGAATCCAACACCTTTCCCAAATCCCTCGGCGCTTTGGGCGAAAGTTTTTTCGGCACCAAAAACGAATGCCCGACTTTGCGCAGCACCCGGCTCTTGAGTCCCGGCAGGATCGCGTCCTGGCGAATGAATGCCAGATCGTAAGTTCCCTCCCGCGTCGCCGTGGCCATCTCGCGGGTCTGCTCGTGGTGGATTTCGATCCGAACATTGGGCATTCGGGCGCGAACCTTTTCGATAGCCGGGAGGACCAACCAAAAACCGACGCTGTTCGAGGCAACGATCCGCGCGGTCCACTCGGTGTTTTCGCAGCGGGCGAGGAAATCATTCAGCCCGTTGAAATGGTTTTTGCCGATCGCCGCCAACTCGCGTCCGGCCGCCGTGAGTTCGAGTCCCCTGCCCTTCCGCCGCACAAGCTCCACGCCGAAGTATTCCGAGAGGTCGCGGATTTGTCGGCTGATGAGCGACTGCCGGATGATGTCGCCCTTGGCCGCCTTCGCGATCGAGCCCTCGTCGGCGAACTGGCAGAAGTTCGCCAGCCGGTCGAGCGAGAGCCCGGTCCGTGAGAGGAGATTTTGATACATGACTATTTGATCATACCATATGCAATCTCAACGGATAGTCGTTTCTCCCGCCCCTGCATACCTTGCCGCCGTGAAAACGACAAAAACTAACCCTACCGGAAAAAGAATCGGACTCGTCGCGGCCAGCCCCGCCGAGTTCCTCGTCCACCAGCGGCTCGGCAAAACCCTCTTCGCCGGGAGGGGCCGTGCCGCGTTCATCGTGCCCGGCATCGACCGCGCCTATCTGATCCCATCGGCCATG
>CAZRLX010000362.1:0-1746 GCA_964601115.1 uncultured Chthoniobacter sp. | reverse complement strand
TGGCGGTGGGGATGATGGTCCACCAGAATTCGAGGGTGTTGTTGCCGTGGCTGTAATGGGCTTTGTGGCCAGGGCGGCGGCGGTATTTGATGAGATAGATGATGTAAACGGTCTGTGTGGCAACGAAGACAGCGAGCGTGAGCCAGAAGATGAACCCGATGAGGACATCGATTTTTTCGCCGCCGGTGGTGACGGTTGGAGGTGCCCAGTAGAGGTTGCCGGTGCGTTCCTCGGCGGAGGCAGTGGCAAGACCGGCGAGAAGGGTAAGAATCTGGAGAAGGCGCGAAAGGAATTTCATGGTCTCGATATCAGGCTGCTGGCTGTTCCGCCGGGGCGGTAGGGGCCGTTTCCGCGGGAGCCGGGACCGATCCTCCCGCCGGGATGGTCTCGGCGGGGATCGCTTTCAAATCTTTCTGCGTCCATGGGTCGGAGCGGTCTTGGGATTGATCACGGATGGTTTTGACGTATTCGGGGGTGATCGGCGGGGCGTTGTTGCCCCATTCCGATCGGATGTAGGTGAGGATCGCCGCGATTTGTTCATCCTTCAACTGTTTCCATGGAGGCATGGCGTTGTTGTAGGTGGCCCCTTTGACTTGAATCGGTCCTCCAAGGCCGTGGAGGAGGATGTTGACGAGGTGGTTGTCGCCCACCCAATCACCACCAATGACCCATTCACTATCAACAAGTGTGGGGAATTGGCCAGCGACACCTTGGCCGCTTGACTGGTGGCAGACAACGCAATTTTGGGTAAAAAGGCGTTTCCCTATGATTTTGGGATCCGGCGGGCCCGCGGCAACAGCACTCCCCCCTCCCTGCCAAGAGACAAGATCTGGATTGTAGACCTCCTTGCTGAAGCCGCCGCTGTAGTAGGCGAGATAAATGCCCGCCCAGAAGATGACGGCGAAAAAAACAGTGATAAGCCACAAAGGAATGGGCTCGTAACCGTCTCGCGGTTCCTCACGCTCGCGAAGGATGGAGGCGTGGATATTGACAATGTTGACGTCGTTCTCCGGTTGGCTTTCGTTGAACGGCTCTTCTTGCGGTGTGTTGGGCGAACTCACGGGAATGGATTACGGTTCGGTGGGCTCCGGCGACTCGGGAAGCTTGTAATTTTTTTTGAGCGAGAGCAGATAGGCAACAAGGGCCTTGGCCTGCTCGGACGGGACGACCTCGTAGCCTGGTTTCGGGGCGTTGGGGCCGCGAAGGCCTTGCACCGCATCGCTGGAAGGTTGGCCCACGATTTTTTGGGTTTTGTAGAGGTAGCGGTAGGAGGGCATGATCGACCAGTCGGTGACGATGCGTGGTTCAAAGAGGTGCTGGTGGTGCCAGTTGGCGTCTGGTTGGCGTGCCCCGATGTTCGAAAGGTCGGGACCGGTGCGCATGGTGCCGAGGAAGGCAACTTTATCACGGAGATAATCACGGGCGACCGTTTGCCGGGGGCCGAGGCCCTTGGCGATATCGGTGGAGAGCGGCGACCATCGGACCTGCTGGCTGTGGCAATAGATGCACCCCGATGAGGCGTAGACCTTTTGTCCAGCGACAGCAAGGCCCGAAGTGGTGGGAGGAAGGACACCCCCGGTTTCCTCGTCGGGCAGGGGTTGCATTTCTCCCAGATTCAGAGTGGGATACGCGACAAGCCCGATCCACGCGGAGGTGAATGTCAGGAAAATGCCGACGAAGATGAGTGGCAGCTTGTTCATATCGCGACGGTGTCGTTGGTCTGTTCAGCCGGCTTGGTGAAGAGAG
>CAZRLX010000361.1:0-1749 GCA_964601115.1 uncultured Chthoniobacter sp. | reverse complement strand
TCCTACCGTGGCCACCGCATTCTCGAACTGCCGCCCAACGGCCAGGGCATCGTGGTCCTTCTGGCGCTCCGCATGCTCGAGAAATTCGACATGCAGGCGGCGTTCGAATCCGATCCCGCCGCCGCCTCGCACCTCGTGCTCGAGGCAATCAAGCTCGCCTTCGCCGATGCCACCCATGCGGTGGGCGATCCACGTTTCTCCGATATCCCGGTCGAGAAGCTTCTCTCGGATTCCTACATCCACGAACGCCACGCGCTCATCCAGCGCGACCGCGCGCTCGACAATCCCCCGGCTGGCCGCATCTACGGCGACACCACCTACCTCACTGTGATGGACAAGGACCGCAACGCCGTGTCGCTCATCACCAGCATCTCGGATGTCTTCGGGTCTGGAATCATCGTTCCTGGCACCGGGGTCATCTTGCACAATCGCGGTGCGGATTTTGTGATGGAGGAGGGGCACCCGAACGCCGCCGCGCCCGGCAAGCGCGTGCGCCACACGATCCTTCCATCCATGATGCTCAACACAGACGGCTCGCTCCGCCTCAGCTTCGGTTGCATGGGCGCGAACATGCAGCCACAGGGACAGGTGCAAATCCTCGTCAATCTCATCGACCGCGGCATGAACCTCCAGCAGGCCATCGACGCCCCGCGTGTGCGCGTGCTCGACGGCCGCCGTATCAGCGTCGAGCCGCACCTCGAAACGCCCGGCTTCGCCGAGCGCCTCGCCGCCATGGGCCACATCGTTGTCGACGGCGAGGAAATCCCCGCCGACTGGGTCCTGCCGCACGACTTCATGAGGACCTTCGAGGGCAGCGCGCAGGCAATCATGGTCGAGCACGGCGGCGCCTCGATCTGCGGAGCCTCCGACCCGCGCCTCGACGGCATCGCCTGTCCGGAGTGATGGATCGGCGACATTTGTGTGGCGTGGCCTGAGGCAGGCGTTTTAATTCCACGTTGTGGAAACCGCGCTGAGAGTTTTGTCACTTGTCGCAGGAATTGGCCTGTTCTGGGCGGCAGCCGCCGGAGTGGTGAGCACCATGCTTGTTCCCCGGACTTCCCGCCAGTGGCTGTCCAGATGGGTGGCGGATGTCCTTCACGGGATTTTCGCCTGGCTCGCCAGCAGGGCAGGTTCCTACGCGAAGGTCGACCGCATTCTTGCAACGCAGGGGCCGGCAGCGGTGCTGTTTTTTCTCGGCGTCTTCCTGCTGATCTTCATGGCGGCCTTTGGGCTCATCTTCCATGGCCTCGGCACGCCATCCCCGATGAAAGCGTTTTTAGAATCCGGCTCCGGCCTGAGCACGCTTGGAATCCTTGATGTTTCCAAGCCATGGCATGTGGTCGTGATGGTTGCCTCGGCATTCACCGGCACGATTGTCGTGGCGATTTTCATCGGGTTTCTGATGACCCTCTACGCCGCCTACTCGGTCCGCGAGGCATTCATGGGAAAACTCGCGCTTGCGATCGGCGAGCCCGCCTGGGGGCCGGAATTTCTGGTCCGCCTGAAGCGCCTCGGCACCACGATCGAGGACTCGGATATTCCCTCTTGGATCGATTGGCTCTGCACGATGCGCGTGAACCAATACATCTACCCGATCCTGAATCATTTTCGCTCGCCGTTTCCGCATCGCCACTGGGTCGCCACCCTGCTCGCCCTGTGTGATGCCGCCGCGATCCGGTTGGCGAATTCCAAGGAGCCGCGCAACCTCCACCTTGTCCGCCTGATCGCCGAGGGCTCGGAAACCTTCCA
>CAZRLX010000360.1:0-1758 GCA_964601115.1 uncultured Chthoniobacter sp. | reverse complement strand
ACCAAGTATTTGAGTTGGCCGGAGAAAAAGTCGCAAAGGGCGCAAAATATTGTGATACTGTCCGAATGGGTCCAGAGACATCCAATGTATACTGAGGATTGGATCCGGCTGACATATTGATTCCGACTTGTTTGTTGGAGAAATTGCCCACGATCAAGTTGCTGTTGCTGTTGTTGGCGATGATCAAGGTGTTACAGGTATTGCTGTAGACAGAAGATAGACCCGCCGCATACCCTAAATAAACATTACTATTCCCTGTAGTGTTACCAATACCTGCAGAACATCCAACAAACGTATTCGCGGCAGCCGTCGTAGAGGAGAGTCCAGCTGCTGATCCAATAAACGTGTTCTCATTGCCATCTACAGCAGAACCAGCACTCACACCCAGCATCACATTTCTCACACGATTGGATCCTATGCTTTCACCCGCTCCTGTTCCAACAATCGTATTACATCCACCTACGGTCAGCCCGCTTCCGGCATTGAAACCGACAAGAAGATTTTGGTCCGCATTGGTGAGACCAGATCCTGCACTTACCCCAACCACAGTATTCAATATACCTGCTGCAGTCGTGCCTGCGGCTCTTCCAACGAGTAGATTGTTAGATGAATTTCCTAAATCAAAACGACCGCTGACTGACAAATTGCTTGTAAAGTTGCCTGTTCCAGCAACATCCAATGCATAACTGACGTCTGCGAATTTTTGAATACCTACGTTTCCTGTTGCACGCGTGATTCGTAAAGCTGCTGTTACTGCAGGACCTCCTGCGTCATTATACCTATAGATACAAAAGTCACCTCCGACATTTGTTCCAGATACACCTTCTAGATTCTGAAGACCCAAGGAAAACCTCTCGAGCCCGGAAATGTTCCGGAGAATGTAGTATGCAGGACCCGCTGCACCTATGCTTTGATCTACAATTACGGGTCCATTGTTGAATCGCCCAGTTCCAGAGACATCTAATGCATATATGGGAGTATAATTACAACCTATTCCTAACAACGCATTGGAAGAAAAGAAAAAGGTCGAGTCTCCCGTTCCAACAGCTCCAATTTTTAAATTGCAGAGACTGCCTGCTGAAAAATTTGAACCAGGTTGAAGAAAGATGCTCTCTGTGCTGTTTGTTATGCGAAGTGTTGGACTTCCTGCTGCGAGGTTTTGATAGCGGATCTCACTTCCAGATATACGAGCAGTTCCCGAGACATCCAAGTTGTATTGAGGACTTACTCCAGCAGGCATATTGATTCCTACATTTCCACTCAAAAAGTTGCCCGTAATCAAATTACTGGATCCGTTATTCGCAATAATCAATGTATTGCTGGTATTGGTATAGGCTGCGTTGTTTCCTGCATTGATACCCAAGAATACGTTGTTATCTCCGTTATTTGTGAATCCTGCATTGACGCCCAAATACGTATTAGCGATACCTGTGGTATTACTTCGCCCAGCATTGGCTCCAATAAAGGTATTCAAACTAGCCGTTGTATTGACTCGTCCTGCACCTTGGCCAACGAATGTATTGGCTCGTCCAATTGTGTTGTTTAATCCAGCGAATCCTCCAAGGAAGGCATTGGCGTTTCCCGTCGTATTGGAATATCCTGAACTGATTCCTACAAATACGTTCTCATCCCCTGTGGTATTGTCGTGTCCCGCATAGGTTCCCACAAACACATTGCCACTTCCTCCGTTGAGCGATTGTCCTGCAAAATCTCCCACGACGACCGTATTGGAAACATTGGACGCACCACTTGCGCTGT
>CAZRLX010000359.1:0-1761 GCA_964601115.1 uncultured Chthoniobacter sp. | reverse complement strand
ACCGTCGTTCTGCCCGACTTGGGCGTCGGCGAGCACACGCTCATCGTGCAATGGCCATTCCGTCCAGGCCACGGGCTGGAAGCCTGTTATTTGCTGGGTGACTTTGGCGTGTCGGTCGCCGAGACCAATCTCCGCATCACCGCTCCGGTGCGCGAACTGGCGTTCGATGACTGGACCAAGCAGGGCCTGCCGTTTTACGGCGGCAATGTCACCTACCATTGCAACGCGCCCCATTCCAAAGAAGCCACGGCGCTGCGCATTCCCAAGTTCCAAGCACCGCTGGTCGCAGTGGATCTCGGGGGCAACCGGATCGGCCGCATCCTCAGCGCGCCGTTTCGTTTGGAGCTTCCGGAGGGTCAGAGCGAGGCGACGCTTGATCTGACCTGTTTCGGCGATCGGATCAACACCTTCGGGCCGCTTCACAATTGCAACCCCAAAGAAACCAACTGGGGGCCGAAAGCCGCCCGCACCGAGGGGGAACATTGGACGGATGGCTACATCGTTCGCCCAAAGGGAATCTGCGTGGCTCCGATCCTTGAGAAAAAGGCCGCCCAATCACAACGCTCCAAAAAATCATGAAAGAAAAACTGGCAGTTCAATTATTCACCCTGCGTGATTTCACACTCACTGCGGACGATTTTGCGAAAACGCTGAAGCGTGTTTACGACATCGGCTATCCGGCGGTGCAAATTTCGGCCGTAGGCTGCATGGGCGGCGACTCGCCGACGGTGTCGCCGAAGGTGGCGAAGACCATGCTCGATGACGCTGGGCTCCAGTGCATCGCCACGCATCGCACCTGGGACAGTCTGCGAGACCACTTGGACGAGGAGATCGCCTTTCACAAGACGCTGGATTGCGATTACTGCGCGATTGGCACCATTCCCAAGGCGACCTACGACCCGAGTTACGATGGCTACCGCCGGTGGTTGGATGACGCCCGCCCGATCATTGCTGGTCTCAAGGCCGAAGGAATCCGCTTTGGCCACCACAACCACTCCCGCGAGTTTTTCAAACCCGAGCGCCACGGCAAGACGCTCGAGGATATTCTGATCGATGAGGGAGGCGACGATCTCATGATGGAGCTGGACCTCTACTGGATCGCCCATGCCGGCGTGAGCCCGGAGCATATCATCAACCGCTGCCACGGCCGCGTGCCGGTGATCCACCTCAAGGACAAGGAGCCTTTTGCGGACAGCCACGACAGCCGCATCGCCGCGGTTGGCGAGGGCTCGATGGATTGGAAACACATCATCCCCGCCTGCGAACGCGCCGGGGTGGATTGGTATACGATGGAGCAGGACACCTGCCCGCGCGATCCGTTCGACTGCCTCCAGTCCAGCTTCGATTACATGACCAACAAAAAGTGGGAGAATTAATATGAGCAAAATCAAACCGATCAAGATGGGCATCGCCGGTTGCGGCCGTGCGGGGTGGGGGATGCACAGGACGGAGATCAAGGCGCACGGCAGGAAGTTCAAAGTCGTGGCCGCTTGTGATCCCGATCCGAAGCGCCGCGAATTGATGGCTGGCGAATATGGATGCGCCACCTACAGCAAGATCGAGGATTTGATCGCCGACCCCGAAGTCGAGTTGGTCGATATTGCTACGCGTTCGCCCGAGCATGCGGAGCACGCGATCATGGCTCTCAAGGCTGGCAAAAAGGTATTCCTCGAAAAGCCGATCGCCCTCAGCCTGCCGGAAGCGAAAAAGTTGGAAAAAGTGGCGGCCAAATATCCCGGCGCCCTCTTCATCCGCCACAAC
>CAZRLX010000358.1:0-1764 GCA_964601115.1 uncultured Chthoniobacter sp. | reverse complement strand
TCGCGGTGACGTATCGCGCGGCTGAGGCTCCGCACTTCACGCTCTATGTGGACGGCCAGGGCAAGACTCCCGCTGACAAAGGCACATTCCGTGGCGGCGATTTCACGCTCAAGCCTGATGCGCCGGACAGCGTGTTGCGCATCGGCTGCCGCGCGGATGGCGCTACGTGGCGCTACGTGCGCTCGCATTTGCGTGGTCTGCTCGATGAGTTGCAAATCTACGACGAGGCGCTGAAGGCGGAGGACATCCGCTTCCTCTTCGAGCATCCGGGTAGCACGACGAAGCAACGCGACGCCAACACCTTCGCGACGCGGTTTCAGTTGGATCCGGGTCATGCCTGGCGTCCGCCCTTCGGCGTGGAGCGTGTCGGCCTGACGCCGGTGATCGTGCAATTCGCGAGCGACAAGCGCCCGGCCCCGGAGCATTGGCTCGCGGCGTATCGCGAAGGCAAGGAAGTGGAGCGGAAAGCGCTCGATGTGGTCGGAAACTCCCCCTTCACCGCACGGGTGACCTTCACCACCTCGCCCGCGCCGGAGGAACTGGTGTTGCTCACGAAAACCAATGACGGAAAGACGGTCGAGCAGGCCCGCTGGAAGGTCGAGCGTCCGGCCCTGGAGGCGGATGCGAAGGCGGCGGCCGATCCGGTGATGAACCCGGTCGATCTCGGCGCGATCCTGCCGCCGGCGGATTGGCTCGTGCTGGGGCCGGAGCAGCAGGCCCGCGTCACGGTCGCTGCCTTCTCCGCAAAGGAAACGATCTCCGGCGCGGAGGTGCTCGCGTGGTTTGAATCCGATCCTAACAAGCCGACGAAAGCCTCCATCGAGCTGCAGAAGGGTATCCGCACCGAACTCGATCTCGCCTTGCCCTTTCCCGCCTCCAGCAAGGATCGCGACACGCTGCATATAGCGCTCCGCGATGCGAAGGGGCGAGAGCTTTGGCGCAAGACCATCCGCACGATGCTCATGCGTGGTTCGCCGAAGCTTCCCGCGTTTGGAGCCATCGAGACCAAGCTGCGCTACGACTACCCGCTGCTCTCTTATTCCGGCCCGGACGAAGTCACCGAGATGCCTTATGACAAGGCCTGGGCACCGGAGCGGAAGGATGTCGTCATCGCCTTGCCGAACGGCTCGCGCTTTGTCTTCTGGCGCGGCGCGGCCTACACGCCCTTCTGGGCCGGGAAGCACAACACCGCGCTGAACTTCGAGTTCGCCGAAGCGCCCCGCCGACCGGACGGGCTGGATTGCATCGACGCCGCTTCCGACAAGGAGTTGCGCCGCAGCCGCGTCGAGATCCTCGAGTCCACCGCCGCCCGCGTCCACGTCCGCTGGACCGCGCAGCCCTGCGACCTGAACTACAAGGTCTGGGGCGAGACCGCGACGGAGGATTTCTATTTTTACCCCGATGGCTTCGGCTCGCGCACCGTCACCCTGCAAATCGAACCGAAAGCCGAATACGAGATCGAGGAACTGCTCATCCTCACCCCGCCCGCCGCCTATCCGCTCCGCGTCCTGCCGGAGAACCTCATCGACGTGCTCTTCCGCGATGGCACGAAGCGCGAGTTGAAATTCCCCATCCTCGATCAGGAGCGGGATTACGAGAAGCTGCTCTCGGGCGAACTGCCGCCGCTCTTCCGCATCCGCTTCGGCGCCCGCGAGCCCTTGGCGGCCGTCTATGTCAACCCCGGCTGGACGCGGCTGCCCTCGACCGCCTACCGCCCGTTTTACAGCCAGGGCCAGATGGTGACGCCCTTCTACTGGGGCAATC
>CAZRLX010000357.1:0-1765 GCA_964601115.1 uncultured Chthoniobacter sp. | reverse complement strand
CAAGTTCGATGCCAAAGCCATTGCCAAGCTCGCGAAGGAGGCCGGCATGAAATACATCGTCTTCACCAGCAAGCACCACGACGGCTTTGCGATGTATGACTCGAAGTCCAGCGACTTCAATGTGGTCAAGGCCACGCCCTACAAGCGCGACCCGATGAAGGAACTCGCCGAGGCCTGCAAGGAGGAGGGGCTTGGTTTCGGAATCTACTATTCCCACTATCAGGATTGGACCTTCCCCGGTGGCGGCAGAGGCCCCACGAAAGATGCCGAAGGAAAGCCCGCGTCGTTCGACGACTACTTCGCCAAAAAATGCCGGCCCCAAGTCGAGGAGATCACCACCGAATACGGCCCCATCGAAATCGTCTGGTTCGACACGCCCGCCGGTATCCCAAAGAACCATGTGGAGGAACTCGTGGCCGTGGTCCGCAAAAACCAGCCCAACGCCATGATCTGCGGCCGCGCCGGGCACGGGCTCGGTGACTACCTTTCCCTCGGTGACATGGAGGTGCCGGTGGAGAACAAGCCAGGCGTCTGGGAAACCGTGGACACCACCAACGACTCATGGTCCTTCGCCTGGTATGATGAAAACTGGAAGACCCCGAAAACCATCCTCGAGCGCCTGATCTCCACTGTCGCCCGGGGTGGCACCTACATGCTGAACATCGGCCCGCGTGGCGACGGCTCGGTTCCGGAGCGCGCGGCCCGGTCACTCCGTGCCTCCGGCGAGTGGATTCGCCGCTACCCGCAGGTCGTCTATGACACCAGCGCCTCGCCATGGAATCACGCCCTGCCGTGGGGTGATGTCACTGTCAAAAACAACACTCTGTTTCTCTCCGTCTTCAAGTGGCCCGCCTCGGGCAAGCTCTATCTGCCGGGCCTCAAGACCGGCATCTCGTCCGCCAAACTCCTCAACGGCGCGACATCGGAACCGCTCACCCATCACACGGAAAACGGCTGGACCTCTTTCAATGTGCCACCCACGGCCCCCGAGAAACTGGTCTCCGTGATCCAGGTGGCCCTCCAAGGCAAGCCCGAGGCGGACCCCTGCTTCGGCCTCGATCCCGAGGTCACAACCGTGATCCCCTCGGACTTCGCCACCGTCACCGGTGCCACCAAGAAAAACAAACGGTGGATGGAAAAATTCGGCGAGTGGAGGCACACCACCCAAGTCTCCCAGTGGAAACCCGGTGCCAGCGCCACATGGGAAGTCGATGTGATCCAACCCGGCGACTATCAGGTGGACCTCACCTACGCCGGCGAGAACCGCCTCGTTTGGAGCGTCGCGGTGGAAGGCGGCGAGACCATCCAAAACCAGCAAAACGCCTCCCACAACTACCAGTCGTTTCCCATCGGTTGGCTGAATTTCCCCAGGCCCGGCAAATACAAAGTCAGCGTGGCGTGCCTCGAGGGCAACCTCGACGCCGCGAGCCTTAAATCAATCTCGTTCAATGCAGTAAGTAGATAACCATCAGCAAAATAAAGCCTATGAAACAAAACCAACACTCCATCCTGAGAACCATCGCCTCGCGCTCCATGGCTCTGGCATTACTTCCCTGTTTTGCCATGAATTCCATCGCCGACGATGATTCCCCGAAGCTCGCCCGGTTTGCCCCGGATCACACCAAGATCATGGTGAAGGCCCCGGGAATCCAAGAGTTCACCTTTAGCTCGGATGTCCGCGCGACCATCGACGGTCAGTCGGTCTCCCTTTCCACCAACAACGGGAAAGTGGAAAAAACCACCGAATGGAGCGAGGTCGAGACGC
>CAZRLX010000356.1:0-1769 GCA_964601115.1 uncultured Chthoniobacter sp. | reverse complement strand
CACGCAGGCCGTCGGGAACCACGATGGAATCGAATTCCCCCACAATGCTGCCCGCCTGCAGGAAGTCATAGCGCGTGCCGGGGGCGATCGAGTAGCCGCCGAAGCCCACGGCGCTGAGCGTGCCGTCGAGGTTCGCCCGCCCGCTCACGACGATGCGGTCGAAATTCGTGGGACTGGCGATTTCGATCACGGTGGTCGAGCCGTTGTTGAGGTTCAGGTTGCCAGCGATCGTCAAAGTGCCGGGGGAATTGCCGGGCGCCAGGATGCCGTTGACATTCACATTGCCGACGATGAAACCCGCGCCGCCAAGGATGGCGTTGGGATCGACGACCACTTCGCTGGCGTTGAGCTGGCCGTTCACCGAGAGGATGCCCTGGACGACATTGGCGATGCCGTTGACATTCGTGTTGCTCTGGAGATCGAGTTCGCCCGCGCCGGTCTTGGAGAAATTGCCGGGCGTGTTGAGGGTGCCACCGGAGACTTCAGAGGTGCCTCCCTGGACATTCAGCGTGCCGGAGGTGACGGTGAGTTGGCCGTTGGATTGGATGGTCAACGGGGCGCTGTTGCTGAAATTCAGCGAATTCACCCTGTTGTTCTCACCGATGGTTCGGGTCGGGATGGTGACATCATAATTCGCTATGACCGGCGTGTTGGGACCACCGTTGTTTTGAATATCCGGTCCGCCCGATTCGGCTCCGGTGACCGTGTAAACCACCGTGTTGGCCGTCGTGGTGAAGTTGCCGAAGAGAATGGTGTATTGACCGTGCGAGGCGACAAAGTTGCTGCCGATGGCCGAGACCCCTGCGGCGTTGACCAGGGTGTAGGTGCCTGCGTCGAGCGCTTCGACTCCACTGAAGTCGAAAGTTTTGTTGCCCGCCGAAGCCGTGAAGTTGCCCGCGACGCCAATGGTCAGGTCGCCCGAAGCGGGCGATGTTCCAGTGTCGTAGTAGGCAATCGTTCCGCTGGTCCAGTCGACATTGCCGCCGATCAGCAAGTTGCCTCCCATTTCCTGCTTTGAAGGAACGACGAGCGTGCCTCCGTTAATGGCGACGCTTCCGGTTCCGAGCGCCAACGGGTTTTCGACCCGGAGCGATCCGGCGGAAATCGTCGTGCCGCCGGAGTAGGTGTTGGAGCGGGTGAGCTTCAGGAGACCCGCGCCGGTTTTGGTGAGGCTCGTCGGCGAGGTTCCGTCCAAAACCAGACCCGCGATCGTGATGGCGGAAGTGCCATCGACATTCACGGTGCCGTTCGAAAGGGCGTAACCCGCCGTGCTGTTCATCGTCACCGAAGAGTTGCCGGTGGCTTTGAGCACATTGAGGCCGGTGACTGTGTTGTTGAAGTTGCCGGTGAACGCGCCAGCGAATTCAAGCGTCTCGCCTCCCGTGAGGCTGTTGAATTCCAGCGCGCCGGTGGTGGTGGAGCCGCCGTAAAGCGTCACGCTGTTGGCCGCGCCCCCGGACCCGGCGAAGGAAATCGCGGTGACGGGCGCACTGATCGTGCCGGAGTTGAAAACCTGAACGCCGCCCTGCGGGCTGGTCGAGGTGATCGCCACCGAACTGGAGGAAATCACACCGCCGGCCTGATTGACCACTTCCGCCGAGCCGCCGTCGATTTGGATGCCCGCGCCGCCGATCGTGCCGTTGCCGCCGAGGATCGAGCCCGTGTTGCTGACGCGAAGGGTTTCCCCTGCGGTTCCGGTGAAAAGAATACCGGCTCCGCCATTGCCTTGGATTCCGTCATTCCCGGAAAGCCCCTCTCCTCCGCCGCCG
>CAZRLX010000355.1:0-1774 GCA_964601115.1 uncultured Chthoniobacter sp. | reverse complement strand
GCGTCTCGACCTCGCTCCATTCGGTGGTTTTTTCCACTTTCCCGTTGTTGGTGGATAGGGAGACCGACTGACCGTCGATGGTCGCGCGGACATCCGAGCTGAAGTTGAAGTCTTGGATTCCAGGAGCCTTCACCATGATCTTGGTGTGATCCGGGGCAAACCGGGCGAGTTGCGGTGCATCATCGTCGTCATCGTCCGCAATGGAATTCATGGCAAAACAGGGAAGTAGTGCCAGAGCCAAGGATCGCGAGGCGATGGTTCTCAGGATGGAGTGTTGGTTTTGTTTCATGGGATTTATTTTGCTGATTTTTATCTATTTACTGCATTGAACGAGATTGATTTAAGGCTGGCTGTGTCGAGGTTGCCGTCAATGCACGCCACGCTCACCTTGTATTTGCCGGGTTTGGGGAAATTCAGCCAACCGATGGGAAACGACTGGTAGTTGTGGGAGGCGTTTTGCTGGTTTTGGATGGTCTCGCCGCCTTCCACCGCGACGCTCCAAACGAGGCGGTTCTCGCCGGCGTAGGTGAGGTCCACCTGATAGTCGCCGGGTTGGATCACATCGACTTCCCAAGTGGCGCTGGCACCAGGTTTCCATTGGGAGACTTGGTTGGTGTGCCTCCACTCGCCGAATTTTTCCATCCACCGTTTGTTTTTCTTCGTGGCACCGGTGACGGTGGCGAAGTCCGAGGGGATCACGGTGGGGACTTCGGGATCGAGGCCGAAGCAGGGGTCCGCCTCAGGCGTTCCTTCAAGGTTCACTTGGATCACGGAGACCTGTTTCTCGGGCGGCTTGGGGGGCAGGGTGAAAGAGGTCCAGCCGTTTTCCGTGGCGTGGGCGAGCGGTTCCGATGTCTCGCCGTTGAGGAGTTTGGCGGACTTGATGCCGGTCTTGAGGCCAGGCAGATGGAGTTTGCCCGAGGCGGGCCACTTGTAGACGGAGAGAAACAGCGTGTTGTTTTTCACCGTGACATCGCCCCATGGCAGCGCGTGATTCCACGGCGAGGGGTCGGTGTCATAGACAACCTGCGGGTAGCGGTGAATCCACTCGCCGGCTGCGCGAATGGACTTGGCTGCGCGCTCTGGAACCGAGCCGTCGCCGCGCGGGCCGATGTTGAGCATGTAGGTGCCGCCCCGGGCGACGGTCGAGATCAGGCGCTCGAGGATGGTTTTCGGGGTTTTCCAGTTTTCATCATACCAGGCGAAGGACCATGAGTCGTTGGTGGTGTCCACGGTTTCCCAGACGCCTGGCTTGTTCTCCACCGGCACCTCCATGTCACCGAGGGAAAGGTAGTCGCCGAGTCCGTGCCCGGCGCGGCCGCAGATCATGGCGTTGGGCTGGTTTTTGCGGACCAGAGCCACGAGGTCCTCCACATGGTTCTTTGGCATCCCGAGGGGCGTGTCGAACCAGACAATTTCGATGGGGCCATATTGGGTGGTGATTTCCTCGACTTGCGGCCGGCATTTTTTGGCGAAGTAGTCGTCGAACGACGCGGGCTTGCCTTCGGCATCGGTCGTAGGGCCTCTGCCGCCGCCGGGGAAGGTCCAATCCTGATAGTGGGAATAGTAGACTCCGAACCCAATCCCCTCCTCCTTGCAGGCCTCGGCGAGTTCCTTCATGGGATCGCGCTTGAAGGGCGTGGCTTTGACCACATTGAAGTCGCTGGACTTCGAGTCATTCATCGCAAAACCGTCGTGATGCTTGCTGGTGAAGACGACGTATTTCATGCCGGCCTCCTTCGCGAGCTTGGCAATGGCTTTGGCATCGAACTTG
>CAZRLX010000354.1:0-1777 GCA_964601115.1 uncultured Chthoniobacter sp. | reverse complement strand
CAGCACCCCCGCAAACGGCGCGAAGTTCCGAAAAAAATCCGCCCGCTCGCCATCCTCACGAAGCGCCCTCAGCAGCGCCTCCATCCCCTCCCCCGACTCCCTCGCCGCCAGAATCATCCGCTCCCACTCGCGCAGCTTCTCCTGCTGCGTGGCACCATTAGCGATCCACCGCGCGATATTGTCCAAGCCGGTTTGCAACCACACCGGATCCCTCTCGATCTTGTCGGCGATCAAGCGGAACATCTTCAAGCGTGCGGCATCCGCCGGTCCCGGGTCGTATGGCATGGCCGAAAAATCACACAACCCGTCCGCCGAATCGACCCGATTTTCACAAAATCGAATATCCCCCCCGCGCCCTCAACACTCGCCGCAGCAGCCGCGTCCCGAGCATTCCATCCACACAGGCCAGCGGCAACGCCGCCGCCAACGACGGATTCCTCCCCACCGAAAACGCCAACGCCCTCAGCACGCACGCCATGCCCTCGCGATTTCTCCCATGACGAAAAAAACACCTCGCTGCATTTTCCCAGTGCTGCGACGCCATTTTCCGAAAATGCCCACCCGCAACCGCGCGAAAATCCTCCGCGTGCTTGGCAAGAAACCGCTCCGTCGCCAACCGTGTGAACCCCGCATCCGACGGGCCGTTTTCATGAACCACCGCCAGCGGCTCGGGCAACACATGAACTCCACGCCGCTGCGCGATCCTCAGCATCCAATCCCAATCCTCCAACACCCGAAGCGACTCGTCCTGCAACCCCACCGAGTCCAACACCTCCCGTCGCACGACCGGCGTGCTTGCCCCATGGAACCACTGCCCAGCATGCAACGCCACCCTCCAATCCGCCGGATTCCCCACACGCACCTCCCGCCGCACCCCATCCCTCCGGCAAAACACATGCGATGTCGCACACACCGCCACCTCCAGGTGTTTCTCCAAAAACGCCAACTGCGCATCGAGCTTGCCCGGAAGCCATTCGTCATCCGAATCCAAAAACGCCAGAAACTCCCCCCGAGCCACCCGCAGCGCCGCATTCCTCGCGGCCGCCGCCCCCGAGTTCACCTCCAACCGCGCCAACCGCGCCTCGGGAAACTCCGCCCTCACCACATCCCAAGTCCCATCCGTCGACGCATCATCCCCAATCACCAACTCCCACTCCCGCAACCCCTGCGCACGCACAGACGCCAATGCACGCAACACACAATGCGCCCGATTGAACACCGGAACAATGACGCTCACCAATCCCATGAGCACACCCTACCCCACCCCAAAGGACTCACGAAGAGCTAAGTTCACAGGCGGCCCTGAATCAGCTCAATGGGCCTCGTCCATTTCCGACACCCGCTCCTTGAGTTTTTCCAACCCCTCTTCCAGCCCCCGCTCCGCGGCACTCCATTTCCGCTGCGCACGCAAGCCGAGCCCCTTGGCAATCGGCTCCGCGGCGCTCTCCACACTTCCGGCTGGCACTCCGTGCACCAAGGCCAGCTTCTCGGCAACCACCGTCGCCAACTCAGTGCGCTTGCGGGAATCCGCCGCAAGCATCCACTCGAACAACTCAAGCCTCGCAGCCACCCGGCTGTCCCCCGCCATGCCGGTGGACGCGGCAAGTGTCTCGAATGCCTTTTCCAGAAACGGCAATGCACGCTCCTGATCCGCTCGGTCAGCCGCCACTGAAAACACCTCGATCGCCTGCAAGTTGTTCCACGCCGCCTGCGCCGCATCCACCGGCGGCATCCGGTATTGCTCCTCATAAAGCCGATAAAGCGCCCACATCGCCGC
>CAZRLX010000353.1:0-1790 GCA_964601115.1 uncultured Chthoniobacter sp. | reverse complement strand
ACGAGATACCACATCGGGGCGACGATCAGTTTTTTTCCATCCCACCAGGTTCCATCCGGCGGCACGAAATCCACCGACACGCGATTCTCCACCAGCGAGCGGTAATAGGGCATGAAGGCGCGTTTGTAGCCGGCAGGCTTTTGGTGGAAGAGTTCGTTGAGAATCCCGTTGTCCTCGGTCAGCGCATACATGGCCTCCCAGTCGTGGAGGATCGCCACACTGGACTCGACACGCGATTCGGCGAGGCCCTCGAGCGATTCGAGCAGCGTGCCGATCTCCGCCACTTCGCGGAAGGTGCGCGTGTGTTCGTGGCCGGCATGATCCACGACGGCGCCGTGGTATTTTTCATAGTTGCCACGGCTTTTCCTCCACTGGAAATACTGCACCGACCGCGCACCGTGTGCCACTGCCTGCATCGCGGAGATCAACGCGAGTCCCCGCTCCTTTTGCGGCGACGCCATGTGCCAATTCGCCGATCCCGGAGTGCTCTCCATCATCAAAAACGGCTCGCCGCCTTTGAGCGAACGCATCATGTCGAAGTCGAACGCCGCCTCCATGGCCACGAAGTAATCGCTCGTTGGCGGCAGGCCCAGGCCGTCGTCCTCTGGCGGGTTCGGCGCGACCAGCGAGTAGAAGCCTTGGCGCGGGTCGTGATGCCAGAAGGGATAGTTGTCGAAGGCCACCACATCGAGGTGACGGGAGAATTCCCACAGATCGTAAAGCTCGCGGTGGTAGTTCGTCGTCACCGGAATCTCCGGCGTGATCCGCCGCAGCGGCGCGGCCTCGGCCAGATGGCAATCGATCGTCTGATGGTTCACAAACAGCCGCCAATCCAGCGCCAGCGCGTTGAAGGTATTCTGCCCGTGGTCGCACGGCGGCTCGATCTGCGACCAATCGGTGAACCTCATGCTCCAAAAGTCGGCCCACCACGCAGTGTTCAGCGCATCGAGGGTATGGTAGCGCGCCTTGAGCCACTGGCGAAACGCCTCCGCGCACAACGGGCAGAAACACTCGCCGCCGTATTCGTTGTTCACATGCCAGAGGATCAACGCCGGGTGCTTCCCATAGCGCTCCGCCAGCTTCGCATTGATGATCCCGCATTTTTCGCGGAACACCGGCGAGGTCAGGCAATGGTTGTGGCGGTGGCCAAAAAGATTTCTCACCCGGTTTTTGCCAACCCGCAACACCTCGGGATACTTCTGCGCCATCCAGGCCGGCCGCGCCCCGCCGGGCGTTGCCAAGATCACGCTCTGCCCCGCAGCATGCAGCCGCTCGAACACCTCATCCAACCAGCCAAACTCAAACCTCCCCTCCTCCGGCTCCAGCGCGCTCCAGGAGAAAATGCCGATCGACATCACATTCGTATGCGCCAGCGGCATCAGCCGGTAGTCCTCGGCGAGGATGTCGGGATACGCGAGCCATTGATCGGGATTGTAATCAGCCCCATGCAGGAAGCCCTTGGGTAGTTTTTTCATCTTAAAATGTTGGGTTGACCACAGAGTTCAGAGAACAACAAAGAGGAGGCAATCAATTGCAAAAGAACTAATGCTGTTTTTGAGGATTGCGGACTTTGGGTTTGCTGGCAGGTCGAATGATTTCAGCCACCCTTTCCTCAAAAGCAGTGATTTCTTTTTTAAAGTCTTCCGGCATTTGATCTGATAGATTTTTTATTGAACCAAATGTATAGCTATAAATGCGATCCACGTCCTCAAACTGGATTGGAATTCCCGTTTCCGGATCAAGATAAAGCACAAGAGTGCCTGAATTTGCTTTCCGAGGCGGAGGCAAGC
>CAZRLX010000352.1:0-1793 GCA_964601115.1 uncultured Chthoniobacter sp. | reverse complement strand
CGAACGCCATCAAGGCTCACCACCCCTCGATCCGCACCGATTCCACGGGCCGCCGTCTGGTCATCCCGCTGCCAGCGAAAAACGCCGACCTGCGCGTGCTGTTCTTCCCCGAAAAATACCGCCAGACGAGAGTCACCACGGTCAACAAACTGGATTTCACCAAATCAACGCTCCGGTTTTCCGGTGTGGATGACCATTTCCAATTCGGCCCCGAGGGCGCACTGGCTGTGAAGCGCGAAAAGGAATCCGGCGATGCCTCGACGCTTGCTGCCGGCATGCCGTATTTCGAGGAACCCGAACCCACAGGAAGCCTCATCGCCTTCTGCGATTTCGAGACGCTGGAGAACAACGAAACGCCGGTTCTCGAGGCGAACCTGATGGCCACTGTCGTGGACGGTCGCCTCGTCGATGCGGGCGCGCTGAACGGAAACGCCCTGTATCTCGGTCAGCGACGGGTCAAGAGCACGGGCTCGCTGACAATCCCCGAGGAAATCCGCCAAGCCTTCACCCAGTCCCAAATGACCTTTTCCTTTTGGATCAAGAACCCTTGGGGGCAGCTTGGGCATAACCCGCTTGTCTTGTGGCCCTATCGGCGCGGGGCGGAGGGCTTGGCCGAGCCGTTCACAGTGGACTGGTCGATTGGGTCGTTCGGCCCGCTGCAGGCAAGGTTCAATCGCTGGGATGGCAGCGATGATCTCCGGCTTGGTGGCTTTGCCCACAAGCTCAACGCCCAGACCTCGCTGAAACTCGCCCCCCCTGGCTGGAATCATGTGGCTCTCACCCTGCGCGATGCCGTGGCCAAGGTTTATCTGAATGGAGAGATGAAGGGCGATGTGCCCCTGCCTTCGGAGGTGACGGTCGAGTCCCTGCAAAAAGGCGGACCGCTGGAGTTGTTCAAAAATCTCTGGGGCACGATCGACAAGGTGCGCATCCACGATTTCGCCCTGTCGCAAAAGCAGATCAACGCGATGATTAAAGGGGACCTCCCGAAGACGCTGCTCCACTACCCGCTGGTAACCGTGGCAGACGGTTTCACGCCGGCGACGCCCAGCGGCGAGTTTCCCGTGGATGCCTGGTCGTGGGATGCGCGCGACTTCAAGCCCGAGGAAACCTTCGCCGCGCGCGCCGACGGTGCCGAAGCCGTCACCGGGGAGATCGGCAAGGCATTGAAACTGGGCCCCGGCGGCCTCGTCATCCCGCCCAAGGCGCTCATGGATCTCGGCCTCGACCGCGTGGCGGTGTCCCTTTGGTTCCGTTCCGACAAGCCGAGCAGCACCCTGCTCACCAGCAACAACCATCCCAAACACGGCTTCGTCTTCAAGTTTCAACCCAAAAGAATTCACGGCGTTCTCTGTGGCAATTACCCGATCACCGAGAGTCCCGCCGAATGCACACCCGGCGAGTGGCACCACTTCGCGTTCTGTTACGACAACCAACAATTCCGGATGTTCCTCGATGGCCGACAAATCCAAGACGCCGCGTTCATCCCCAAGGATAAACTCAACCTCGGAGCCGGGCTCGTTGTCGGTCCGGATATGGAGGGCGAGGTCGCCGACTTGCGCGTGCTTGGTCGAATGATTGACGAAAACGATGTCCAGGAACTGATGAAACTCCGCCCAACCCAGGCCGCCGCACAACCATGATCCATCGCCTCTTTCCCGCAGGTCTCCTATTGCTTGCCTGCACCGGAGCACAATCCGCCCCGCCCTCTTTCGAAAAGACCCCGCCCGCCGAGCGAAAGCCGGGAACGATTCTGGTCGATGAAGGAGGGCAGGAGATTTACTGGCCCAAGC
>CAZRLX010000351.1:0-1793 GCA_964601115.1 uncultured Chthoniobacter sp. | reverse complement strand
CCAGTTTGATGGAGTAATCCAACTCCGTTCGGATGAGTGTGTCGCTGTTGTAGCGTTCGAGCAGAACGAGAATCTGCCGATCAGTGCCGGTTCCACGAAGCGCCGCCATCGCGGAGTTTCTGTCAGCATAGGACATCGGGGGGGCAAGTTTGCGATTGGAACCAAATCCTCTGACGACGACTTCGGCGATTTCCTTTGCCACAGGATCCTTCGTGGCGGTTTTGACCCGATAGGGAACTCCAAAACCACTGCGGGTGACGCCGATCAATTCCGGCCCGATGTCGCCTTGGCGAAGGGTCACGCGTTCGTCGACACAGGCCACAGCCACTGAAGGCGAGCCTGACGGGGCACAGACTTTGGTTTGCCGGAGGTCGTATTTGTTCCACATGGTGCAGCCTGGGAGAGCAAGAGCACTGGTGATGAGGAGGGCAATGGTAGCGGGCTTTGTTTTCATGAGTTTTGGATGATTAGTTTATAGGTGAGCTCGGGGAGCGGTTTTATCGAATCTCGATGTGGATCTTTTCGTTCAGTTCGTTGAGCCGGTGTTGGAGACATGCGAGCGTGGCGAGGTTAGGGGCGCGCACATAGGTGAGGTTCGAGCCTGGGCGATCGCCCTCGATGAAGCGGAGCCGACCCAACGGATCGCCGTTGGTCGGAGTGTTTTCAGGGCAAAGAGGCAGGTCGTTCAGGTAGCGGTAAGCAAGGGCCATAGGACTCTCGTGCATTTCAAAATCCCACTCCATGTAAAAATCGAGAGCACCCCCATCGATCTCTTCATTAAGCGGGATGTCCGGCTCGGGATCGCCTGAGGAACGGTCCCATGAGAAGTATTGTTCCAGAAAGTCAAACCGCTCTTCGTCGCAGTCCAGATCGACCCCGCGACTGTCGATGAACTCCTCCCATGTCGGCAATGGAGGCTCGGCGTTAGGATCGCCGAAATGCAGCGTGTAATCGCCGTAGTCGTCCACAGCGTAAATCGTCGAAAAGTTCGCGCGGGGCGGAGCAATGATCAAAGGCTCCCCGGCCAGCACGCATTTGTCTCGAATGAGTCTGGCAATGGGAGCCGGGATAATCACGGAACCGGCCGCAAGGCCGCACAGGGTTAGGAAATCGCGTCGTTTCATCGATTGCGAAAGTGGGATTTTCCGAAAGCTGAAACAACGCAGGTCCGCGTCATAGGCGAGACCGGTGCGAACGGCCTCATTTCGGGAACAAACAAAAACTCGCTCTGCCACTCGAAGCGTTTCTGGAAGACGCTCTGAGGGCGGGTGGCATTGATTGGATGGCGGACGATTGCAGCCAGCAGGGATAGGAGTTTTGTGATCATTTCGCCCGGCATCCTAAAGCAGCTGGTAGGACAAATACGGGGGGATCAAAAAAAATGGAATGCAGCGCTGCGCGAAAATGGGCCTCCGAATAATGGCGTTAGGGCCGAAGATGCGGACTTGCCCCCCGGCGGTCATAGACCGCCGCTACAGGCCCATAGGCGCGCCGACGTCCTCGTCGGCAGCTGAACCAATCCCTCGAGCCCGGCCAACCCTGACCACCCCACCACCAACCACCCCACCCCACGACTAATACCAAAGTTTCTATGAAATTGGACTTTCAATGCCGAAGAGGGGGGCACGTCCGTCCCGGGCGTGTGGAGACTGTTCCACTTGCTCGCGCCATGCCCATACGAACCATGGAGCGCACCGACTCACACAGGCGAGACGCCTGTGCCCCTCTCCAAAAATCCATAAGCAAGGAGCTTATGGTATAAAACAACATGTCCAATTACACCGACCCATTAG
>CAZRLX010000350.1:0-1811 GCA_964601115.1 uncultured Chthoniobacter sp. | reverse complement strand
GAGTGCGAGCTGGTTCCCGAGGTCTATCAGCCAGTGGGGGCGGGATACGAGGGGGGGTAGTGAAGGATGGATTGGTGTCGACCCGTGTTGGCTTGCGTTTTCATTCGGCAAGGGCGTTGAAGGTTCTGGCCTGATGGAGTCCTTCATCGGCAAAGTCAGGAACTCGGACCATGGAATGCGCACGTTGGGACATGCGAATTCCGTTTTTTTTCTTGGGCGCACCCGCTTCACATGGGTTTCCATCGGTCTTCTCACCGCCGTCTGGGCGCTGCTTTACCTCCCCCATCTTCGCATCTCTCCCTCTTGGTATGGCGACGAGGGGCTTGCCCTTGTCGCCGGGCTCGATCTCGTGCGTGGAATCCCGGCCCATGGCTCGTTTTGGAACACATTCTGGAACGCCTACGCTCCCTATCAACCGGGATATGAGTTGCTGATCGGGTGGGCTTCCGCGCTCACCGGAAACGACATTGTCGGAGGCCGGATGGTGAATGTCCTGACCGCGTTGGCCACAGCGATGGCGATTTGTTTTGGAGGCAGAAAAATCATGGGTCCGATCCTCGCTCTTGGCTCGGCTTTGTTGTTTCTGACCTATGAGCAAAGTGTGATCCACTTCCGCTGGATATTCACCCACAACCTGATTGCCCTCGGGTTTGCCATCGCCTTCCCGGCATTGTGCGGCAGGCGCACGCTGCGCTCGCACCTTGTCGCAGGAGCCGGTCTTGCCCTTGGCGCTCTTGCTCTACCGTTGGCAATTTACGGGGTCATTGCCGCGGGTCTTCTTGTGATCCGTCGCCCGAGTTCCTGGCTTCCCGTGCTCGGCCCATATGCCGCAGTCACGATCGCTTCGATGGGGGCCGCTCTGGTCCTTTTTCCGGGAAGCGGTTTTTTGTGGTCCGACCTCCGCGACACAGCGGAGTTCTACTCTGCTGCCAGCCGTGAGAACGGAGGTGGACTTCGCGTTTTTTCGAATGTCTTCCGATTTTTCACCCAGGATGGGTTCCACGCAGTCGGGTTTCTGATGTTGATTGTGTGTCTTCGTGGAAAAACCTTCGCGCTTGGATTCGGGGGACTCGTGATCGCGTTCCTTCTTCTCCAGAACCGCCAAAATCTGACCGTCTTTTACTATCAAGCGATCATTCTCACCCCGTTGCTTGCGCTTGCCTGCGGGGGTGGACTGAACAAATTGCTGTGTGCGCTTCGCAAATCCGGATCGCGCCAGCGTTGGCTCCGCAGGACGGTTCGCATCGCCCCGATAGCCGTATCGGTTGTGTTCTTTGTTTCGATCCTTCCTTCCTCCCTGCGCGGCACCCTCGCTCCGCGGATCGCCTACTGGACCACCCAATCGATTCCCGAGGTGGAGGCAGCCGCATCGTGGATCAACGCCAGAACCTCTCCCGGGGATTTCGTTCTCTGCCATCAAAACATCGCATGGCTGCTGCACGCCCGCACCGCGGACTATCTTCAGGCGACCACCTGGCAGGGGCTTGAAACCTGGCCGTTCAAAACGCCCCTGCGGCGCGACCAGTTTCGATTCGATCCCGATCCCTCACTCGCACGCTATGCGGTCATCGCGGATATCGACCAACGCTGGACGTTCAGCCAGCCCAATGTCGGCAAAATTGTCGAGCGATTCCTGAGGGAACGATGGCCTGTGGTCTGGTCGGGCGAACATTATTTCATACTCAAAAACCCGAAGCCTGTTCCGTGACGTTGCCCCCGGGGATTTAACCGCCCCAATCCGTTGGAAACAGTCGCTGATAAGGAGTGATTTCACGTGGAAGTGGGCTATCCATTTCGGGATTCCGGTTCGA
>CAZRLX010000349.1:0-1815 GCA_964601115.1 uncultured Chthoniobacter sp. | reverse complement strand
ACATACAAATTTCCAGCGGTGCTCCACGCCAGGCCGAATGGAAACCCAATGCCGCCGTTTACAAAGGTGCTCGTCGCGCCGAGTGGCGTGGTGAGCTGCACACCGGTGCCGACGCTGGTATAAATGTTGCCGTCCCCGTCCACCGCCGTTCCCCGCGTGCCGGAACCCGGGGTGAAGGTCGCGAAGGTGGAAGGCACGCCGCCCACGATCTTGCTAAGAGAGGCGTTGGCATTGTTGGCGGAATACAGAGCCCCTGCAGAATCCAACGCCAAGCCGAAGGGCGAGGTGTTGGATCCGAATGTCAAGTAAGTCGAGACGTCACCACCCGATGTCACCTGGCTGATCGATCCGGGATTGCCGCTGTTTGCGACATAGAAGTTGTTCGCAGCCGAGTTGTAGGTGATGCCGCGCGGGTTGGAGAATCCCGATGCAAAAGTGGTTTTCGTGCCGTTCGAGGGATCGATCTTTCTGACGGCATTGGCGGCGTATTCGACCACATAGAGGTGGCCATCACCACCGAAGACAATTCCCATGGCGTCGTTCAAGCCGGAGGTAACCGTGGTTTTGGATGCGGCGATGGTGGCGGCTGATCCGCTTGAGAGATCAAAACTTACGACGGAGGATTGCAAGGTGACATAGATGAGTTCGCATCTGGCCGGGATGCTGGTGGACAGCACCAGCAGGAACACAAACAACACGGGAAGGAGGAACGAACGGGACATCGGATTTGCCATGGGATCGTTCTCCTCGACTTTCCATGTTCTGGAAATAGGACGAATGTCCCATGCGAACTGCTTGGGCGCCGTTGACCGGTAAGGGCGGTTGGGATAGATGCGAAACATGCCAGATGTTTTGTTGGCGGAGTTGTCTAAAGCGGCCGGCGCGGAAACGGACGATGCGTTTGCCGAGGCTCTCCTTCAAGCCTGGAGCCATGTGGTGCAGGCCGATTTCCACTCGATCATCCGGCACAAGGCGGCGACTGGGAGAGTGGATTTCTGGTGCCCCGGCGAGGGAAGGCTTACGCACTCTCACTGGCTGCCGCAGTTGTTTGCAAAACTGCTGGCCCTCGAAAAAGAGACCATTCCGCACCCGAACCATGCCGCATTTTTGAAGCATGGGCCCGGTGCCTATGTGCGGAGCTTGGAAATGGCGGATGCCGACTGGCATCGGACCGCCAACTACCGGTATGTGGACAAGCCGTGTGGGATTCGCGACATGGTCTGTCTCTACCTCCCGCCGTCCGGCGGCACGCTTGTGACGATGCACGCCGGTTCCAGGGATTCCAATTTCACCGGCGCTGAACTCGAGCGCGCCCGCAACTTCCATGCGCTCGCCGGGGCATTTGTTGCCGCCCGTGGAGGGTTCGATGACAAGCACCCCTTGGCTCCCCCAAAGCTTACGGGTCGGGAACGGGATGTGCTCCGCTGGGTGGCCGAGGGGAAACGCAACTCGGAGATCGCCAGCATCCTCGACATCAGCAAAAACACCGTCCGGAACCACCTCGAAAACATCTTTGCCAAGTTGGGCGTCGAGACGCGCACGGCGGCGGCGGTGAGTTTCAGGAACAACGACCAGAAGCTTTAGGCTGGATCGCCTCAGAGTTCACCAAGCTGAACTTCGGAGCAGTGACCGGTCTGGAGATCTCCATTGGCGCCTCGCTTGGCTTCGCGGGATTTCCTCGAGGAGACGTGCCGCGGGTTCACTCCTGATTTCATGCAAGAGCGCAACCAACCGGCGACTCAAGAGCGTGGTTGCGGGGAATGATCCCAAAGTCTCCAAGGCTATAGATTTTCGAGTTAGCTAATGTAGTTCAGG
>CAZRLX010000348.1:0-1825 GCA_964601115.1 uncultured Chthoniobacter sp. | reverse complement strand
GAACAAGTTGTCTTATTCGATGAGAAATTGCGCGTTCGAGTTCGGATTCCAATGGTTTTTGAATCCCTCGCAAAGGTTCTTTCGTTGCCCGGATTCGACAAGCTCAAGGTGAAGACCCACGGCACCGCGCCAGATGGCAAAGACATCAATCTCAACGAGCAGAACACGAGTTTCCAAGTCATAAACGGCCAAACGGAATTGCGCATTGAACTGCCTCGCACCGCTTTGAAGGCGGTTGAGACGATCCCCAACGCAGAGGAAGATGGCGTTAATGAAATCGCGTGGTTCGATCTGGTAAAAGATGCACGTAGCAACCTTTTGGACAGTCAGTCATGGGAGGCTGCTGTCGCTGGAATACTGGAGAAGGACAAGAGGGGCAATTCCTACAAAGAGGGCGATCTCGAAACAAACGGTGACCGGCCTATTCACAAATCGTTCTTCATCGCTGGAGGCGCTGAAGTCGTTACGGTCGAAATCGCCGGAAGTCCCTCCGGGAAGCGGCAACTAGCGAATCAGTCCGACGTGTTCTACATCTCGGGACATGGGAATTACGGCGACGGAACCCTGCTTGCCAGCGAAGACGGCACCGAGCGTTTCGGATCTGCCGACGCCGAGTGGGACAAGGACATGGAGGTTGTGATTATCGGGGGTTGCTCTGTCCTCGGTATCCAGACGAAGAAGTTTCGGTATCAGAGCATGACTGGAGGAGATCGCAGGTTTTACGATAATCACTATGGACACGCTGCCGATCCTTCACCGGGAGAGGCGTGGGAAGCGATCAAGCCCGACGTGAAGCTGGGCTACGCCTTCACCGCACCCCTTGATACCCAAGGTATGCCTGGCATCATGGCTGCCTATCAGGGACTGGTGAACGGCGGGATGGATCCAGTGGCAGCTTGGGGGCAAGCCAACAAAGGAACAAAAGGCGTCAACGCATGTGCCATCGATACCCGTGTCTCTCCGCACGAATACTGGGTTTTCAAGAAAGTGAAAACGGGCTGGTTTTCGTCAGAACTGAAATGGACCAAAACCACCAAGACGCCGACAGGCTGGTAACCGAACTCAACGCTACAATGAACAAGCTACTCTTATCCAAATTTATTCTCGTGCTTTCCATGACGCATGCCCTCGCATTTGATCCGCCCCAAACGCCCGAGCAAATCCAACAGCAGAAGAACCTTGCGGCCCAACAAGTGATTGAGAACGTTCCCGCCGACTTCCGCACGCCATTAGCCACGTTTGAAAAGTTCTATTTCGGCCTTGTTTCTGGGGATGCTTCTGAATTTTCCGCAATGACTCAAAAGGCAATCGAGGGATGGTTGGGAGAACCAGTTGAATTGACCCCCGAGGGACTCCAGCGTATGCGCGACGGTGCTGCCGAACGGGACGAACGAGATCATTTTTTGGGAGAATTTGTGTTCAAGGCAGACGCGGAGCGTCCCGAGATCACCTTCGGCTATCGCTACAACTTCAAAGGCTCTGAGGGCGACCGGATCACGACTGTGGATCGAATGAGGATCGTATTCATCCAAACTCCGCAAGGATGGAAGATTGACGAGATTGAGGATGACCCAGCAGTTGAGTGAGGGTGCTCAAAGGCTGGCGCAAAAGCGGAGGCCACCCGGTCAACTTGCAAACGACCGCTGCGCCACGCCCCGTGCGGATGAGGTGCCGAGTGCGACTGTCGCCGGATCAAATGGAAAGGGCACCTCGCACGGGTCGCGCCTCCGCTCGTGCGCCGGTGGTACGGGGGGGCGGTCGCTGGGCTTCCGGCCTTCCTCAGCGGCTCATTTCAAGATGACAGATAAATTGAAGAAAGCTTTCT
>CAZRLX010000347.1:0-1830 GCA_964601115.1 uncultured Chthoniobacter sp. | reverse complement strand
GCTACGGAGGCGAAGAAGCCCTCGAGAGGTTGAAAAATCCCTGCTCATGACCGAAAGTAGAACTGTGAACGACGACAAACGGGACGAATACTTCGAGTTGCCGGTCTTCACGGGCACGATGCAGGAACCCGAGCCCGTTCCCTATGAAGTTGCCGCCCGCGCCTTCGAGGAAATCATCGCCGCCTTCAAGCTCCGCGAGAAGACCCCGCACCCCATCGAAAACATCCCCGAGTTCAAGCTGTAGCGTCGCCGTCCCCCGGCGACGGCCGTTCATCGACAATCAACCGGCAGCGGACCCGAGACACATGACCTCCAGTCAAATCCGCACAGGCATGGAAAAAGCATCACCCGAAGCGGACAAGGATTGGTTTACGCAGCGCATTTGGTGCCTGAGCGGCAACAAGGTGCTGACGACCAGCGACGGGGCCGCACCTCCCGCCAAGACTTTAGCCCGTCACATTTACCATCCTCGATCAGCCGATGAGATCGCCGCTCTGGTCAAATCATCACCGGCGACCACTCCGATCGCTTGCCTCTGCGGAGGTCACGAATCTTCGAACGCGGCCGCATTGGCCAGCAGCGATGCCGTGATTCTGGATTTGGCACACCTGAAATCCATCGAGTTTCACCGGGACGATGAAGGCATGCTGGTGACGGTGGGGGCCGGCGTACTCAACCGGGAACTGGTGGAGGCACTCAAGCAACATCAACTCGCCCTGCCGGTCGGGACCGGTCCGGGCGTCGGCGTGGTCGGCTACATCGTCAATGGCGGATTGAGCGGCTACTTTTCGCGGCGGCTCGGATTGTTGGGACAGCGCGCCGTCAAGTTGACCATGGTGACGGCGGAGGGCGACATACGCGTTCTCACCCCGGAGGATGAACTCTTTACCGCCATGCTGGGAGCCGGCAGCGCACTCGGCATCGTCGTCGATGTCACCGTTCGCGCGGCGCCCGAGAGCGTCGTGCAGAGCGCGGAGCAACGCATCTTTTCCTTCGAGACAAGAGAACAAGCGGTGGAGTTTTCACGGAGCGCCCTCGGCTTCATGAAAGAGCACGCCTTGCCGGACGAGTCGGTCTCGATGGAGCTTGTCGTGACGGGAACGAAAGCTCTGGTCGTGACCATCGTATTTTATGACTCCTTCCGGGGAAGCACCACGGCGTTCGTCAAGCCGCTGGAGGATCTCGCCGTCGGCTTGAATCTTCCGGTGGCCATGGAGTTCCACTGGACCTCTTGGTACGAGACGGCGGCCGCCTTGTGGCCGGTCATCGATGGCATGAAGGGAAATCCTTTGGCCACGCTGCAACACTGCATGGGAACCAAGGATCTCCCCGATGACGAAATTCTGGAATTCGTCTGCGACACAGCCGTTAGCCAAGCTCCGCTCGACGAGGCGGAGTTGTCGATCCTGGAGATCCGGACTCTGGGAGGCGCGGCTCTCTCGGGGCCAAAGCTTCCGAGCGGCAATTGTCATCACACGTTTTTTGCCGACCTGATCACCCTCTACGATGCCGGAAAGAAAACGGCTGGCGAGCGACAGGCCATTGCCGACCTCACCCGGCGCCTCGTGGAGAAGGCACGAAACGTCGACAACCTGACCGTCGACTTCAGCGGGACGCATTCGCAGCCCGACGACGCGGACTATATGGTGTCGGCATCCGACATTTTCGGGACGGAGGCCATGGCAGAAAACATCAAGGCTCTGAAAAAGAAAACGGACCGGAACAACCGGTTCAGATTTCACCCGTTTGCGAAACTCATCTAACGCTGCCGCGGATTCGCCTCGCTGATCCGCCGTTACGGTGGCGACGAAGCGCTGGAGCGCATCCGCC
>CAZRLX010000346.1:0-1835 GCA_964601115.1 uncultured Chthoniobacter sp. | reverse complement strand
TGCACCGCTACAACAACCAGGACCACTCCATGCTCGCCGGCCACCACGCCGCCCTGACCCTCCTCGGCCGCAAAGACCTCGACCCTTGGGAGGTCAACACCGAGCGCTCCTACTACGAGGAACAGGTCCTCACCCCCGACAAAAAGCACGAAGGCACCGATATCCTCGTGGCCGACAAAACCCTGCCGCACGAGTCGGTGTAGAGACATATTGACAACTTCCAGCTGACAAATACTGTGAAAATATGAAGAACATCACAGTTTCTGTGTATGATGACATCTATCACAAGGCGCGCGTTTGCGCAGCGGAGCGGAAATCCACCATCTCCGCCATGGTCAAAGACTTTCTGGTAAAAATCGTTGAGGAGGAATCGAGCTTCGATCGTCTCAAGCGCGAGGAGGACGAGTTGCGGCAGAGCCTACTGAAAGAAGGCTTTGTTTTTTCTGCCGAAGACCGCTGCTCCCGGGAAGACCTGCACGAGCGACATGAGGTTTGCTGACACCAATATCCTTCTCTACAGCATCAGCACCGGCCCTGGTGAGCAAAGAAAAGCCGGGATCGCCATCGCCTTGCTGTCACGCAAGGAGATCGCCATCTCGGTTCAAGTTCTTCAGGAGTTTTACGTCCAGGCGACACGGTCAAGCAGGAGCAATCCCCTGCCCCATGCCATGGCGGTTGGGTTCATCGAGAAATGGCAGCGATTCCGGATTCAGGAAACCACGGTGGAGGTCATGAAGGCCGCGTTGGATGCAAAGGAGCGCTGGGGACTTTCCTATTGGGATGCGGCGATTTTGGAAGCGGCCCGCGCCGCCGGATGCCGCGAAGTACTCTCCGAAGACTTGTCGCACGGGCAAAGCTATGGAGGCATTCTTGTCACGAATCCGTTCCTTTAAAAAGACCGCCTGATGCGCCACGCCGCGCTGACGTTACCCGGCCGCCTGGACCTCGATCCTTGGGAAGTCAACACCGAGCGCAGCTGCTACGAAGAACAGGTCCTCACTCCGGACAAAAAGCACGAGGGCACCGACATCCTTGTTTCGGAAAAAGCCCCGCCCCACGAGCCAGTGTGAGGGCGTGGCATGGGCATCCTAGCCAATGTCCCTGGCGGGCCTGATCTTGACGCTGTCCACATGTCGTGCAAATGTTGAGCGTGCAAATGATCGCCTCACGGGAATTGAGCGCCCAACCAGGCAAAGTCTGGACCAAAGTCGCCAAGGAAGGATCCGTCGTCGTCACCCGTGATGGCCAGCCGGTCGGCATCATCATGCCCACCAGTTCCGCGACCCTTCTGGAAGACATGCAGGAGGTCGCCTTCGCCCGCGCCCGTCGCGCCGTCAATCGTCTCCGCACCTCGGCCACCCGGAATGGCACCGACCGCCTGTCCATGAAGGACATCGATGCAGAAATCCGCCAAACCCGCCGCACGCGCCCATGACGGAGGTCCCTGTCTGGACCTTGGATACCAACGTGCTGGTCTCCGGCCTACTCTCTCCCGACGGACCGCCTGGTCGTTTGGTCGATGCAATGTTGGCGCGTCAACTCCGACTCGCCCTCGACGACCGGATCGAGAAGGAATACCGCACGGTGTTGGCGCGTCCCAAATTCCGCTTCGATGCATCCGACCTCGCGCGCGTTTTCGGCATTCTGTGCTACCAGCAGCACTTTACTGTGACGTCTTCTGCTGGTTTGGTTGCCGCGGAACCTGCGGACACAAAATTCCTCGAAGTCGCGTCTGCAACCGCGGCCAAGGTCTTGGTGACCGGCAACCTCAAGCACTGCCCTCGGGCTGGCCGGGGTAAAGTTCGCGTGATGACGCCCGCCGAGGCCATCGTCGA
>CAZRLX010000345.1:0-1846 GCA_964601115.1 uncultured Chthoniobacter sp. | reverse complement strand
CGGTGAACTCCAGGCGCTTCATGGCACCGAGGTCGGTTTCCGTAACCCAGCGGGCGAGGATTTTGTTGAAGAGGGGCGGCGTGCCACCTTTCTGGCCTCCAGCGCTGCTGAGGACTTTCTGAATGACATCACGCGCAGCCATTTCCTTGGAGTCGAGGTCGCTTTCTACATTCTCCGTTCCGGGCAATGCGGCAACAGCCACGACCTCACCAGTCTCTGGGCGAATGGCGCGGAGTTCGCCGCCGACGGAGAAGACATGCTGGGGCAGGCTTCCGTAAAAAGTTTGTCGGCCGACATAGCGGGCCACGATGTTGCCCTCGATTAAGAAGTCGCTCTTCTGCGAAATGCCTGCGTTGCGAAGCTTCGCATTCTTATCATTGCCCAGGATGGCATCGCGAGCGGCCATCTTGCTCTCCTGTCCACTGGCTGTGCCGACATCGACAAGGCTGAACTGCAATTCGCGTGCGGTTTGCTCCATGATGCCCTGGGCGTATTTGGTCGGCGCGGGCGCTCCATCGATCTGCTCCTGCACATTGATCGAAACGCGTGGTGAACCCTTGAGGATCACGATCTGGCGCAGGGCGAGAGTGTTCTTGGCATCCGGAGCGCCATTCTCCACCTCGGCTTTCACTTTCACCGTGTAGATTTGGTCTTTGCCCAGCCCGGAACTGATTACCTTGTAGCTCTTCACATGACCGACGGCGGAGCTGAGGATGCGGTCGTAGTCCAGAGTGAAATCGGAAACGCCGGTGGTGCTCAAGATATCGACTCCGGTGCCAACGCGCAAGGCATCGGCGAGCGCCTGCTCGCGGGCGGTTTTCATGTCGCCGGGCGCTCGGCCCTCGGCTTCGACGGAGGCGGCGGAAGTAAAGGAAGAAGCTATAAGGAGGAAGGAGAAAGTGAGGAGGAGAAAACGGAGGGTTTTTTTACGGGTTCTATAGTTCATTTTTTTGAAGGATATTATGTGTTTGCATGTGATTGATCGACTGGGTTCATGAAAAACTGTCTTGCGAACGCTCATGCCGCATTGCAGTGTTGCCGCATGACTGCGATTCCTGTTTCCAAGCGTGGGGCCATTACTTTGCCGCCGGAGATTCGACGGGCGCTGGGGTTGGATGCCGCTGAAAATCCCATGATGTTGATCGAGTTGCGGAATGGAGGGGTTTTTCTGCAACCCGCCGAAGCGATGCCTGTGCGCGATATTCCGAAGGAGACCCTGCAACAATGGACCGCCGAGGATGAACGGGATGCCTCGCAATTTTGGGAAAACGCAGGCAAGGCGTGAGGGTTTTTCTCGATAGCAGCGTGATTCTCTCGGCTTGCGGGTCGGAACGATCGCTCTCCCGCCTGATCACAATCCTCGCCGCCGAGCGCGGGTGGAATTTGGTTTCCGCCGCGAATTGCCGGGCGGAAACGATCAAAAACCTCGCCAAGTTCCCGCCGCAAGCCGCCGCGCATTGGCGTGACTTGCAGGGCCGCATCGAGTGGGTTCCGAACGCGCTCACGACGAAGCGTCCTCTGCTCCTCACGGCCTCCAAAGACAAACCCGTGCTGATTTCCGCACTCGCGGCCAAGTGCGAGACGCTTCTGACTTTGGACACCGGGGATTTCGGCATCCTGCTGGGGACTGAAGTTTATGGGACGTGCGTCGCCACGCCCCGGGATTTCTTGGTTCGTGCAGGCCTGGGGTGAGTAAAAGCCAGCGCGTTGGTAAAACCTGCGAATCAGTCGAGCGGCTTCCGGCTCGGAGAGCGATGCAGCTCGGAGAGGAACGAGCGAGTCAAAGGAACCGCAGAGGTAGAGAACGAGTTTTTTCATCGATTGGGTTGGGCTTGGGACGATGTCT
>CAZRLX010000344.1:0-1874 GCA_964601115.1 uncultured Chthoniobacter sp. | reverse complement strand
TGGGTGGCGAAGACCTTGCGAATCGCCTCGTATTTGTCGGGTCCTGCGAGCCCCGAGAGGACGGCCAACGCGTGGCCGCGGTCATCGGTCTTGTCCTTGTATCCCGGCGAGCGGTATTCGGTGCCGGTCCAGAAGGTCTTGTTGAAATTCTTCTCGATGCTCCCCATGCGAGCCTCGATGTCGGGAATGTCGGCCGTTTCCCCAATGGCCTCGGCCATGAGCTTCTGCCCGCGAAGCGCGAGGTAATACCAGGCGTTGAAGAGAATTGGCTCGTCCTTGTTGTCCCCCCAATCCACCCAGGCGAGTCCTTCTTTTGTTGGATCAACCATGCCGTCGCCTCCGATTTTCCAGAGCGACAGGTAGCGCTTCACGGCGGGATAGACAGATCGAATCGTCTCAAGGTCTCCCGTGTATAGGTAGTAGGTCCAGAACCCGAAATACCCCACGGAGTTGAGCATTTGGCACTTCAGTTCTATTTTCCAATTTCCGGTCGGGATGGGGGCATAGATGGTGTTGTCCGCCCGCTGCCAGTTAGCCAGCTCAAAGATGCCCTTTTGGGTCAGCCGACTGCTGTCGGGGGCCAGCGAGTAAAAGGCCTGCCCCATCATGTTGACGACATCGCCCCACCATTGGGCGCGCTCGCGCTCCGGGCAGTCCATGTAGGTATCGCGCATGTTCACATAGAGCGTGCGCAGGGCTTTTTCGCGGTAGAGGTTCAGGAACTCGTCATCGCACTCGAAGGTGCCGGTGAACTCCGTGTCGTAGCCGGTTTCGCGGTATTTCAGCCCGAGGATTTTGACCCCGGCGGGGATCTTGTAGTGCACCTCGTGGCCGCTCATCCACCCGAGGCTTTCGTATTCCTGCACACCCTCGCGCGTGACATACTCCGCCCTCACCGTCGGGCCGGCCTGGTTGTCCATCCGCAGGTCGATGACTTGGCCTGCGGGCGACTCGATTTTCAGATAGGGCGTGACTTGGGCGTTGTAGGGGAGCTTGGCCTTGATGAGATTGCCATCGGACACCTTTGGCAGGTCGGCGGCGTTCACATAATCTTTCAGGCCAAAATCCTTCCACTGCGGGATCGGGCGCTCGACGAGTTGGTTCCAAGGAGCGCAGGGCGGCTTGCCGAAGACGACTGCTGCAGGCCATGAGGAGTCATCGAACGCCGGACTTTGCCAATCGGCCATGTCCTTGCGGGCATCGAAGCGGATGTTCGATTCGGGCAATCGAAAGTTCGGATGCGGCGCACCGGTGTTTTCAAACGCAGGATGGAGGCGCGCTTTCCAATCGGCGCCGCTGAGGAATGGTTGGCCGTCAATCTCGGCATCGAAGACAAGGCCCGCCTTGCCGCTGCTCTTGTGGCTGAAGCCCTCCTTGCCGAAATACCAGACCAGCACGGCGATCGTGTTGTCGCCCTTGCGCAGGTATTTCGTGAGATCGACGCGGTCGAAGTAGGTGTCCTTCGGCGTCGGACCGCGTTTGAGTTGGCCCTCGAAGACGACGAGTTCGCCGTTGATCCAGAGCCAATACTTCGAGTCCACCGCGATGCGTGCCATGGCTTGGGTTGGTGCCTCCGCGAGATTGATCGTTTTGCGGTAGCAAATCCACTGGTTGGAACCGGCAGGTGGCTTATCGGCCTGTGGCTTATTTTGGTTCGTGGTCATCTGACCTGTCACCAAATCAATCGTTGTGTTCTCTTTCAGCGATTGCCGGACGGGGCGGCCATTGATCGTGTAATCCAATTCGAGGGTCTTCTCAGCTCCATGAGCGGGGTCGCGTCCGGCTGTCGCGTTATCGGCACGCAGGGTGAAGTTTCCGTCCGCGATGTTTTGCCGGACGCTTGCCGTCAGATCGACTTGCTTGCTCGGGTCGCC
>CAZRLX010000343.1:0-1884 GCA_964601115.1 uncultured Chthoniobacter sp. | reverse complement strand
GGAATCGTCTTTCCCTCGTAGAGCGTTTGCGCACCCATGGGCGAACCGTTTCTCAGATACCCCAGCGCGGCCACGCTCAATGTCGCCAGTGACGACGGTTCCAGGCGGTAAAGTTCGGTCGCCATTCCGGCGGCATCCACATTGTCTTTGCTTGTCAGCAACTTCAGATACGCCAAGTCAAGCTGCGCCTCCCCGATACCAGGAAACTCCTCGAGCATCTCTGAATACGTCGCGATCAACTCGTCCAGCGGCTTGTCAGGAGGCCAGAACCGAATCATGCCCAGATACCCTTGCAACGCGGTCTCCCGTTGTTTCGACATCGTGGAAAACGCTTTGAACGCCTGCCCGGTCTCTCCGATCCTCGCGGTGTAGTTCGCCACAAACGAGGCGACCTCGGGCTTTTCGTAGGCCAAATTGCGGTGCATCTCCCTCCACGCATCCTCGGCCTCCACCACTTCGCCCGACTTCTGGGCGGCCCGCGCGAGGAACAACAGCCTGATACTGTCTGAGAGTCCCACGATGGTCTCGGCGTCGAGCATCGAAAACACCTCGCCCCATTTTTCCAATCCGGCATGTGCGTCGAGATACACCAAAAACCACTCGGGGTTGCCCAGCGCCCGGTCCCGACCGATGAACTCGATCGCAACCGCATGTTCACGGCGGCGGTTCAGCCACCTCGCAAACTCCAACCCGTCCAACGGACCGCCCTTGCTGTAGGCGTCCATCAACAATTTGATCGTCGCGTTCTTAGATACGGGATCGACGGAAATGCGCAAATCCGCCTCCAATAACTTGTCTCCAGCGGTGGCCAGGGGATGCTTCGAAAGCAGGGCGATCACCTCCGTGGCCTCCACCTCGCCCTCGTTCGGACGCGGGATTTGCTGGCGCGCCAGCAATCGCAACGCGGCGATTCCGGCGGCATCACGCCGGTTCATCAACGGCCTTAGGATTTCATGACCGACCGAAACATCTTTTTTCAAGACCATCTCGCCGCTGGCCAGGAGAATCCTGTCCACATCGGCGGGAGGGTATTTCGACAACGCATTCCGGGCCAGGTCCACCGCCTCCTTTGTCCGCCCCTCGGCGTCCAGCAACCTCATTTGCAGGATGAGCTTGCGGGCGGGGGGCGGCTCGGGAATGCGGTCCAAAGCAGCGCGGCACAACTCGATCTGGTTGTTGTTGAACGACTGCTCCGCTATCACCGTCAATTCCTCGGGGTCGGCCTGGCCGTTCATCATCTTGCCCTGCAGAAACAAAAGCGCCTGCGCATCGCCGATCCCAGCCTTGAAAATCTGAATTCTGCGGAACACCTCCCCGTTTGTCGGCGCCATGAGGATCGCCTGGCTCATGAGGTTGAAGGCCGCCGGGATGTCGCCCGCATCAGCTTCTGCCTGGCAGCGATCGAGAAGCTTCATGGCCCTCATGAGCTTGACCTCGCGATAGAGCGGCACCCCCCCAAGCCAGCCCGCCAACACAACGATCAACAGCGCACCGACAACGATCAAGCGTCGGTCCTTGAGTGAAAAGCGGAGAAACTCGCGGAGATGGCGTCCATCGTGATGGTGGTCATCGTAATCCGGCAACGGCTCGAGCGGCGGCGGGGGTGGCGGTTCGACCTTAGCAGGCTCCGGCACATCCTTTTTCACAGGCCGCTTTTTGGGCGCGGCACGGCGTGTTGCCCCGGGCGGCTTTGCCGCCCGCTTTTTGGGGCTTGGAACGTCGACCGGCTCGCTCATGGATCAATCCCCCGTTGCGTTGTCAAAACCGCCCGGCTCAGGAAGGCCTGGAGGGAGTCGGATGCCTCGGCGACGTCGGTTGTCCCCCAAACTGCGGCCTCGAAGAGTGTTTGCCCGGAATTCCGGATGCCCCGCGCCATCATCTTAA
>CAZRLX010000342.1:0-1887 GCA_964601115.1 uncultured Chthoniobacter sp. | reverse complement strand
GCACCCGTAGCTCAATTGGATAGAGTGACGGCCTCCGAAGCCGTAGGTTGTGGGTTCGACCCCCGCCGGGTGCAGGTTATTTTTCGGGTGTTGAATTTTCGACAATCTCCGGCGCGACGGCGCGGAGGGCTTTTTGGCCGGCTCGGGTGATCCAGATGGTAACCAAAACTGTGATGACGAGTTCAAGGGCGTAGACACCCCATGCCCATGGGCCTTGGTGCAAGCCACCCTTTGCCGCCTTGCCGATGATCGAGCCCCCGTAGGAATAGGCCGCGCTGATTGGCATGAAGCCGATCCACGAGGCGGCGAGAAACCGCCAGAAGCGGACCCGCGAGAGGCCGAAGGCGCAGCTGACGAGGCTATGGGGGAGGATCGGCGAGATGCGTGTCAGAATGATCATGCGCCAGGCATCCTTGGTGGCGACATGGTTGAGGGCGTGGAATTTTTTGCTGTTGGCGAAGCGGCGTTCCATCCAGCCGCGGAGGAGGTAGCGGGTAGAGAGGAAATTCGCCAACGCACCGGCAACGGAGGCGAGCGAGACCAGCACGGTGCCGCCCCAGAATCCATACACCGCACCGGCTCCGAAGCTCAGGACCGAGCCGGGAAGAAACAGGACGCAGGAGAGTGCATAGAGAAGAATGAACCAAACCCAGCCGACGGGTCCTGTCTGCGCGATCCACTCCATGGAATCGCGCATCCACTCTGTCCAGCGGTCAAGCATGGGGGACAAGGCGCGACGACCAACGCGATGCAAGCCGGAGCGTTTTCAAATCAGACTGTGGGGTCGGGATCAAGGCGGCGTGTTTTCGCAGAGCGTGGCAAAGACTGCAAACCGGAAACACCTTCCCGCGGCGTGGAGAGTCATGCCCACAAGGCGCGGCGTGCGGCATCCAGGATGTCTCTTCTTGGAACAATGCAAAAAATCGCCCTCGTTTTTCCGAGATATTCAAGGTCGCACAGGCACGCGGGAATGAAAATTGGAACCTGGTCCACGCAGTGCGGAATTCTCGGGGAGCACGCCCGCCCTCGTGCGTTCCGCCTCGCGCCTCGCGGGGTGGTTTGGAAAGAAATGCGGCCGCAGGCCGGTGGTGTTCTCGACAAGTCGGGCGCGGGGCGCACCCGACAGCGCCCGAGGCAGGCGCGGTCCTCGGGACCTGTTGTGATTCCGCATTTCCTTTTGACTGGATTTTCGCCTTCATCCTTGGTTTCGAGACGTGTTTGCGCGCGGGGGGACCGCGTCTTTCAATGAGCAGTTCCGGCTCGGCCTCAGGAATCAACTCACCCTGAGCCTGATTTTTTCGCTTTTCCGAATCCAATCCGCGCATAGCTTGTGCAATCCGATTCGCGCCCGTAGCTCAGTGGATAGAGCACCGGTCTTCTAAACCGATGGTCGCTGGTTCGATCCCAGCCGGGCGCGCCCCTCTACAGCCGCTTAAATGCTGGCTCTGCGGGCGATTTCAGAGAAAAGCGCTTGTGCATCAAAACGCAGAAAAACGCATAAAAATGGCCTCATAGTGCCAAGTAAATGCCAAGTGGATTTTGGCAAGATTTGGTGAGTTTTTCGGAGTTCCGCCTATAGCCTCGATAGGTTCCAGCCGATTTTAAGCATGGGCTACAGAGCCTTGGCCCAGCGGGCGGGGCTTGTTTTTTGGTGGTGGGGGGTAATTGATTGTTGCGGAATAATTTTCAGCGCCATCGTTCCAAATTCGCTCAGCCCTATTTTTGATTCTCTATTGATCTTTAGTTGTTTTTGTTGATCGTTCCGATTCTTTCAACTCGAAAGCCTTTAATCTGCCGACCGCTTTTATCAGCGGCGTATATTTCAGTCCTTAAAAAGCACCAATTGCACGAACCGCCTCTGCTCCGCTCGGAAACACCCTCCCGTCT
>CAZRLX010000341.1:0-1895 GCA_964601115.1 uncultured Chthoniobacter sp. | reverse complement strand
AATAGGTGGGAGCTTTTTATGAACATGAAAAAAATGAGAATCCTTTTGGCAACAGCAATACTGGCGGCAGTCCTCCCGCACGGCGCATGGGCCGAAACCGCTCCGGCCACGGATTCCCTGCCGCCGTTGGTGGACGGAAAAATTCCCACGAATCTGGATGAGCTTTGGGGGGATTATGATCCGGCAAAGGAACCGCTTGAGGCCGAGGTCGTGAGAGAGTGGAAGGAAGGGGACATCACCATCCGCCATGTGGTTTTTACGGTTGGCACTTTCAAAGGGCAAAAATCGAGACTGGCCGCCTTTTATGCTTTTCCGAAAAGTGACAAGAAACTGCCCGGCATTTTGCAGATTCACGGAGGCGGTGGGAAAGCCCATGTGAGTGATGTCATCTCGGCCGCTGAGAATGGTTACGCAGGACTCTCGATCAACTGGCTTGGCAACCCCATGGGTAAAATGCAACCAGGCGACGCCAATACCGACTGGGGCGCGATCGATCCCACCCAAAAGCACAATACCCACTACGACGCCGTTGGCTCCGCGAAACCCGACGACAAAACGCTGGATACGATCGAGTCGCCGAGGAACAACAACTGGTTCCTCCTGGTCCTCGCGGCGCGGCGGGCGCTTACCTTTTTAGAGCAACAACCCGAGGTGGATCCCGCCAAGTTGGGCGTGACCGGACATTCCATGGGCGGAAAAATCACGCTCAATCTCGCAGGCAGCGACAAGCGCGTGAAGGCCGCAGTTCCCTCCTGTGGCGGCAGCGGTGGCATCACGGAAAAGTTGGCCGATTTGCCCGAAGCCGTCGTGAAGCCCCGTCCACACGACATGATGACGGCGACGATCTGGGATGAAGCCTACATTCCGCGTGTGACCTGCCCGATCCTTTTCCTCTCCGCGTCCAACGACCACGCCGGCCCGTTTGATGCGATGACGGAGAACTGGAAGAAAATCGGCAGCAAGACCGTCCGTTACACAGTTGTTCCCCACTTCACCCACAGGAGCCTTCCCGAATCCGAGGTGTGCAGGACCCTGTGGTTTGACCAGCATCTCAAGGGGACTTTTGCTTTCCCGGAGACACCGAAATTAACCGTCAACCTGAAGACGCCAGACGGAGTGCCCCAAGTCACAGTCCAGACCGATCGTCCCGACGAGGTGGAGAAGGTGGATATTTACTATTCCGTTGGTGCGAACCATGTCATGCGGTTCTGGCGTGATGCCGAGGCGAAGAAAAACGGCGATGTCTGGGTGGGAAATGCCCCGATCCTGAGCACAGCCCAGCCGTTGCTCGCCTATGCCAATGTCTTTTACAAATTAAAGCAAGACACTGTGATGAAGCGCCGAGCGAAGACGCCCGCCACCTACATGATCACCAGCAATCAGGCCATCTACCATCCCGGGGAATTGGTGGCGGCCGGCGTGAAAGCGACAGACAAACCCTCGCGCCAGATCGACGATTTCTCGCGCGGTTGGCATGACTGGTATCGGCTCTCCTGGGAAAATCCCCACCACTGGGTGGCTTCGACCCGGAAACTCCATGACCCGAAATGGCGAGGACCCGAGGGGGCCTCGCTCGTCTTCGAGGTCCTGTGCCCTCAAGACAACATGCTCGCCGTCGAGGCCAAAATGAATGTCTGGGGCACCTTCCCAGGCAAGCCCAGCGGGGACTTTGTGTTCAAGAAAGCACTGAAAGGCTCGCCGGATTGGCAAACGGTGACCATCAAGCCCGGGGACATGCTCAAAAAAGATTCCTCCGATCCGCTGCCCTCCTGGGAGACCGTGACCGAACTGAACCTCACTCGCCCGGCCACCTGCCTTGTGGATGGAAAAGAAGTGGAATTCGGCAAGGGCTGGAAAACGCCCATAGAACTCAGAAATATGCGCTGGGAGGGCGG
>CAZRLX010000340.1:0-1912 GCA_964601115.1 uncultured Chthoniobacter sp. | reverse complement strand
AGTCCTTGACGGGCTTGATGGTGCGCTCGAAGAGGTCGTCGGTGAGTTGCTCGAGTTTGGCGCGGGTGAGTTTTTTCTGGATGTGTTTCGGTCCGGTGGCGTCGGCCGTGATGAACGGCAGGTTGATCTCGTATTCCTGGGTGGAGGAAAGGGCGATCTTGGCCTTCTCGGCCTCTTCCTTGATGCGCTGGACGGCATCCGGTTGCTTGGAGAGGTCGATGCCCGAGTCGTTTTTGAACTCCGCGATGATCCAGTCCATGATGCGGTTGTCCCAGTCGTCGCCACCGAGGTGGGTGTCGCCGTTGGTGGCGCGGACTTCAAAGACACCGTCGCCGATTTCGAGGGCGGAAATGTCGAACGTGCCGCCGCCAAGGTCGTAGACGGCGATTTTTTCATCGGATTTCTTGTCGAGACCGTAGGCCAGCGAGGCGGCGGTGGGTTCGTTGATGATGCGCTTGACGTCAAGGCCCGCGATTTTTCCGGCGTCCTTTGTCGCGTTGCGCTGCGAGTCGTTGAAGTAGGCAGGGACGGTGATGACGGCCTCCGTGATTTTTTCACCCAGCTTGGCTTCGGCATCGGCCTTGAGCTTCGCGAGGATCATCGCGGAGATTTCCTGCGGCGAGAAGGTTTTGGGTTTGCCGTCAAACTCCACTTGGATGTGGGCGTCGCCGTTGGCGGCTTTAACGAGTTTGTAGGGGACGCGGTGTTCCTCGGCGCGGGCGTCCTCGTATTTCATGCCCATGAAGCGCTTGACCGAGAAGATCGTGTTCGAGGGGTTCGTGATGGCCTGGCGTTTTGCCGCCTGACCAACGAGGCGTTCGCCGGATTTGGTGAAGGCGACGACGGATGGTGTGGTGCGTGCGCCCTCGGAGTTTTCCAGCACGACGGGCTCACCGGCTTCCATGACCGACATGCAAGAGTTTGTGGTTCCTAAATCAATTCCTAGAATTTTTCCCATAATGTTAAACGAGTGGCCTGCCCTAAGCAGGAATGGGGCCGGGTTTTTGGTGAAAATTTAATCTATTTCTTTTAAGTATGATGTAATTTTTTTCAACGAGAAGGGGTCAAGGGGCGAATCTAAAAAGCGACGCAGTGGCTCATTTATCGGTGCGTAATAGCGTCCGATTGACTCACTTCTGTCTCAATCCAGCGTTTCCTGTGGCGTTGGATGCCATGCCGGAGGGCGACGACGGCAGAGGTGGCACTGGTCGGGAGTTCGTGGGTGAGGGCCTCGAAGCCTTAGCCTTTAACCATGACGCCGTGGTATATTCTAAGTATATGAATTTGATAGTTTTCAAGATGAAATTTTCCTTAACGTTCATGCCGCAGAAGGGAAAGAGGTAGCCCGAAAGCATGACGTGCTGGGGCGCCCCTGCAAGGTGGCATCACAGCCACTGACACGGAGAGAGGATGAAGAAATCTATTCGATCCCGCGAAGCGAGCGGAGGCGCGCGGCGAGTTCTCTCATATGTGGGCCATCCACCTTCCGCGTGGAGAGACCGCCCGAGGAGATAACTTCCTGAACGGTGCCATCCACCAGCAAGCGCCCGGCGGAGATGCACGGCCCAAATATCAAGGTTGAGCTCGGAACCACTTTCAGACACCATCGCCAACGAGGTTTCTTCCTCTCCAGATCTTTCGGGAATCTTCTATAAAAATCCGAATAGCATTGTTTATTGAAGAACGGAAGAGCTCCGCAATGCTACTGATGGAGATTTGTTAGTTCATTTCGAATGATTGGAATGATTTGCGACCCTTTCGCATGACAAAAAGCGTTGCTGCACCTGTTGTGAACGTCAATGTCCCCGTTGGCTTCGCTCGGCCTGGCCAACGGCGAGTTTTCGATCTCGCGCGGGGTTTCTGGAGTTCCGAACTACAACAACAACGCCGGCGGGTTCCTCGTGGGAGCCGA
>CAZRLX010000339.1:0-1932 GCA_964601115.1 uncultured Chthoniobacter sp. | reverse complement strand
CCAAACGCACCTTCACCGCCGAAGAAGCGCAGGCTTGCTCCATCGAAGCCATGCGAAATGGCGGGACGTGCGAGGCTTGTCAGTAGTCGTTGGGCCCGTCGGACGAGTCTGACGGGTCCGACCAGTCCGACTCGTCAGATGAGACCCCGCCATGCCGCCCGACTCCGACAGTCCCTTGATGCCGCATGGAGGTTACGAGAACCTGCGCAGCTACGCCGTCGCCGAGGCGGTCTATGACGCCACGGTTGTTTTCTGTGATCGTTTCATCGAAAAAAC
The DNA here is from genome assembly GCA_964601115.1 of uncultured Chthoniobacter sp. Classification (GTDB taxonomy): domain Bacteria; phylum Verrucomicrobiota; class Verrucomicrobiia; order Chthoniobacterales; family Terrimicrobiaceae; genus UBA967. The sequence goes on along the minus strand of CAZRLX010000339.1, from coordinate 1,656 downwards.
CAGCCGCACGCACGACCAGATGGTGCAGGCCGCCCGCAGCGGCGTGCGGAACATCTCGGAGGGCAGCGGAGCCGCCGCCACCTCCAAGAAAATGGAGATGAAGCTCACGAATGTCGCCCGGGCGAGTTTGAACGACGAGCTCGCCAAGGACTACAAGAGCTTCCTCATCCAGCGGGGTCTTCGTGTGTGGCACAAAGACTCCAAACAGTGCCTCGCCATGCGGGAGCGACTCAAGCACGATGTCTTCCCCAATCTTCCCGCTGCCCCCAAGGGGAAAGTGGTGCTCACCGGACTTGCCGGGCTTTCTGAGTTCGTCTCCAAGGCTGATCCTGAGTTCGCAGGCAATGCCATGCTCTGCGCCGTGAATCAGGCCTCCTACCTCCTCAAACGCCAGGTCGAAAGCCAAGGCCGCGACTTCAAGGAACACGGAGGATTCACCGAGCGCCTCCACTCCACCCGCATCCAAGCCCGCGCCGAGCAGGCCGGCGTTCCACTATGCCCTGTGTGCGGCAAACCCATGCGCCGCCGCACCGCCGGCAAGACCTCCTCCGAGTTCTGGGGCTGCTCCGCCTACCCCAACTGCAAAGGCACAAGAGACATCGAGCCCTGACCCCCCATCCGACTCGTCCGAAACGTCTGACCCGTCAGACTGAATACCCATCACTGTCGCCTTTCTGGCGGCCTACATTGACCTCCATCCGATCCACGGGAAATGACGTCAGGCTGCAAAAAATCAACAGAACAAATGAGCGCCACGGGCTTTCCAAACGCCCGAAACACAAACTTTTGGACACGCGATCTTGCTGCCGGACCACGCGCACTTTCGCCGGAACCACGCGGTGTTGATCAGGTAAAATGATGGCGGGTAAAATAATGGCCCAATCCATTCTGAATCATCATTTTACCCGTCATCATTCTACCAACGAAAACCCGGCTCTCGAGCTGGCGAACAAAGTATCCGTCCCTCCATAGCGCCGGATGGTTTTGTGGTTCCGCAAAATCGTTCAGCGGTTCCCCCGGATGGTTTTTGGGTCCCACAAAACCGTTCAGTGGTTCCGAAAATCGGTTCCTAGCGTCACAGGCTCAAGTCCGGCGTCTCCTCGTCTCCCAGTCTCTTCGTTCCGCCTGCGCCCATCCTATTTCCTCACGCCCACCCGCGAAACGATCACTTCGCGGGTTGCGGTCGGTGGAACAAAGTGTCCGTCCCTCCATGCTTCTTTCAACCCGTGATTCCTTTGTCAGAGGCAAGTGTGGGAGAGAGCCAGGAGACGTCCGTCTCGGCTCTGGAGAGCCAAGGTACGATGGCTCGGCTTTTCTCGAACCATGTGGGCGTCGCTGTGTACCCCTATTGGCAAAAGGAGACCGGGGAATCCAACCCGTGATTCCTCTGTCCTCATTCTTTTGTCTGAACCAAGGCGCCGTCTCTCCATGGCTCCCACCGATTCAGATCCACCACCGATTGGAAATGGAGAAGAATCGGTGGTCGTCCTGAATCGGTGGGAAATGAAACAAGGCGGGGAGCCGAGGCCATCACCCAAAAACCTTCCCAGTCATCCGCCGGGAACTGTGTGAAGCCAATGCCGACCGGACTTGGTAGAAGTAGACCGGGGAATCCAACCCGTGATTCCTCTGTCCTCATTCTTTTGTCTGAACCAA
>CAZRLX010000338.1:0-1933 GCA_964601115.1 uncultured Chthoniobacter sp. | reverse complement strand
ACTCCGCGCCCATGAATATCGCAAAAATGCTCAAGGAGGCCCAGCGCATGCAGGAACGCATGGCCGAGGCCCAGGCCGAACTTTCCGCCAAGACGATCGAAGCCACCTCCGGCGGGGGAAAAGTCGTCGTCACCGCCACTGGATCGGGCGACATCACATCCATCAAAATCGATCCGCAGGTCGTGGATCCGAACGATGTCGAGTTGCTCGAGGATCTCGTCCTCAGCGCCGTCCGGCAGGCGGTCGAGGACGCGAAGAAAATGGCGGGGAGCGAAATGGGGAAACTCACGGGCGGGATGAAGATTCCCGGCCTCTCGATGTAATGGCTGTTTGTTCCGACCAGTGGATCCGTCGCATGGCCCGCGAGCGCGGCATGATCGAGCCTTTCGTGGACGGCCAGGTGAAGCAACTCGAGTGCGGCAAGAGGGTCATCAGTTACGGGCTTTCGAGCTACGGCTACGACCTCCGCGTCTCGAACGAATTCAAGGTGTTCACCAATGTCTTCGGCAGTGTGGTCGATCCCAAATCCTTCGACGACCGCTCGTTTGTCGACATGGAGACCGACGTGTGCGTCGTGCCGCCAAATTCCTTCGCGCTCGCGCGGAGCGTCGAGTATTTCCGGATTCCGAGGGAGGTGCTGACCATCTGTGTCGGCAAGTCCACGTATGCCAGATGCGGCATCATCGTGAACGTGACGCCCTTCGAGCCCGAGTGGGAAGGGCATGTCACCCTTGAAATCTCGAATACCACGCCGCTCCCGGCGCGCATCTACGCGAATGAAGGCTTGGCCCAGGTCGTGTTTTTCGAGGCCGGCGAAACCTGTGAGACGAGCTACGCGGACCGCAGCGGCAAATACATGGGCCAGCGAGGCATCACGATTCCGAAAATGTAGCGCACCCCGCGTGCACCACACTATCCCGGACTTCGCAATGCGCCGCGGCGATTGACAATCCCCCGACTCAACGCAAAATGCGCCGCTCAACTCTCAACCATACCACTACCATGGCACTCGCACCCGGCACCAAAGCTCCCGAATTCACCCTGAAAACAATCGGCTCCGAAGGCCTCGCGGACTTCACTCTTTCCTCGAACTTTGGAAAAAAACCGACAGTGATCCTTTTCTTCCCGCTGGCCTTCACCGGCGTGTGCACCCAGGAATTTTGCGATGTCACCGCCGGCCTCGCCAAATACGAGGAACTCAACGCCTCGGTGCTCGGGATCAGTGTGGACAGTCCGTTCGCCCAGGAGGCATGGGCGAAAAAGGAAAACATCCGCATCCCGCTCCTCAGCGATCTGAACAAGGAAACCGCGAAGGCTTACGGGGTGTTCCTCGAGGACCTGATCGGACTCGGCGGCACATCGGCCCGTGCGGCATTCGTCATCGACAAGGACGGCGTCATCCGCCACAGCGAACAAACCCCGACTCCGAAAGACCTCCCGGATTTCAATAAAATCACCGAGGTTCTCTCCACTCTCTAAACGACCCGAAAAATCTCCTTGTCAGGCGAGCGGGTTCGTGGTGACTTAACCCGCTTTTCCGCCAGCTTGGCGGCTTCATTACTCATATGGCTAAAGAAATCGTAGGACAGATCAAACTTCAAATTCCCGCCGGCGCCGCAAACCCGGCACCGCCCGTTGGCCCTGCTCTCGGCCAACAAGGCGTCAACATCATGGCTTTCTGCAAGGAATTCAACGCCGCCACTCAAAAGCAGTCCGGCGACATCCTTCCGGTCGTGATTACCGTCTACAAAGACAAAAGCTTCACCTTCATCACGAAGGCCCCTCCCGCCGCCATCCTTCTCAAGAAAGCGGCTGGCCTCGCCTCGGGATCCAAGGAACCCAACAAGACCAAGGTCGGCAAAATCACCAAAAAGCAGGTCATGGACATCGTCAAAGTGAAGATGAAAGACATGAACGCCCGCACCGAGGAGGC
>CAZRLX010000337.1:0-1935 GCA_964601115.1 uncultured Chthoniobacter sp. | reverse complement strand
TCCAACACCGAGACGAGCCATTCTTGGAGCAGGCCGTAGACATGCATCTGCAGGAGGGCGTGTTCGCGGGGATCGGAGGGTTCGCGGGGCGTGCGGCTCATTTCCTTTTCGGAGAAATTGTGAAATTCAAAGAGGGCGAGTCGGGCCTGGTTGAGCGCGCCGAGCCAGTGGTCGATGTGCTGGCGGGGAATGAGGAGCGAGCGGTTTTCCGCGGGGCCGGATTCCGCGCGACGGAGATCGGCCTCCACCGCATCGCGCGAGGCACCGAAGGAAGTGTGGAGTTCCGGTTGGACGAGGGATTTCCAATCCTCGCGGAGTTCGTCGGCTTCGGGATCGGTGCTGGGAGTTTGAAAAAAACGGGCCTCGACGCGGGGATCGTCCAACTCGGCGGTCTCGCGGATTTCGCCCAGCAGTCGAAGAAAGAGGGGATCGATGCCTTCGAAAAGGACTCCGCCTTCGGGAGTGATCCGGACACCGATTTTCACGGTTCGGGCGCCCTTTCCAAGGTGGCCAGGAGCAGATGGGCGTGGAGTTGCTGGACGTAGAGTTCGGCTTCCTCGCGGCAACCGGACCAAACGATCGAGCGACCGTTGTTGTGGACTTCGAGCATGTGGCGTTCGGCTTTTTCGCGGGCAAAACCAAACACGCGTCGAAAAACCATGGCGACATAGCTCATGAGATTCACGGGATCGTTGTGGACGACAACATTCCAGACGGAATCAAGATCGGCCTGGTCCTTGGTTTCCGATTCGGGAGTTTCGAGGGCCGGCATGGGAAGGTCAGGCGGCGAGGATTTTTTCGGGGGATTCCGAAAGGCATTTCTCGACGATCGGCCAGAGTTGATCGATCGGGGCGGCGCGCATTTCGAGAAAAACCAAAGCCGCGCGGGAGATGGTGAGCGGAATGTGAAAGGCGGAGGCGCGGGCTCCGAAAACGATCGCGAAATGCCCGGGGGTCTCGCCCCGGCGGATGTCGGTGAGAAATTTGGCGAGATGGTTTTCCCCCTCGGGGGCTTGGAAGCGCGTGGCAAGTTCGCGGCCCGCGGCCCGGCTGAACTTGGCCAGGGGGCCCGCGAGGCGGTTGTCGAGTTCGCGATCGATGCGCTCCAGATCGAGGTGGCCGCGATTGCGGAGGTTGTAGGCTTTTCGGAGGGCCTCGGAAACGATCGGTTGCCAGACGGCATCGACCCAGTTGCGGCGTTGAGGCTCGGAAAGCGGATCGCCCAGAAATGTGATTCGGCCGAGAGAATCGAGGCAGGGTGCGAGACGCTTTGCGATGCGAAGAATTTCCGCGCGCGTTTCCAGATGGGTGTTGGCGTCCGCCGGTTTCACCTGAAAAACCTAGCATTGGAATGCCGGTTCGCAGGAGCAAAAAACGTGGTCAGGCCGCGTCTTTTTCCTGCTTGCGGCGGAGGAGGGGGGATTTTTTGCCTTCCACGACGGCGCGGTTGATCGTGACCTCGGCGATGTCGTCGCGGCTGGGGCAGTCGAACATCACATCGAGCATGATGCGCTCGATCATGGAGCGGAGGGCGCGGGCGCCGGTGCCTTTGCGGATCGCCTCGGCGGCGAGGGCGCGGAGGGCATCCTTGGTGAGATTGAGCGAGACGCCGTCCATGCCGAGAAGCTTGGTGTATTGCTTCACCATTGCGTTCTTGGGCTCGGTGAGAACCTGGACGAGCTGGTCCTCGGTGAGTTCGTCGAGCGAGGCGACGACGGGAAGGCGGCCGATGAATTCGGGGATGAGGCCGAACTTGATGAGGTCCTCGGGTTCGACCATTTTGAGGACGTCGGTGCGGGAAATCGAGGATCCGGAGCCGATCGCGGGGGCGTTGAAGCCCATGGTGCGGCCGCCGAGCCGGCGTTGGATGATTTTTTCCAAACCCACGAACGCGCCGCCGCAGATGAACAGGATTTTTTCAGTGTTAACCTGGAT
>CAZRLX010000336.1:0-1945 GCA_964601115.1 uncultured Chthoniobacter sp. | reverse complement strand
TAATGTCGTTCTGATACAACTCAGAAACCGCACTGTTGAAAAAGTAGATGTGCATAGCGAGCGTGGAGTGAGGAGCTAGGAGCCGGGAGCTAGAAGGCGGTTGGCGGTATCAGTTGGTCGCCGTGGCGACCCGTCTCGAAGACTCGGCTTTCAGTCGCTCAAAATGTCAAAATAACCCCTGTCAAAATTTCTCTTCCCTCTCGCCTAGTGCCCCTTGCCTGGCCCTAAGTCTTTTCGCCCCTTGGTCCTTTAGTCCGCAGCCTTCGGCTGCCCGCCTCAACTCCCCTTCCAATACGCCAACGGCGTCCCTTCGATCCTCTTCACATCCCTGCCCATGGCCCGCCATTCCATGAGACAGCGGATCACTCCCGGATGATTCCGATCGCAATCATGCCACAGGAAAACGCCCTTTCCCCCGCACAAAGCGAAGCACTTGTCCGAGTCGTTCTTGCAGTATTCGTAGGTGTGGGAACCGTCGATGAAGAAAAAGTTCGCCGGCGCAGCCGCGGAAAAATCCCATTCGGCCGTGTCGGCATGGTGCTGCCTGATCCGGGCGGCGCAAGGTTGCCCGAGAAACTCGCGTCCGACCACCCGTCGTGTAATCAGCTGAAAGTCATCCTTCGGCATCCCGTCACGAGGCGGCGCATTCAAGCTGAAATCCAGCGGCAGATCCACCGTATGGATAGTCGCATCCGGAAGATTTTCCGCCATCAAGCGCGTTGTCGCGCCCATGAACGTTCCGACCTCCAGAACCGTCTTGGGCTTTTCCGCAACCAAGATGGATGCCAGGGCAATGGCTTGGTCGTAGGGAAGGATCCCTTCCTCGTCACGGGACACGGTGAGCCGGATGTCGACTTTTTTCGATCCTAGAATCCGGGCCAACGTCACGCTCGGCAAAGGCAAATTGGCGGTTGGTGAAGGGAAACGCGCCGCCGAGAGTGCGCTCAAACAACCGTTGGAGAACTCGTCGGGTTTTCCGCGGACCAAATGCCCCAAGCTGGCGAGGTTGCAACCGAGTAGTGTTTTCAGCATTCGCTTCATAATTTTCACCTTGAGGCTCCATGGTCGAGCGCAACAGCTTTAGTGTGAAGCCTGCGCGCGTAGTCCTGCAATTCGCCTGCCTTTAACGGGATTTCCTTGCTTGCTCTGAGCCGACCCCTTTGACGTGCCAAAAGCAATTCCCAATCCAAGCGTTGCATTCCGGGACGCCTTGCCCAGCTCATTGCCCAAAAACGCCAATCGTTCCGCGGCGGGCTGATCCTGCCGGTCTCGACGTAACCATGAAGCCCGGCAGAGAACGCGAGACCTTCCGCGTTCTTGATGATGTATTGATCCGAGCAACGACCAGCGGGGGTAAGATGATCAAGGACAAGACGATCAAAGATGCCCTTCCCGTATCCGGCACGAATACCCGCGTAGGCGATGTCGGTGTCGCCGCCGAACCCGGGACCGCGCGGCGTCGGATCAAGCAGGCGTCGCATGGGATTGGCCAAGACCGCTTCGCGGTATGCCGAAAGCACCTCGCGTCGCGCGCAGAGACCGGCACCGACAGGGGTCGAGGCATGGTGCTCGACCACATTGGACCACACATCGCCCTGAAATTCCTTGGTGCAGAGGGAGGCCCAAAGCCGTTTCTCCGGAGCTTTGTCCGGCTCGTCGAACTTCAACAAAATCTGGCCGCCCCACGTGCCGATATGCGGATACTCCACCGCAATGTCCGCGACCCCCTGCAGGTAATCCGGCCGCAGCGCGTTGTCCTGATCGACAAAAACAAAGACATCCCCCTTGCCTAATTCGAAACCTCTCAACCGAGCACTGACCAACCCCAACCCCTCCCGTTCCGCATCCGTCTCCACAAGCCGCGCATTCGGATGCCAGCTCAGGTCGATGAGTGCTTCGCCTTCTAGTCCCTTAGTCGTTTTGTCCCTTGGTCCTTGGTCCGCAA
>CAZRLX010000335.1:0-1962 GCA_964601115.1 uncultured Chthoniobacter sp. | reverse complement strand
TTGGCATCGAAGTAGGTGATGAGGTTGCGCGCCGGGTTGGGCTGGGCCGAAGGGGTGGCCGCATCGCCGAGGCCGGTGGTGCCATGGCACCACGTCATCACCTTGCGGTCCTTGCCTTTTTCTTCCGGCGCAATGACCAAGCCGGTGACTTCGGTGGGCACGTCGTTCACATCCTTGGAGACGTAGCGGACTTTCCACGCGCGCGCGCCTTTGATTTCCGTGCCGATTTCTTTGTGCGAGAGCAAGTCGCCCGGTTTACCGCCGGTGAAGGGTGGGGCAAAGCGCTCCTTGGTCGCGGACGGCGTGGGCGGTTGGTTGTTGTCGATGGGGATTTCGGCCTGGGCGAAGGCGATGGCGGCGAAGGTGCAGGCGACAGCGAGGAGGGTGCGTTTGTGGTTCATGAGATTTTGTGGGGGGCTAATGATGTCCCGCAACTAGATGCAGACCGCCCATGCGCGTCAAGCCGTTCACATTCGATTTTCGGATTATAGCTCGACCGCGATTTGCAGTCCGAGCACGAGGGCATTGCCTGACTGGCCGAAGCCGCCCGGGCGGATGATGTATTGAATGTCCGGTTGCACGGATAGCTCCTTGGTGATCTTGAAGATGTAGCCCGCGTTGAGCACGGATTCGAACGCGCCCGCTGGCGATTGACCCACGCTGTCGGCATACGGCTCGCTGAAGTTGCCGATCTGGCCCAGCACGTAAAGATGGTCGGCGGGTCGCGCGGGCAGGGGGCCTTGCCATGAAGTGCCGAGGAATCCGCTCCACGGCATTTCGGTCACACCGGTGGGAGGTGACCATGTCGCTCCACCGAACACGGAGAAATGCGGTGCGTGGGGTTGTCCGGGTTTTTGCTCCCAAAGCAGCTGTTGCCCGAGCAGATAAAATCCGAACGGATTCTCACCCCAACCGCCGGGATAAGTCTCCCTGGCCGTGGTCGAAAAATATGTGCCGAGTTTGTAAATGCCGGGAAGGCCGCTGCCATCGCTGCTCAGTTCGGTGCGGTCGCGGGTGAAGCGTCGGTCTTCCTGCACGGCGGTGAATTGCTTGGAGTTGGGCGTCCAACCGATTTCCGCCACGGCAAATGCGCCGTCGTCCTGACCGATGGAGAGATCCAAACCATGGTAGGGACCGGACTCACCCAAGTCCGCGCGCGCTTGGAACCATCCGGCCATGATGTATGTCTCCTCGGCGGGCAGCCAACGCGCACCCGCGGCCCACGAAGCGGACGCGCTGCCGGTGAAGGGCGAGTTGAGTTTGAGGGCGATCGGCGTCGAGTTGAGTCCGCCGGTGACAAGAAGATTGAAGGCCGGCAGTCCGGCGAAAAATTCGGCGGCGGAAATACGCCCGGCTACCATTTCCAGCCGATCATCGAACGCCTGCTGCACAAGATAAGCCTCGTAAAGAAAGAGCGTGTTGTCCGTCCATGCTTGCGAGGCGGTGAAGGCATTGCCGATGGTCTCCGAAAGATTGCGTCCGGCACCGGAAACGGCGGACACACGCACTCCGCCGCCGCGCCAGCCGAGCGGTTCTTTCCACTCGAATCCGAACGGCAGGTATTGCGAGTAAGCGAAACTCTGCGACTCGCCGCCGACCGGATTGCCTTGGAACACGCCGTAGTAATCGATGAAAAACTCGATGCCGACCGGTTTGGCCGCGTTGTGGCAAAGCGAGGAAATGCGCGACAGGATGGTTTCCGGCGCGTCGGGCTCCTCGGCACGGCATAATGCGCAGCTAAGCAGCACGAGAATCGCGACAATCAAGCGGGGCCGCTTCGCCATCATCGAGCTATAGCGCGAAGCCGTGATTTGGTTCAGACAAAAAGACAGGCCACGGATAGAAGAAGATGAAAGAGGATTAGTTTTTGCCGTGTGATTGCCTAGGGGCCGTCTCCGGCCTTCGGCCTCCGGCTCCGGCAAAAACTGAGGCCTTCACTCAGAAGAGAAATCAGGCGGAGTT
>CAZRLX010000334.1:0-1980 GCA_964601115.1 uncultured Chthoniobacter sp. | reverse complement strand
CGTAGGCATAGACGGTCAACAAGCCCGAGGAGGTCAGTGCTCCTGTGCTGGTGATCTGATCCCAGCCAGAACCAGCTGAGCCGTTCGCGCTGGAAAGAGTCCAGTTGTAGCCGCCGCCATTGATCGTGATCGAGGAGGTGCCGAAGGAGTCGGCTGCTGCGGTGGTGCCGGGAGAGATGGTGGCCCCTGAGTTTATCACCAGACCGCTATTGGCAATGTTGCCATCGATTTGCAGCGTGCCGGCGCTGATCGTGGTTGCGCCGATGTAGGTGTTGATACCGCCGAGTGTGAGAGTGCCGGCTCCATCTTTTGTGAGCGTGCCGGTGGAGGTGGTGATGTTGCCACTCACGGTCGTGCTGCCCGCGCCGCCGAAGGTCAGATTGTGCGCGCCGCTGATCGCGCCGGAGAGGGTGAGCAAGTCGGCGTCGGAATTGATGCGCGTGGCGCCGGCGAGGGTAATGGCACCCGCGTAGGAGTTGTTGCCAGAGATGTTGCGCAGGGCACCGCCGGAGCTGATGCCCGTGCCTTGGATCGAGAGAGCCTCTGCTCCAACGGAAATTCCCCCGGTAAGCTCCAAGACGCTTCCATTTTGCACGGTAGTCCCGGCGGCCGTGGTGCCAAGGGCGTTGGCGTGGGCGATCCGGAGTCTGCTGCTGCTCGCTACCGTCGTGGCTCCCTCGTAGCTATTGTTACCCGATAAAATCCAAAAACCAGCTTCTGTAGCACCCCCAGTGGGTAGCGCATTGTTTACAGTGACACTTGTAACATTGCCCCCTGTGGCATCGTTAATAATTCCTGAGACTTCATTAACACCTGTATCTGCTGTGCCAGCAAATGCTATAGTCATATTAGTCCCTTGGGTGCTGACCAAGTTTCCGGTCAGGTGCAATGAGCCATTTTGTGCGATTATGTTTGTTGTGGAACTCGCAATATTCCATGTCCTATTCGACGAGGCGCTGTCGACTCCAGTATACCAAGCTGCAGTATTCTGGTTGCCATTCTGACCGAGTGTAATTTGCGAGCCTGCACCCAAGGCGCTGCTGTGGCCGGCATCTGCAATGGAATTGAAATTAACCTGCCCTCTCTGTGCATTGAAAGTGCCAGTGAATGTATTCGTGCCATTCAAGGTAATGAAGCCTTCATTAGCTTGAGAGGTTAATCCGAAACCACCACTAATGATGCCTGTGAGAATAAACCTATTGCCGTTGTGGCTACTCAATCCAATCTCTCTGTTACCAGTAAGCGTGATATTGCTTGTGATCGTGCGTGTCGATGTAGTGGCTCCGCTGTTGATGATACCTGAATTCAGGGTGATGTTGCCACCGGAGAGCGTGATATTTCCCGTCAGAGCTCCAAAGCGTGTATAACCCATACTGACATCCCCCGACACGGTAATGGTGCCGGCGGCAAGGCCGTTCGTTGAGGTTCCGAAATTCAGGACATTGCTTCCGGTGATGACGGAAGTGCCAAGTATGGCATTCGCGCCGCCCGTGGAATTCGTGGACCAAAAAGTGCTCCCTTCGGAACTGAAAGTCCCGCCCGCCGTGCCAAAGCCAGTAGTTGTGCCGTTGTTGTCCCACCAGTATTCCTGAGCATGGAGACTCGGTGCGGCCAGCAGAGCCAATGCCAGAGCGGCTGCGCGGGCGGATGGAAGGAAACGAATCCAGAAAGAATGGGGGTGATCATTCATGGGGTTTTAAGGAGGGTTGGAGGGTTGGACTGCAATAAAAAAACGGCAGTTCGCAAGAACGGTCAAGTGATGCAAATGCATCACATGGCTCCTTTCTTGTTTTCCCGGCGCCATGACGCCAAAGCAACAAAAGGCAGCAAAAGGGGTCAGGAATAAATTCTTGACTTTTTGAGCGATGACGCCATGGCGCCCGGTGAGGAATTTTCCTTCCGACGGTCCGGATCGGAGTGGTAGCGACGCGCCACGCGTAGCGGAAAATTGAAAATTTTTCGACCGCTGTTGGCCCATCC
>CAZRLX010000333.1:0-1983 GCA_964601115.1 uncultured Chthoniobacter sp. | reverse complement strand
TGCGGGTCGCGCAGGAAATGCAGTCGGAGGAGGCGACAAAAGCCGCTTTGCCCGGCAATCAACAGACGCAATGAAACTTATCCGGCTCCCCATTCAACAAGCGTCGAACTGGAGCAACCACACTCCCTTTGCCGGGGAGGTGCTTTCCCCGGATACCCGCATCGCATGGCGCTGTGAGGTTCCCCAAGGCGTTTGGACGCTGCAGTTGGAGATGTCCTGCCAGCGGCATTTCAAAGGCGGGGTCTTCGAGGTCCGCGCAGGTTCCCGCCTCAAGCGCCACCAAGTGCCGAGGACTGAGTCTTTCGAGGATTTTGCATGGTTCGATCTGGGGGGCTTCGAGTTTGAGGGAGGGGCGGGAGAAATCGAACTCCGGGTGCTGGCATGTGGAGACCGGTTCGCGCGGATCAAGGGGCTGCGATTGCTCCCGGGCTTCGCGGCAAGGCCCCGGATCGAATTCGTGGGTTTGCAGGATTGCGACACCGGCAAGGTGCGCGTGCCGCCGGAACTTTGGGCGAGGGATTTCATCGGATCCTCCGACAAGGATTTCGAGGTGTTGATCCGAACCGCATCGACCTACCAGACCATCGCCGGAGTGGGGGGCACATTCAACGAGCAGGGCGGGGAGTGTCTTTTCTCACTTCCAAGCGGAAGGCGCGAGGCGATCGTGGAAGCGCTCTTCGGGGAGGGCGGCGCGTCGTTTTCGTTTTGTTGTGTGCCGATCGGGGCGAGCGACTTCGCGCTGGCTCCCTACAGCTGGAACGATGCCGAGGGCGACTTTGCCATGGAGCGCCTGGACTCCTCGCGCGACGAAGCTCACCTCATGCGCTACATCCGTGAGGCCCGGAAGGTGCGACCGAATTTGAAACTCCACGCCCGGCCTTGGAGCCCGCCTGCCTGGATGAAAACCACGGGCAGCATGAACACCGGATCGCTCAAGCACGAGCCCGAGGTCCTCGAGGCTTACGCTCTTTATCTTTGCAGGGTGGTCGAGCGGTTGGCCGAACTCGGCGTGCCTCTCGAACGACTGGTTGTTCAAAACGAACCCGATGTGGCCGGAGGGTATGCCGGATGCATTTTCAGGCCCGAGGACTATGCCCGATTTGTTGTCGAATTTCTCGAGCCCATGGCGTCAAAAAGAAAAATCCCCGCCGAACTCTGGGCGGGTTCGTTCCAAGGTATCTGGAAACCCACCGCCCAGCGCGTCATGTCTCAGCCCGGCATGCTCGAGGCGGTCCGCGGGGTCGCGTTTCAATACAATCTCATTCAAAATGTCCTCGACTTCCGGTTGCTCCATCCCGGCGTAAGGATCATGCACTCGGAGAGTCCGTGTTTTTCGGGGGGAAACACTTGGACGGAGGCCTGCGCTCTTTTTCAGGATGCGTTGAACTATCTAAACGCCGGTGCCGATTGTTACACCTACTGGAATATGATTCTCGACGGGCCGGCGAGGAGTTATGCCGGTTGGCGACAGAATTCGCTGTGGAATATCGACCGCTCCACCGGCGAGGCGCGCTCGAATCCCGACTTCGAGGTGATGCGATTGCTCGGGCGAGGCATCCAGCCCGGAGCTGTGCGCATCGAGGCCTTCGCTCTCGGTCGGACGGTTTGCGCCGTTAAAAATACCGACGGTTCGGTTGTTCTTTTTGTGGATAATCCCTCGGCCCGGCAGGTCCTCATGGATGTCACCTTGGACGACACCATTCACCAGATTGCGCTTCAACCGAACAGCCTTTGCTCGGTGCGTTTTGCAAACGACCATGTTTGATCCTGAATCGATCGAGTGCGCCGGGGACTCCCTTGTGGATCGGATTGATTTCCTCTCCGCCCGGAAAACCTTGAATTCCCCGAGGCCATTGACAAGCAGCGAAAACACGCTTTTTTCCAATAGAAATATGATCTTTCGCATCAAGGATGATGTGTCAGATTTTAACATCAAAGACGCTCCACTTCGCCCATGAACACGTGCATCTCCTCCCTAATCAT
>CAZRLX010000332.1:0-1986 GCA_964601115.1 uncultured Chthoniobacter sp. | reverse complement strand
GGATTTTGGTGATCATTTCGCCGGAGATCGTAAAGAGGTTGGTAGGACAAATACGGGGGGATCAAAAATATTTGTGAATGTCTTCCTTTTCAGGCGAGGTCCACCCGGGTGCCATGAAAAGGGCGAAAAAATCATGCCATGCTCCGAATCCGCATTTCGAGCTTGGCGAGGGTGTCGAGAACTTCGGAGATGGCTGGAGGCGGGTTGAAAAACATCGGAATCATTGCTTGGTGGTCGGCTTCCAGCGCTGTGATTCGCGATTCGGGCGGGAAAAGGCGAAATGAGGCTGGCTGGGCCAGATCGTATCGCGCCCAACCGGAGCGGAAGTAAACCGCCTTGTGGGCTACGACGCGTTCGCGAAGCGCGGTATCAACCAATGCTTTCTCGGCAACTGGGCTTTCGGCGAGTCGAGCGAGATCGTGATAATGCCGCGCATATCGGGCGGGCATGGGTTTGTCGATTGGCCGATGTGCCTCCGCATGGAGGAGAGTGGCTTTTTCCCAGAAAGTGCGCTCGGCGGCGAGAGAGCGGACTTCGGCTTTGCCGATAGCGGGATCGAAGACCCTGCCAAGGTAGGAGAGGATTTCCCGCTCTTCCGATGGCCAGTGATCCGAGCGGGCTCCCAGCTCGATGCGAACCGACGGGGCGATGTAGGCGAGGCCGGGGCTCCCAGCCTGCGGAAAATGGAAGAGTAGGGTTTGCGCGTCGTGCTGGTCGATTTCGAGAGACCAACCTTCCGTGCCGCCGAGCAGCGTGGCGATCGCCTCGCGCAACCTCGGGAGCAGGCGTTCCCGGATGCAATCCCGACAGGCCTGCTGGAGTGCCTCGATGCGACGGGATTGTTCATTGCCTGCGGCGGCCTCGGGATCGTGTTCCTCGCCGAGACCCAAAAACTCGCGGTGGAAGGAAATGTCCACATCCTCCGAGAAGCGGTCGATCAAGCCATAGACCTTCGAGAGCGAGGTGCCGCCCTTGAAAACCAGATGGCTCCCCAGTTCCGGCAGGGCAAAGAGCACATTCAGCGTTTTGCAGACCCAGTAATCCTTCTCCAAAATCGCCGGAGCCAACCCGCTCTGCCGGGAAGCGGCATCAAGTAGTTCCAACCGCTCGCGCGGCCTCAATGAAAGGTAGCGATCTTCAGTCATGGTCGCGGGAGATTTGTTGAAAAACGGGGCGCATCCATGCGGGCACCAGCGGCAGGTCGGACTGGAGCTGTTTCTTGGCGGCGGCATCGAGACGCTGGCGCAGGTGCCGAATGGTCTGAGGAGTCACATGAGCTTTCCCGACATTCCGCAGAGCTTGGGCCACAAGGCCACTGGCGCGACCCGCCAGGGCGAGGTTGCGGCCTGTGTTGCGGCGGAACTCGATCTGGCGTTTGCCCAACACCACTTTTGAGGGAGCGCCATCGCTTTGGTAAACGATCCGCGACGGCACTTGGGTGGTGAGGCCGAGTTGGTTGGCTGCCACTTGGGGTGATGGCAGAAGTCGGAGATGTCGTCCACGGGCCACGGCCTCCACCACGGCGTCCGAGGTGGCCCCTGCCTTTCCCAGCACCGGATGCGGATGCGGGCAATCGTAGAGACCGCGCGCGATCCGCCGGATTTTTCCATCGCGAACCAACCGCGTGAGCGCCATGCCGACACTGCGGGGATCGCCCAAATCCGAGAAATCATGGGGTGTGAAGGCCCAACCGCGCCCCTTCCTAGCCACGCGGGTGAGGATTAGACGGCGGAACGGATTGCTTTGCAGAGCGCTTTTCATGTTGAAAACTATGTATTGTTTTTTCATCATGTCAACCTCTTTTGACGATCGAGGAGAAGCCATGCGCGGTTGTGAACTTGAAGCAACCCCACGCTTGTATCCTTGGCCTCCTCACCCCTCGCCCGGCCCTCCCAGCAGGCCGGGATGCGCCTTGTTCCAGAAGAAAGCGGCTTCCAGCGTCTCGTAGGCGAAACGCCATACATCGGGCTCCTTGGAGGCGCGCGT
>CAZRLX010000331.1:0-1989 GCA_964601115.1 uncultured Chthoniobacter sp. | reverse complement strand
GCCGCCAGAACGATCGCCATGCGCGGCGTCAGCACCTTGGTGGACACCACGGTGGCGATGGAGTTGGCGGTGTCGTGGAAGCCGTTGATGTACTCAAAGATCAACGCCACGATCACCACGGTAAGGACGAGGGTCATGCGCGGCGGGCGGTCAGGAGTTTTTCAGCACGATGAGGGAGACGACGTTTCCGGCATCCCGGCAGCGGTCCACCACCTTCTCGATGAGGTCGTAGAGATCCTTCAGGTAAACCACCTGCACGGCGTCCTTTTCCTGGGTGTAGAGCTGGCTCAGGCAGCTGAGCAGGAGCTTGTCGGCATCCCCCTCCACCTTCTGGATCTGGTCATTGAGAGCCTTAACCCGCTCCAGGTGGATCTTTTTGCGCAGCTCCTTGATCATCGTGACCACGATTTCCACGGCGGCATCCATGTGCCGGATCTGCTGGGAGAAGTCCACGCCCTGGAGCCGGTCCCGGCAGAGCATGACGCGCTCGGCGATTTTTTCGACCGTCTTCGGGATCTTGTAGAGGGAGCTGGCCAGGGCTTCGATGTCCTCGCGGTCCAGTTCGGTCACAAAGGTGCGGCACAGCGCCTCGTCGATCTGCTGGGTGATTTTCTTGTCCTTGGCACGGGAGCCGATGAAAGCGTCGAGATTCTGCGTCGGGTCCGCCGGCTGTGACAGCAGCTTGTGCAGGGCCTGGACGCTTTCGCGGGCCTGGACCGCGCTGGCTTCCAGCAGGTCGTAAAAAACATCGCTCTTGCCGAAGAATTTTTGGAAGGAGATCATGCGTAGGGAGGCGCACTGGCGCGGGCCGGTCATAGAACGAGGCGCCGGTGACTGTCAACACCAGTCGTCCGCATGGAGAAATTGTCACAAAAAACCCACAGGAGGCCGCAGCCTCCTGTGGGTCGTCTCAAAATTGAAATTTTCAGCCGGACTAGCTGCTGGCAACGGCGTCTGCACCACGTTCACCCGTGCGGATGCGGATGGCGTCGAGAACGGCGCTCACGAAAACCTTGCCGTCTCCGATTTTGCCGGTGTTGGCGGCCTTGACGATGGCATCCACAGCAGCGTCGGTGCGGCTGTCATCAACGACGAGCTCGATTTTCACCTTGGGGAGGAAATCGACGGTGTACTCACTGCCGCGGTAAATCTCGGTGTGGCCTTTTTGACGGCCAAAACCTTTGACTTCAACAACAGTCATGCCTTCGACGCCTACTTCGGAAAGGGCTTCTTTGACATCCTCCAATTTGAACGGCTTGATGATCGCTTCGACTTTTTTCATGGTTAACGGCAATTAGTAGTGTGGTTCACGAATTGCAACGATCAGAACCGTCGGAAGACGAATTTCCTGGCCCAATCCTTTGCAAAACGACTGTTGAGCCGAAAGCGTGCCAACTCTGAACTGGATTCGTATTTTTAAAATTCCACCGCTTCCCGACCACCCGCGCCGGTTGCATCCACCGGACCTCTGGTTTACCTCCGCGCCATGCTTCGCGCCGCCTGCATCCCCATCTTCCTGCTCCTCGCTTCCATCCATGCCGGGGCGGAAGGGGAGGCCGTCGAGCTGAAACTCCACTGGGAGCCCGGCCAGACCTACACGCAGGAATCAGACACCGACACGGTCAATTTCCTGACCGCGATCGGCAAGACGAGCGACCAAAAGCTGCGCATGCACCAGACCACCCGCATCACGGTGGAAAAAAACGCCCGCGACCAGACCGAAGCCCGGGTTTTCGTCGAGTCCCTGCTCGGCGAAATGACCTACGAGGGCCAGACGCACGTTTACGACTCGAAAAATCCCGCCTCCTCCCACCCCATCCTGCAACGCTCGTTCGGCGGCGCGGTGGGCCGCGCCTTCACCCTGGTCTATGATGCCAACGACCAGTTCCTCGACGCCCAAAATGCCGGCGCGTCCGCCCCGGCGGGGAGCGAGCCCGACCTCGTCGAAATCGCCAGCGCCCGCCAGCTCGCCGACCTTTACCGCCGATC
>CAZRLX010000330.1:0-2006 GCA_964601115.1 uncultured Chthoniobacter sp. | reverse complement strand
CTAGCAGCCTGTCGGACTTAGGCGTGAACATGGCCTAATTCCTGCTATGCAGATTGATATGGCAAGATTTGTCTCTATCGACCGCGACACCCCGATGCTTCTTCCTCCCGACCTACGCGACTGGGTTCCTCCCGGACACCTCGTGCACTTCCTCATCGATGCCATCGAGTCGATCGACACCGCCAGCGCCCAAATCAACCATCGCGGCACCGGCCATGAGCAATACCCGCCCGCCATGCTGCTGGCCCTCTTGGTCTATTCCTACTGCACCGGAACTTTTTCCAGCCGCCAGATCGAAGCCTCCAGCCATAGCGATGTCGCCGTGCGTTTTCTCTGCGCCAACACCCACCCTGACCACGACACCCTCTGCACCTTTCGACGGAAAAACTCCGCCCTCCTCCAGCAAGCCTTCGCCCAGATTTTGGAAATGGCCGCCCGGTGCGGAGTCCTCAAAGTCGGCCAAGTCATCGTGGCCATCGACGGCACCAAAGTCCTGGCCAACGCCAGTAAACACTCCGCCGTCAGCTACGCCGGTGCCGAGCGGCAACTCCAGAGCCTCCAAGGCGAGATCGATGAGCTTCTGGCCAAAGCCGAGCAAGCCGACTCCACCCCGCTGCAGGAAGGTCTCACCATTCCCGAGGAACTTCAGCGTCGCCACGAGCGCATGGCCGCGCTGCGCCAAGCCCGTGCCGAAATGGAACTCCGAGCCCAAGCGCGCATCGGAGCCGAAACCGCCGAATACCAAGCCAAAGTCGCCAAACGCCAATCCATGCGCGAAAACGGAAAAAAGCCCCGCGGCCGTGAGCCCAAGCCCCCCGGTGCAACGCCCAAATCCACAGACCAAGTCAACTTCACCGACCCCGAAAGCCGCATCATGCCAACCAAGGACGGCTTCCAACAATGCTACAACGCCCAAGCCGGAGTCGACACAGACTCACGCCTGATCGTTGGCGAACGCGTCAGCCAATCCCCCAACGACAAACAGGAGCTCGCCCCCGATTTGCAAGCCGTGCAAAAGCATGTCCGCCCCGCCACCGTGCTGGTGGACAACGGCTTCTCCAGCCAGGAAGCCATCGAAAAACTCGAAGCGCAAAACCCCGGCCTTCAAATCCTCGCCGCCATGGGCCGCGAAGCCCACGGCCGCACCATCCGTCAACTCGAGCAACAACCCGAACCCGAAGCGCCCCCGCCCGCAGCCGACTTCACCACGCGAATGAAACACCGCACCTCCACGACCGCTGGCCGGGCACTCTATGGGCTACGAAAACAAACGGTTGAACCCGTCATCGGAATCATCAAAGCCGCCATGGGTTTTCGGCGCTTTTTAATGAGAGGTCACGAGAAAGCCGGACTGGAATGGACCTTGGTCTGCCTGGCCTACAACCTCAAACGCCTCCACATCCTCGGAGCCACCCCGAAACCGGCGTGAACGAAGGTAAAAACCGCCCTCGTCACCTCCAAACACAGAGTTCAAGCAACTCGATACCATAAAAAAGAGCCCCACCCGGTCATGACAACGCACTTCAAAAAAATCGTAACCCGAGATTTGGAATCGGCGGTTTCTTAAAGCCGACAGGCTGCTAGCGACAATCTTGAAAAGCCCGCAAGCCACGGAAGCGACATTCACGATCATCGAAACTTTTGCAAAAATTCGGGAGCTTTCGCGGACTATCACAACTTTATCGACCACGAAGGAAGAAGCCGCGCAAAAGCCACTGCTGCAACGCAGCGGCGAACTGGTTTCCGAACTGTTCGAGGACGAACTTCATACAAGCGACACTGAGACCTCAATCGAGTTGAATTTCGCGGTGCTCAAGTTCAAACATGTCATCAAACGCGGAAAATGAGTGATCGGGATGTTGTGATTCGGGTGGAAAACATCTCCAAGCTCTACCGTCTCGGCGAGGTGGGGACGGGGTCGTTGGCGCATGATGTGAATCGGTGGTGGCACAAGGTTCGGGGGAAGGAGGATCCGTATCTCAAAATCGGGGAGGTGAATGATCGGA
>CAZRLX010000329.1:0-2008 GCA_964601115.1 uncultured Chthoniobacter sp. | reverse complement strand
CTCTGCCTATGTCCAGTTCCTGCGCAGCTTGTTGCCCAACAAGGCAAAGAGCGAGCTCTACACCATGCTCGGCCTTCATAAGCAGGGAAAAACCCTTTTTTACAGAGATTTATTGCTGCACTTAAAGCACTCGAACGATCGTTTCAAGATTGCCGACGGTATCAAGGGGCTCGTCATGCTGGTGTTCACGCTGCCTTCGTTTCCATATGTTTTCAAGATTATCAAGGACAAGCGCAGCAAAGATGTCACGCGTGAGCATATTGAGTCAAAGTATCTCCTGGTCAAGGTTCACGATCGGGCTGGCCGCATGGCGGACACCTGGGAGTATTCGAACGTTGACTTCCCGCGGGCCCGATTTGAATCGAGCCTGATTGACGAAATTCGGAAGTTTGCGCCCAGCATGATGATGGAAATGCAGGATCGAATTGTGCTCAAGCATCTGTATATTGAACGGCGCATGATTCCTCTGAACCTCTACCTTGAGCATGCCACCGAGTCTGAGGTGGACCAGGCAGTAAAGGAATATGGCGATGCAATCAAACAGCTTGTGGGCGCCAACATCTTTCCCGGAGACATGCTGTATAAAAACTTTGGGATGACCCGACAGCGCCGAGTGGTGTTTTATGACTACGACGAGATTCAGTACCTGACTGAGTGCCACTTTCGAAACATTCCATTGCCGCGCACTCCCGAGGAGGAGATGGCCAGTGAGCCTTGGTATGCCGTGGGGCCAAATGATGTATTTCCAGAGGAGTTCGAGACTTTTTTGCTGGGGCAGCCGCGCCTCAGAGCAGCGTTTATGCGCTATCACGCTGATTTGCTGACGCCAGAGTACTGGCGAGCGCAGCAGGATCGGATTAATCGCGGCCTGTTAGACGATGTGTTTCCCTATGCCGAGCAGCTTCGATTCAAGTGTGATGCAGTTTGACACGGTGATCGTGGGCGCTGGCAGTGCGGGATGCCTGCTTGCGAACCGACTTTCCGCGGATCCAGCTCGGCGAGTGCTGCTTGTGGAGGCTGGCGCTGAAGACGACTGGATCTGGATCAAAATCCCCGTGGGCTATTTGTTCACAATTGCCAACCCACGCACGGACTGGTGTTTTGCCACACAGCCGGACCCGGGCCTGAACGGCCGTTCCATTCATTATGCGAGAGGCAAAGTCATTGGGGGGTGTTCTTCCATCAATGCCATGATTTATATGCGCGGACAGGCGGGTGATTATTCCCGTTGGGTGCAGGCCACGGGTGACTCTGGCTGGTCTTGGGGAAACGCACTACAGACTTACAAGTCGATCGAAGATTATTGCGATGGCGCAAATGAGTGGCATGGCGCAGGCGGCGAGATGCGCGTTGAGGCAGCGCGTGTTCGATGGAAGATTCTGGATGCCTGGCGAGCAGCTGCAGCAGAGCAAGGCATTGCATCTATCGAGGAATTTAATCGTGGTGACAACTCGGGCTGCGCTTATTTCCAGATGACGCAAAAGCGAGGCGTTCGCTGGTCAATGGCCGATGCCTTTTTACATCCGGTGCGCCATCGAAAAAACCTCACGGTGATCACGCGCGCCCATGTGCAGCGTGTTCTTGTCAAGCCGATCGGGCAAGCCACCTGTAACGACCCGAGGTTTTCTCAACACGCATGGGCAAATGCCCCGCAGGAGGCTGTTGGCCTGGAGATCTTGCACGAGGGAGTTCGCAAGACAGTTCATGTCAGAGACCAGGTGATCTTGTCGGCTGGCGCCGTTGGCTCTCCGCATCTGTTGCAGGTATCGGGAATTGGCCCCGCGCAGCGCCTGCACGCATTGGGCATTGTTCCTGTGGCGGATCTGCCAGGTGTAGGCGAGAACCTGCAGGATCATTTGCAGATTCGAACGGTTTACAGGGTTGATCACTGCAAGACAGTCAACACACTGTACCGGAACATCTTTAGCCGCATTGGCATGGCCTTGCAGTATGGCCTGTTTCGCACGGGGCCGATGACCATGCCGCCATCCACGCTGGGCGCTTTTGC
>CAZRLX010000328.1:0-2020 GCA_964601115.1 uncultured Chthoniobacter sp. | reverse complement strand
ATGTTCGCATACCAGATGAGCATGTATTGGCTGAAGCCGATGTAGGCCCAGAAGATGGTGAATGCCAGCATGAGCTTCCCGAGGATATGGTAGTGCTCGAGGGTGATGATGTTTTGGAAGTAACCCGCATTGCGCAGGGCGGTGATGATCAGGACGAGCACGCAGAGGCTGCTCAGCGCGGTGCCGGCGAAGATGTAGACGCCCCACATGGTCGAGAACCAGTGATAGTCGAGACCCATAAGCCAATCGATCGCCGAGAAGGTGAGGGCAACAGCGAAGAGCGGGAGGCTGGCGAAGGTGATTTTGCGGTTCAAAAGCGTGTAGCGTGCGGCGCCGGAGGTGTCTTGCTTGATCGAGTTCGAGCGGAGCCAGAGTGCGGCAATGCCGAAGAACACAAAATAGAACACTGCGCGAATCCAGAAGAATTCCTTCGTGAGGTAGGGCCATTTTTCATCCAAAAGGATGTCCTGGCCGGGGAGCTTGGTCATCCAATACCACAACTTCGGAGCGACGAAGACGAGCGGGATAAATAGGATGCCCATGACCACAAGCAGGCTGGCGATATTTTCGAACTGCCTGCGCACCACCACGCTCCACTCGGCATCGACGGCATGGTGGACGAGGGTCCAGAACAACCCGCCCATGCAGATGGTGAGGAAGAACGTGAAGGCGAAGAGGTAGGAGAACGCGAATTGCTTCGTGTCGTTGAAGGCACCGAAGCCGACGGCGGCATAGGCCACGATGGCCAAGGCGACAAGGCCGAGGAAGCGGCCACCGACATGTTTGTAGTCGAAAGTGTGGCTGCCGGGTTGGGATGGTTCGTGACCGCTGCTCATTGGTTCGGAGATTCGAGTTTGGCGCGTTCCTCGGATGGAACGTCATTGATTGTGGCGCCGCCTTGGGATTTTTGGAGGGCGCGGATGTAAGCGACAATAGCCCAGCGGTCCTTGACTTGGATGCGATCGCCATAGCCCATCATCGTGTTTTTGCCGTGGGTGATGGTGTTGAAGATTTCGCCGTCGGCCATGTCCCGGATGCGTTGCTGGTGGAGGTTGGCGATGGCGACGAGGCCGTATTTCCCGGCGATTCCCGCGCCATCACCCGCCGCGCCGTGACAGACTTGGCAGGAAATGGTGTATCGTTCTTGGCCTCGGGCGATGAACTCCGGAGTGGCTTCCATGGGAAGACCATTTCCCCATTGGTTCCCCATTTTTCCGGTGTCGGCATAGGAAACGCCGGATGAAAAGCGGATATCTGTGTAGGGGCTGGCGGATTCGCCAGTGGAGCCATCAACAGGCTTGTGCAATGGCATCTGGTAGCCCATGGGCACTGAACCTGCAACAGGCTCGCGATTCCCCCTCCCATCCGAATAAAAGTTACTTGGCACTTGGGCCTTGACCTTTGGTTGGTGGTCCATGTCCGGGAAGATTTCAATCGGGGGCTTCTCGAACTTCTGACCACGGAAACCAGCCACTGTGACGATCAGGACGACGATGAGACCGAAGATGTAGAAGAAGTATTTCAGCATGGCCGTTTAGTCGCCGTGGATGGTGGTGATGTTTGTTCCGCCCACGGACTCGAGTAAATCCCGCACCGAGCGGGAGGAGAACTTGGGATCATCGGACTCGATGGCCACGAAGAATTTGTCCTCTGTGACGAGCTTGAATCTGTCCCAGTTGAAGAGTTGGTGGTTCAGGCGAGGCAGACCATTGAGAATCAACATACCAAAAACGGCGGTGAACGCGGAAAGGAGAATCGTCAACTCAAACATGATCGGGAAAAAGGCCGGGACAGTGTAAAGGTTGGTTGGTTTTCCGGCCACGATGAGGGGGTATAGAAACGACGAAGTGCCGAATTCCAATGTCACAGCGGTGAGGAATCCGGTAAGTCCACCGAAAAAGACGAGTTTGCCGAGGATGGATTTCTTCATGCCCATGGCCTCGTCCATGCCGTGGATCGGGAACGTGGCGCTGTAAGGCTAACCCGTTTGCAGTGCCGTCTGAACTCGCGGTGGGGACTG
>CAZRLX010000327.1:0-2023 GCA_964601115.1 uncultured Chthoniobacter sp. | reverse complement strand
CGTCGTAGGTGGCGACGAAATCGACGGTGCCGAGGTTCATGTCGGTCATGAGCGACGCGCCGAGGTGGTCGAGCCGGGCCTCGGTGTAACGCATGGACGCGGGCGGATCGCCGTCCACGGAGCCGAAGTTTCCCTGGCTTTGGACGAGCGTGTCGCGCATCGCCCAGGGCTGGGCCATGTGGACGAGGGTCGGGTAGATCGCCTGGTCGCCGTGCGGGTGGTAGTTGCCCATCGTCTCGCCGACGATCTTGGCGCACTTGACGAAGGATCGGGTGGGAAGGACGCCGAGTGTCTGCATCGCGTAGAGGATGCGGCGCTGCGAGGGCTTGAGTCCGTCACGGGCGTCCGGCAAAGCGCGGGAGACGATGACGGACATCGAGTAGTCGAGGAACGACTTCGACATCTCGGTGGCGACATTTACGAGTTCGACTTTTTCGTTTTGGGTATACATGGGTGCGGAGAGATCTGGTTAGACGGGGAGGGTTTCGGGAAAGAGCGGGATAGCGAGTTTTTCGGCGGCGGCGCGCATGCGGGAGTCGGTGGCGCAGAGGGGGAATTCCTGAGAGATATCGCACGCGGCGAGGTGGATCGCGTCAAGAGTTCGGAGGGCGACAAAGGGATGACAAAACTCAACAAGCGATCTCGCCTTGGAATACACAGGAGAATCCAAGGGCAGGATGACGATCTGCTCATCAGCAATTTTTTGATGGAATAATTCTCGCGCGATGAGGCGTTGCTTCTCACTGATGGATTTGGTCCGGACTTTTGAAAGGAGAGCCAATCCGACCTCCACCAGGGAAAGTTCGGAGGTGTAAAGAACCAATTCGGAAAGCTGATCTTGGAAGAAATCACTGAGTTCTTCCTTGGCCAGCAGTTTAACAATGATCGCGCTGTCTATATACATCACCAACCTCTGGAATCGCGGTCTTCGCGGATGATTTCCTCGGCGGTGGGTCCGCCGCTCCATGGGGGCATCTTGGCAAGATGCTCTCTGGTTCCTGTGAAGGGTTTGCCGCGTTTTTTGCTCTGAGCCGCAGAAAGCAACGCCTTTGGCTTGCCGCCGCTGGTGATGGTGACCTCGCGACCGCTTGCGACAAAATCCAGCAGAGCGGAGAGGTGGGCTTTGGCTGAGCGGACACTGATGGTTGAGCCGATACCCGGCATGAATGCAATCTCCTGCAGGACAGGGGAGGGCTTGTCCTCCAATCCGTTGAAGTAGTTGATAGATTTCTTCATGACTCAATGTAGTCACGCGTAGTCACGGTGTCAAATTTTGGTTTTCTGTCGCGGGCGGGACGCCCGAGCTAAATCAAATGTCCAGTCGGGCGTTGAGGGCGTTGTCCTCGATGAACTGGCGGCGAGGCTCGACGATGTCGCCCATGAGGATGGTAAACATCTTGTCGGCATCGAGGGCGTTTTGCTCGTTGAGGTCGACTTTGAGCAGGCGGCGCTTCTCGGGGTTCATCGTGGTTTCGAAGAGCTGCTTGGGGTTCATTTCACCGAGACCTTTGAAGCGCTGGATGGTGAGGCCGCGTTTGCCGATCTCGATGATGCGCTCGAGGATTTCGGGGATCGAGAAAACGGCGTGCGTGGTGGCCTTGTCGCCATCGCCTTCGATGAGTTCGAAGAGGGGGGCGTCGTGGTTCGAGAAATGCTCGACCTTGAGGCCCTTCTTCGCGAGTTCGTCGATGAGTTTTTGGACGGGAACGGACTCGTGGAGCTCGACCAAACGGGCGCGGCGGCGGATGGCGGGTTCGTCCTTTTTGGACTTGGCGGCGGGCTTTTGCTCTACGGATTCGCCTTCGACAGGCGTTTCCGGAGCCTCGACTTCGAAGAGGTTGAGATCGGTGTTCTCAGCCGCGAATTCACGCACTTGGTCCTCGCCGGGGAAATAAGTGACCCACTCCTCGTTGCCCTCGCGGACCTTGAGGAGGTAGGTCGGCAGTGCGCCGGTTTTCTTGTCGCGCTCGTTCAGGTAGGCCTCGAAATCCCCGCCATGGCGGCGGATCGAGTCGCTGTAGCG
>CAZRLX010000326.1:0-2044 GCA_964601115.1 uncultured Chthoniobacter sp. | reverse complement strand
GGCGCAAATCGAGCAGCGGCACACCGGAACTCGGCACCTTCGGCTCGCCCGACAAGCTCACTTGGGTCGAGAAGGAAATTCCTGTCAAACCCAAGGCCCGCTGCAACTGCGGCGACATCTGGGCCCACCTCTACGCCGCCATCCGCGAGGCCAAGCCCTTCCCGATCGAAACCTCGGATGCCATGCAGGTCATGGAGATCATCTCTCAAGCACGAAAAGGAACCCCGTTTTCGCAGTAATCCCAACGTCTCCCAGGCTATGGATTTTCGAGGTTGCTTGTGTAGGTCAGGTGTCTCGACTGACATCGAACGACTTACGCTCGCAGGCGGGACGCCAGCGCTCAAAAAAGCGTTACGAAAACGCCTGTGTCAATCGCGCTCACTGGTGTCGGGAAGGAAGCCGCCGTTGTTCGGATGAACGCGGATCAAGGTGATGCAGGATCAGCCTCCAAGCTGATTGAGATGGAGTTTGGTCATGCGGACCCCCTTGAGCCATTCGCTGATGTAGAGGTGACCAGCGGGGTCCACCGCCAAGCCGTGGGGGCTGTTCAAGCGGCCGGCTTCCAAGATGGGCACTGGACTGATCGGCCCGTGGGGTGAGGTGCGGTTGGGCCATCCCTCTTCCCTCACATAGTCCGCTCCGCTGGCCAATGTGGCGATGATTTCGTCCTCCTTGTTGAGGATGTGAATGCGACCCTCCAGTTCCGCCACGACCAACTTGTCGTCAAAGCCGCCGATGCTCGAGGGGGTGACCAAGCCGCCGCTCACCGTGCGCTGGAACTCTCCGTGACCATTCAGAACGACCAAGCGGTGATTCTTCCGGTCTGCCACATAAATCTCCGTGTGGCCGTTCCGGCGGTCGGCATAAATCCAGTGGGGTTCATGCAAGGCTCCGCAAGGAGACGCGGAACAATCCACCTTCATGCGCAGCTTCAAATTTCGATCAAAGGCATAAAGCATTCTCCCCCCGAAATCCCCCTCGCGCCACTGCCCGTAGCCATCCGTGACCCAAAGCATTCCCGTCTCCGGATCGTGCGCCACGGAGGTGACATCGAGCTTTTCGTTGTCAGCCACCTGAAACGCGTCGCGCCCGATCGCTTGCACCACATCCCCGTCGAGCGAACTTTTCGTGAGCGTCTTGGTCGGCAAGTGCACATTCCAAAGCCATTCTCCCTCCTCGTCCTTGGTGATCAAAAGGCAATGCATGCCGGGGCCGGACAAATTGAAACTTTTGAGGAGGTTGCCGTCCGGGCTAAAGACTCGCAAATACGGTTCGGTCGAAAAACTGCAGTAGACCCGCCCTTGGCTATCGATCGCGATATCATGATGCGAGGCCCCCTCGGTGCCGTTCAAGCCGGCCCAGTTGTCCTCCCATTCGTAAGACGTTCCATTTGAGTAAATCTTCATTCTTTTTCGGTTCCCATTCAATCCGCGCTGACACTTCCCGCAACAGCCCTGCCCCTCGGCTACTTCTGGTTTATTTGCCACGATTTTCATGCACATCTCAACAAAATAGTTTGGAATTACAGTAGATTCTTTGCTTATATTGAGGTTCCGTTTTCCCAATACTCAGGATTTTTAAATGACTGATCACCAAACCCCAGCAGTGCGTCTCGACCGGGAAACGCGGGATCGGATGGCTCGCTACGGTGTCGCCGTAAAGCATTACCCCTGTTACCGGTGCCGGACCCGTCAAATGCACTCTGTCGATGCGCTCCTGATTTCCTTTATCGTCCGCGGTCGCGGCGAACATGTCATGGGCGAGACTGTGTTTCCGGAGTCCGGCGGATCCATCGGCATCACCTACTACGGGGAGCGGCACACGATTGTGACCTCCGAGGAGGGCATGGAGATTTACAATCTGTTTCTGGATCCCCAGACCTCGACGCTTCCGGTTCTGCCCGCCCAATTGAATGACACGCTCCACCTTCTTCTTCCCCAGCACCACGGCTTTCGCAACCGCCTGAACCGGGCGATCCATCTGAGTGTTCCCAACCCCGCCCCCTTGGCCGCCATCGCGGGGTTGATGGCAGAAGAATCCCAAT
>CAZRLX010000325.1:0-2046 GCA_964601115.1 uncultured Chthoniobacter sp. | reverse complement strand
TTTTGTCGGGAGGCGGGGGCGGAGTCAAGCGAAATTCCCGAGGCGGCGGTGAGATTGTTTTTGGAGTCGTTGCCATCGGGGAGTTCAGCGCAGGAATTTGCGCGGGAGCAGGCACGGATGGCTTTGGAGGTTTTTTTATCGGAGATGGAGGGCTGGTCGTGGGGCGAGGATCGCTTCGGGCGGCAGGGACCGAAATTCCGGTTGAAGGCGACGCGGCGGATGGATGCGCCCGGGGGCGCTGGGAACATGGGAAGGGAGGAAGTGGTCTCGGCCGGTTTGCGTGTGCTCGAGGGTTCGGAGTCATCGGTTCGGAATCCGCGGAAGTCCATCGGCTCGGAGGGGGCGTCTGAAAGAGGGGTGCCGGGGAGCGGGGTGGGGCGGGATCGGGTGAGCTGGGAGGCGATGCAGCGGGCATTGCGCGTGCGGCATTACGCGCTCCGGACCGAGGAGACCTACTTGCACTGGGTGGGGCGTTTTTTGAATTGGTTGGCGGACGGTGGTGTGGAGCTTACGGAGAGTGGAGAGCTCGAGGTGAGGGCGTTTTTGGAGGAGTTGGCGGTGGGTCGCGGGGTGGCGGCGGCTACCCAGAACCAGGCGTTCTCGGCATTGTTGTTTTTTTATGGCGAGGTGTTGAAGCGTCCACTGGGCAAAGTGGATGCGCTGCGGGCGAAGCGGACGACGCGGTTGCCGGTGGTGTTGTCGCGCGAGGAGGTGCGGAGGTTGCTGGGCGGGTTGGAGGGCACGATGTCGCTCATCGGCCGGCTGCTCTATGGGACGGGGATGCGAATGATGGAGGCGATCCGGTTGCGGGTGAAGGATGTGGACTTTGACCGCCATCAGGTGATCGTGCGCGAAGGAAAGGGATCGAAGGACCGGGTGGTGATGTTGCCGGAGACGCTCCGGGAGCCTTTGCGGGAGCACCTGGAGCGGGTGCGGATTCTTTTCCATGAGGATCGGGTGGCGGGATTGCCGGGCGTGTGGTTGCCGGGCGCTTATGGAGTCAAGGATCCGAAAGCGGGCGAGCGCTGGGAGTGGCAGTGGGTTTTTCCCTCCAAGAGTATCGGCAAGGATCCGCGAAGCGGGGTGCGGCGGCGGCACCATGTGCATGACAACGGTGTGGGCAAGGCGTTGGGCGTGGCGGTGCGGCGGGCGGGCATCGCAAAAAAAATCACGGCGCACACGCTGAGGCATTCGTTCGCCACACACTTGTTGGAAGGCGGTTCGGATATCCGCACGGTGCAGGAGCTGCTCGGCCACAGCGATGTGAGCACCACGATGATCTACACGCATGTGCTCAACCGGCCGGGTGTTTCTGTGCGCAGTCCGCTGGATGGTTAGAGAGTGGAGTTGCTCCTTGTTTTTCCGAACCGTTATGGGTCAACGGCTCGGCACTGCGGGGTTGTTGGGCTTGGATGCGGACAATGAATTCCATTTCATGCCTTCATCTTCCGATACCGGCGGATGAGGGCGTTCGTGCCGCTGTCGTGGTGCAGGGCGGGGTCGGTGGGGGATTCGAGTTCAGGGATGATTTTTGGGGCAAAGACCTTGCCGAGTTCGACGCCCCATTGGTCGAAGGAGTTGATATTGATCTCGGTATTGGTCCAATCATTCGTGGAGCTTGGATTTTCGAGAAACGCCTGGATTGCTGCGAGCGCTTTCTGTGTCTCCTCGAAAGATGGCTTCCAACTCCCCGATGACAGGATTACCTGATTGGTCTCCGGCAATATCGGTGGTTTGGTCGGCAGCAGCGCGTGACTCAACGATCAGCAGGGCCGAAACGAGCGAGAGCAGGAGGACAGGTCTCATACCGAATTCGAATGTTGCCTGGACCCTTTGCAGTTGGGTGCTGCAATCACGAGTCCCCTAGCCAAGAACGGAACGCCCAGGAGGGACCTGCTTGTCAGGTCCGGATCGGTGTTCTGAAACACGACGATTCCGGCGCCGACAAGCGGCGCCCTCCTCGCCAAGCGGCAAAGAAGAATGCCCGCAAAATGGGACCAATGTTTGCAATTCAAAAGTCCAGAAAAATACTGGAAATGGTATCAT
>CAZRLX010000324.1:0-2053 GCA_964601115.1 uncultured Chthoniobacter sp. | reverse complement strand
ATGGTTTCGGATTCGTTCATTTCAAGAGTGGAAGCGCCCGGAGGAAAGCATGGGGGTGGTTAATTTTGGGTGGTGGATTGCGGCGGGACCGCTGTGGCGTGTTGGCATGGTGGCCCCATGGCACTGCGGAAACCAATTCTCTCACAGCCTGTGAGAGAATTTCACCGGAAGGGACGGGTTGGCGGGATTTTTTGATTCCTCTCACAAGTTGTGAGAGAAACTCGGGTTGCGAATGCAGAATGTAGAATTGGCGCATCCGCCAGACATTTTGGGCTGAAAACCCGGTAGCTCCCGGGAATTCGCGCCGAAGATCGGCGGCTACCAATTCCACCACCGAATCCCCCCAGCCGAGCATCTGTTGTTTCTGCAGGATTCCATGGCCGATGTCCCAGTAGAGGAGGATGAGTTCGGAATTGACCGCGCGGGCTGCGGAAATCCGCGCGGAGTGAATCCGGGCCTTCAGATCGGCGATGAAATCGCGGGAGTCTTGCAAGGCAATGATGCCTGCGCGGGTGGTGTCGAGTATCGGTGCGGATGAACTCATTGAAGGAGGGCGAAGAGTTGCCGGGCGCGGAGGGCGGTCTCGGGAAAGATGGTCTCGTGCAAACGGAGGCGATCGAAATAGTCGCCCAATGTCGTGTAGTGAAGATTCCTGTGAAGCCGCTTGAACCACCTTCCCAAGTCTTGGTCATGGTGAACATGGTGCTCGGCCCCTCCACGCCGCCCTTGAGCTTCCCAGGCCGCAAGAAAAAGGGATGCCGCGTAAACGGGTCCGTGGATTTCGATGTGCTGGTGCAGGCCAGAGCGAGCCGCGCGATCCAACGCGCCCAGCCGGCTTAATTCCGCGAGGCTTTGCGGGAGCTGTGGGATTTCAGAAAGTCGTAGCCCTTGAGCGCTTGCTCGGTAGAGGACTTCGGCCGATTCAAAATCGAAGCCACCGTGGCTTTCCGAGCCGGATTTTTCGGCTTGGGAACGGTGATATCGTAGAGCGGCTTCGACAGGATGGGCGGCATACTTGCCTTCCTTCCTAAACCGGAAGGCTTGGGCCGTAAATTCGTCCGCTGATGGAATCTCAGGTTGCATCTACGTTGATTCAAGCGGGGAAGAGCAAGCGGCCGATGCCGATTGCGGCTGGAATGCCAGCGAGGAGCACAAGGCAGCCTGCGCCGTATTTGCGGTAGCCGATGCCTGTGCCGGGAATGCTGAAACTGGTGTATTTGCGGCCTCGGGAGGTGGTGCCAACACGGAAGCCACGACCACCGACTGAATAGCCGAGACCGGATTTTCCAATGTTCACCCGAAAGGGACCGAGATTAACGGATTTTCTGTAGTAGAAGCCCATCAGATCAATACTGGTCGAGGCCGGAGAGGCGATGCTCGATCTCGTCGGCGGTCCCGGCGACCATGCGGATGATTTCGACAAGGGATTCGGCGCGGAGGTTGGCGCTGATGGTCATACAAAACATGGCGATGTGGGTATTATCGTCGTCGCGGAAAATCTGCCAGGAACCGAAGCCCACATCGGTATTCTCGCGGAGAAGAAGATTCGCCGTGCGGGCGTCGAAGGGGCCTTGGGAGACGAGAGCGATCGAAATGATGTCCCGCATCTCGACTCCCATGAATTCTCTGGTGCCAGACCGAATAATCACATCTTGCGTGCGTCCGTCCTTGCACTCGACGAGGACCGAGAAATCACCTGTTTCCTCGTCGATCTCGTATGGGACGCCCTTCTCTTCCAGGGCATCCAACACGCGCTGGTCGGGGGGACATGGGGTTTCGAGTTCTGGTTCGGCGTTTTGATCGGAAGGGGTCTCGTTCATAGGGAGTGAATCAGGTCGAGAAGCGTGTATTTCATCAGTTTTGAGGATGGGTGGCAATGACAGAGGCGGGTTGGTTTTTCTATGCCTTGGCATTTTATAATTCATCGAGGCCGGTGAGGCGTTTCTCCATGGCGTCGGCGGTATGGGCGACCATATTGATCCAGTCGCCAAGGGTCTTGGCATCGGCCGTGGCGCTGACCGTCACGCGGAACATGGCGTAGTGAATGCCTTCC
>CAZRLX010000323.1:0-2063 GCA_964601115.1 uncultured Chthoniobacter sp. | reverse complement strand
CAACGACATAGGCGGCGTGGCCACCACCACGCTCCACTTCGGCTTGGGATCGGCCACGAAAGCCGACCAGGTCCGAGTCTATTGGCCCAGCGGGGCGGTGAGCGAATTGACCGATGTGGCCCATCGCCAACTCCTGCAGATCATCGAGTCGGCGGCCATCGACGATGTGGTTCCTCCACAAATCACGCTCAATCCCGCGCCGGCCCACAATGACCGCATCAGTGAAACGCTCGTCAATTTTGCTGGTTCGGTTTCCGACAACCGCGGAGTGCAATCCTTCGAGTATCGCATCAACGGCGGGTCGTGGATGCCGGTTCCCGAGGCCAATCTCTCGGCCTCCTTTGATTGGACGCTCGAAGCCGCACTCGGTATGGGGGCGAATGTCTTCGAATTCCGCGCCACAGACTCGTTCGGTAACGAAAGCGCTGTTGTGTCACGGACAATTTTCCACACGCCCGACAGTGATGGCGACGGGGCGTTGGATTACCGCGAAATCGCGGACGGAACCGATCCGGCGAATGCCGCTTCGTTCAACTCCCTGAGCAAGGATTTGGTGGCTTTTTACCCCTTCTCGGGAACATTCGCTGATCTAACCGGCTCAAGCCCAGATGCCGTGCCTAAAAACGAAGTGCAGTTCGTCCAAGACCCTGAGTTCGGTGATGCGGTCAAGATTACGGGCCACGCAAATGCTGAGTCGGATAGTTATGGCAACGAATTCTGGTTGCCCGAGCAGTTCGGGGGCTACCTTGAAATTCCCAAACCCAATCTTCGATCAGTTGGCAATTTTACTACCTCTTTGTGGGTCAAGGAGCATGGGATCGAAGTTATTTTATACAATACCATCATGCCCTACCCGCTGCCGCCGCCACCCGAGCCCTACTACTCCGCCAGCTATCTAACTGCTGGTCATGGGGCGAAAAGCTGGCGCCTTCTGGCGAGAAAAAACGCTTCTGGATGGTATGATGAGATGGTTGCTAGTTTCTCAGGTTTAGCCGGGGACAACGGTGGCTTCACCGGCGAGGTGCTGGGGAGTTCAAATATCACGGAAAGATGGAACCATTATACTGTTCGGGTTCTAGATGGCACACTAACAGTCTACTTGAATGGCGTTGAACTTTACTCCGGGCCTGCCTCTGCTTTCCCGGAAGGAAACTGGTTTCTCGGTCGCCATTGGTGGAATGGCGGGCAGTTCGACTCAACAAACCTCATCGCTACATTCCAACACCTCCGTGTCTACAACAGGGCACTCAGCGAGTCTGAAATCGTGAATCTGTATGCCAGGGAATCCGGCATCGCCCCCATGGTGGATGTTACTGGTGGCGTGCTGCCTGTGACCTCGCCGCTCGGTTCGGCTAGTGTGGAGGATTTCCAAATCGGAAAATTCGAGGTGACCTGGGGCGAGTGGAAACGCGTTCGCGATTGGGCCGCCAGCCGGGGCTATAATTTTGCCGCCGGCGTCGATGGCGTGACCGACCGCCATCCGGTCCGGAATGTCTCCTGGCTCAATGCTGTGACATGGTGCAACGCCAAGAGTGAAATGGAAGGCTTCTTGCCGGTTTACCAGTTGGAAGGTTCCATTTACCGGTCCGGGCAGGGCATGCCGACCATCAATCCTGCGGCAAACGGCTACCGCCTGCCAACCGAAACGGAATGGGAGTGGGCGGCCAGAGGAGGCGTATTCAGCAACGGCTTTGCCTACAGTGGCAGTAACGAGCCCCACGAAGTGGCATGGTTTATCGAAAATATCGCAATCTCAGGAAACAAGCCTGTTGGGGTTAAAAATCCCAACGAACTCGGTCTGCACGACATGAGCGGCAATGTGTGGGAGTTCATTTGGGATTCCACCTCGCCCTCCGAATCCTATCGTCTGCCGCGAGGAGGAATGTGGAACAGTCCCCGATTCGGCATCACTGTGGACTACCGCATCCTAAACCATCCCGACTACAATGAGATCTGGAATTGGGGCTTCCGCCTCGCCCGCAGTCTCATTACGGACACCAATGCACCAGTCATCGCATGGGATGAGCAATCCGAGGATGGAGTGATCGTCGAAGACCCCTCCT
>CAZRLX010000322.1:0-2065 GCA_964601115.1 uncultured Chthoniobacter sp. | reverse complement strand
GGGCGTTGTCCAACTCGCGCAGGCCACAGGAGCGCCTGTGCTGCCATTGCATGCCAGGTTCTCGAGGGGCGTGCGCATGCAGACATGGGATGGCTTCATCATCCCGTTGCCATTTTCGAAGGTGTCGGTCACGATCGGCGCTCCGGTGCACTTTCCCGAGACGCCCACCGACGAGGCGTTCGAGGAGGCACGAAGACATTTGGAGGAATTACTGAACCATGATGCGGATTGATGGAGCGGCGGTGGCCGCAAAAGTGATGGAGGAAACAAAGCAGCGCATCGCCGCGCTGGCGGAGCGTGGCATCAAGCCCGGCCTGGCTGTCGTGCTTGTTGGCGACGACCCCGCCTCGCGGGCCTATGTGCGCTCGAAGGACCGCAAGGCCGCCGAACTCGGCCTGCACTCGGTGAAGAAGGAATTGCCCGCAGACACCAGTCAGGAGGAGTTGCTGAATCTCGTCGCGGAACTCAAAGCCGATCCCGCCGTGCACGGCATCCTCGTGCAATCGCCCCCGCCGCCGCAGATCGACGAGGCGGCGATCGTGCGCGCCATCGATCCGCGCAAGGATGTGGATGGATTCCATCCGGTCAACGTGGCGAAACTCGCCATGGAGGATCCCACCGGCTTTGTGCCGTGCACGCCGCTGGGCTGTATCCGCCTGCTCATCGAGGCCGGCATCGAAACCGCCGGCAAGCGTGCGGTGGTCGTCGGGCGCAGCATGATCGTGGGAAAACCCATGGCGCTCCTGCTCATGAAGCGCGGTCCCGGCGGCGATGCCACCGTGACGGTGGCTCACTCGCGCACGAAAAATCTCGCCGCCGTGACGCGCGAGGCGGAGATCGTCATCGCTGCCATCGGGCGTCCCCACTTTCTCGGTGCCGAGCACATCCGCGACGGCGCGGTGGTGATTGATGTCGGCATCAACCGCATCGACGACCCAACCTCGCCGAAAGGCTACCGCCTCGTCGGCGATGTCGACTACGATGCCGTCGCCGAGCGTTGCGCCGCCATCACCCCGGTGCCCGGCGGCGTCGGTCCGATGACGATCGCCATGCTCATGTCGAACTGCGTGACCGCAGCGGAGCGGCTTGGTTAGACCAAAAGCGGATCCTTTTTTGACTTCTTCCGAGTAGCGCAGGAGGGTTGAGCCGGATGGGACAACCCTGACTCCTTCAACAGTCCAACATTCGCTTGAAGTGGTCATTTCAAGCGGTCATGTTGACCATATGAAAGTCATGTCCGCTGAGTTGAAGACGCATCTTGGCAAATACTTGAGAGAGGTGGAACAAAACCGGGTGACTCTGGAGGTTTGCCTCAGAGACCGGACTGTGGCTTACTTGGTTCCTGCAAACGGCACCTTGCCAGTGTATTCGTCTCATTCACCACGCGAGGCGCTAAGCCGTGAGGGAATCAAGTTGGACTCATCCTTGCCTCGGCGCGCCAAGGCACAGCTTGCTCCACCAGTGCTCGCCGGGGATGGACGCGACGACCTGGCAACGGTTGCGGCGATGAGGGAGGGCAGGGATTGGTGACAGCTTTTTTTGATACCAGTGCGATTGTTCCGTTGATCCTTCGTGAACCACACTCGGAAGCTGCGCGAGCGGCTTGGGATTCTGCGGAGGAATGCTTTGCGTGGAAATGGCTGCGAGTTGAAGCCGAGGCGGCCCTTGTCCGCCGAAAGGCCTCCGCCTAGGCATGGCACCTTTGGCGAACGATCGAGGGAAGCATGTGCTGGGTCGAACCCGAAGCAGATTGGATCGAGTCACTGAGAACCTTCAACCGGGGAGTGGGGCTGCGTGCGGCAGATGCAGGTCATCTTTTTGTGATGGAGCGCTGTGCCGCAGGCTTGGAGAATCTGGTTCTCGTAACCTTCGACTCCGAAATGACCAAGGCAGCCCAGAGACGGGGTCTTGCACTTTTCACCCGGTAGGCGAGGCGGTCGGTTGAGTTTGTCCGAGATGAGGCGGAGGCTTGCGTGGCGTAATTTTGAAAAAATTTCGTGGGCGGTGGGGAGGCCGCTTCGCGGCAGTGCCGAGTGGCGGGTAACTGGTGGCGAGGCTCAGAATG
>CAZRLX010000321.1:0-2070 GCA_964601115.1 uncultured Chthoniobacter sp. | reverse complement strand
CACCGGCGTGCCGTTCGGGTTCTCGAAGGCGGCCTGTGACACAAGCGTTTTGCCGAGGCGTTCCGCAGTCACCGGTTGTGTCGGATTCATTTCGGGCAATTCGAAGGACAGGTAAACGCCGTCTTCCCTCTCGAGAATCTCGGCGGATTGCACCGACTGGTTGCCTTCCAGCACCATGGTCTCGATTTGCTGGATTGCATCGAAGGGGGCCGGGTGGATCGTCAGGTTGTTGAGGTAGCGTTCATCCCCACCAGCGATGCTTGAGAGTCCCATCACGTCGGTCGTGTGCGGACGGTGGTAGGGAGTCTCCCGCGTCTGCGGTTTCACGGTGATCGCGCCGGGAATGATGTTGTGGCAATACGCTCCGCCTTGGGACCAATTTTTGAAGTCCATGCCGAGGAAAATATTATTATCGAGCAGATACGGGCCGTGGTTGACCTCGATGAACAAATCGGGATCGAGATTGATGTAGAAAAGATTTCCGGAAACTCTGGTCCCCTGCGCCATCCAATCCAACCAGAGCGCGCCTCCTCCTCCGCTGCGTCGAACCATGTTGTCCTTGATCACCATGTCGATCGCGGCATGGAATTTGAGGGCAGCCATCTCGGCGCCCGCAAAGAGCCTGTGGATATAAATATCTTGGAAAACATTTCCCTCCACCGTGCTGAAGACACACCCCAGGCTCCCCACGATTCCGGCCTGCTCGCAGTGGGAAATGGTGTTGTTCCGCACCACATGGCTGCCGACGGTCACCTTGTTCCAACCGTTGTTTAGGGCCCGCCGGATGGTTTCGTTGTAGGCGACCGCCGACTCGGATCGGTTGTCCCATTCGTCGCCATATTTGCCGAGAGTGATCCCCGTGCATCTCGAGTGGCTGATCGTGTTGTTTTCAATAATCCACCCCTTGCTCCAGTGGGTGCCAAGGAGGCCGACTTGCTCTGCCGTGGGCGGTGCCCAAGGGGTCGCGGCGTGCATCATGGTGAAGCCGCGCACCGTGATGTAATCGCATCCAGGTTTCCGGGGATAGAAAACCGAACGCCGCACATTGATCTCGGTGTCGCATTGGTTCGGGTCGAGATCTTTGAACTGCGCCAAGATCGTCGTGTTGTTTTCATCCACCTCGCCAAACCAGAGGCAGGATTCATGCAGGCCTTTGTAATCGAGCACCTCCTCCGCGTTGGACGCATCATCGTTTTTGAAGACCAGGGCGAGATTGTTCACACCCGTCAGGACATCGATGCCCACCTTCACGGTTTTCCACTGATCCCAACCGCCTGTGGCCGGAATGATGGCGCTCCCCAAAACCGCACCGTCGATGCTGTCTTTCCTGATTTCCAGAAAGGAGGAACCCGCCGAGGCGACATGGAAGGAGAGGTCGTAGCTTTCGCTTCCGCAATCAACCCCCTGAATCTCCATCCAATTCCCATTTTGGATATTTCCAATGACCTGCCCGAGTTCGCCTCCGGGCACTTCCTTGACTCCACTGCGTCTTGTTGCGGTGATCGCCAAGACCTTGCCTGTAGGGTTTCCGCCAGGTTGAAGCCACGCGATGTTCAGGAGATGGGCCTCGGACTTGCCGTTGCTTTTGAATGTTGTTCCCGCCGGCTTGAGCACCATCGCTTTGCTCGGAGCCTCCTTGATCCAGTGTCCATCAATGTAAACGGCCCCTGTGTGGTGCCTGCGGCCTTTGCCGTCGA
Source organism: uncultured Chthoniobacter sp. (assembly GCA_964601115.1). Classification (GTDB taxonomy): domain Bacteria; phylum Verrucomicrobiota; class Verrucomicrobiia; order Chthoniobacterales; family Terrimicrobiaceae; genus UBA967. Next base: position 373 of record CAZRLX010000321.1, on the reverse strand, counting down.
ACCAATCCCCGCGGATCGGATCGGCGTAGGGATTGAAATCGCCAAAGAAGGTGTTCGGGAGCGTGAGCTTCCAAGTGTCGTTCTGGACATGGGCCCAGCCCTTGACGGACTCCGAGCCCTTGATGACCACCTTCGCGCCCGGCGCGGCCGTGTAGACGATGCGCTGGGCGTCGGAGGTTCCACCTCGCGGGGGGATGACCTCCTCGCGGTAGATGCCCTCGTGGACAATGATGGTATCCCCCGGCTGCGCGAGATCCGCCGCCGCCGAGATGGTTTTCAACGGGTGCCCGGCACCGACATGGAATTCTTTTGCTGTTGCCAGGCTGGCGACTGAATTGCCAGCCATCGTTGGAGAGGTTTTTTTGTTATTCAT
>CAZRLX010000320.1:0-2072 GCA_964601115.1 uncultured Chthoniobacter sp. | reverse complement strand
CGCGGTCGGCGAGCAGAGCCATCGGCAACCGGCGACTTTCAAATTCTCCCAACCCGGAATCACCGAAGACCTTCCCGCCATTCATCGAGCGCAGAGCTCGCCCCCTCGTTTTTGCTCAACGGCCTTGCTGAAATCCCTCGAAATGAATTTGTCCGAGAAAATATGTGAATATGTGGGACTGACCCCAGTTCTGCTACGCCGAGCGTTGTCACCGAAATGCCGGTGGATGCATTCGCCGGTATAGTCTGGCGCGGCCCGTGGGAAGCGCGTCCGGCGGATCATCTTTACGCGTCGTGGCAGATCGGGAATTTCAGCGAACCCTACGCCCGAAGCATCGGCCAGTCATCGGCGGGCGCGTTCGAATCCGTGCTCAATGCAGGCTACATTTTCCAAATCAGGAAAGAATTTTCGGTTCAGCCCGATATCCAATACATCCTCCAGCCCGGTGGCTTCGGCCAATACGGAAACGCGCTCGTGTTCGGTGTGCAAAAATCGCGGTCGAATTGTGATGCGTGAACAGGGCCGCAATTCGGGGAAAGAAAAGGGATTTTGATTTGGGGAGACGATGTCGGCTTTTTGCCAAAAGCCGCAGTGAAGTGAGGGGTCAGAGAAGTGAGAGGTCAGAGAAATCCCGCGCATTGGCGCCTATCAAAAATAAATCACCGTCGGTCTTCGAGTGTCGGGGATTTGAGAGCGGCGAGGTGCGGCTGAGATTGGGGAGAAATTTGAAAAACCGTGCCAAGCGACGGCATCGCTTGACAATTATTTTCACCGATCGGTGAAAATAATTGTAGCTGGCGGGGCATGGCGACCGGGGGATTTTGATGGGGTCGGCTTCGCCGCGGGAATTGGAGTTGACGGCCTCCGGCTCGGAAAGTTTACGCCACGGAGAGCCTCCATCTCGGAGAGAAAAACGCTCTCCAGATTTTCAAAAAAGCACTGGATCGCATGGATTTTTATTAGAGGTGAGGGGATCGGTCCCACGCATTGGCGACTATCAAAAACAATTCGCCGTCGGTCTTTGAGTGTCGAGGATTTGAGAGCGGTGAGGTGCGGCTGAGATTGGGGAGCATTTTGAAAAATGATGCCAGGCGACGGCGTCGCGTGACAATTATTTTCACCGATCGGTGAAAATAATTGTAGCTGGCGGGGCATGGCGACCGGGGGATTTTGATGGGGTCGGCTTCGCCGCGGGAATCGGAGTTGAGGACCTCCGGCTCGGAGCGAACAATGCTCTCCAGATTTTCAAAAAAGCACTGTCTTGCATGGGTTTTTATTAGAGTTGATGGGTAAGCCGCGAATTATCGCTTTTTGCGCCGCATGCCCGCAACTTCCGCCGAGCCCCACAGGATCAAGCTTTCATGTCGGCTAATCCTTTTGCTGGCACCATTCCTCTCCGGCCTCTTAAGCGCCGACCCGGTCCGGCGCGGGGTGCGGTGATTTTTTTGCCTGGTTGGAGAAGTGCTCCTGCATCGCCCAGGCGATGCGGAATCCGACGCTGGCGCCTTTGGCGTTGGGATCGTTGGCGTTCCGGGCCGAGGACATGAGCCCACTGCCGTGGAAGTCCCACGCCCCTTCGCGCAGCGTGTGGTAGGTGCGGGAGGTGTTGTAGTTGTCCATGCACCATTCCCAGACATTGCCGCTCAGATCGTAGAACCCGAATTCGTTCGGCTCGAACGACCCCACCGGCGAGGTGAAATCCCAGTCGTCCACCCGTAGCGAGGAGTGGTAGTTGCCCACATTTTTGCGCGGGGGATAGCACGGCCCCCATGGGTAGCCGGGCTTCTGCTTGCTGCGCGCGGCGGGGGTCTCCTCCGCCTCGGGGGGCAGGCCCACCGCGGCGCTCCACTCGAGGTCGGTGGGCAGGCGGTCGAATTGGTCGTCGGCCATCCGGCCGGATTCCCGCTCGCGCGCCGCGAGCCAAAGGCAGAAATCGATGCAGTCGTGCCAGCTCACATTCACCACAGGATGGTTGGACTCGGTGGGATTTTTCTGGTCGCACAAAAAGGGGGCAGTCAAAGATTCTTGACAAATTCAACCCTTCTCCCGCTTTTTCTCGATCGTAGTCCCAT
>CAZRLX010000319.1:0-2084 GCA_964601115.1 uncultured Chthoniobacter sp. | reverse complement strand
ACCATTTCGGCGGCGGCGGAACTCGCGCAACCGGGGGACACCATCATTGTCCACGAGGGCATCTACCGCGAGGAGGTCAGCCCGCCGCGCGGCGGGTTGTCCGACGAGCAGCGCATCGTTTACACGGCCGCGCCGGGCGAGAAGGTTGTGATCAAGGGCTCCGAGCCTGTGACGGGATGGACGCACGTTCAAAACGACACGTGGAAAGTCACGCTGCCGAACAGCTTCTTCGGCAAGTTCAATCCGTATGCCGACCTGATCCGCGGGGACTGGTTCGATGCCAAGGACCGGGAACACCATACCGGAGCGGTCTATGTGGACGGGCATTGGCTGAAGGAGGCGGCGAGCAAGGAGATCGTGCTGTTGCCCGCCGGGAGTGGTGCGCCCGCCAGGACCAAGGCCAGCGGCCTTTACCTGATGCACCTCGCTTGGCTGCAACCCGGAGGGAATCCGGAGGGGAGGGTCCTTGCAACCTCGGCGACCAAACGCCATGGCACAAGGGATACCTCGAGGGAGTTGGGAAATGTCGTCGGCTATATCAAGGACGGCGACTGGCTGGAGTTCGATGGCATCGACTGTGGTGCGGAGAGCTATGATTTCCACTTCCATGTTTCGTCGGATGGCCCGGCCCTGATGGAAATTCGGAAAGACAGTGCCGAAGGCCCGCTGCTTGGCACACGCAACATCCCCGATACGGGCGGCTGGGATAGTTGGAAAACCGTGAAGGCGGGCATCGGGTGCCTCACGGGTGTCAACAAGATCGCCTTGGTGTTTCGCAGTTCCAAGGCGGAGGTTGCGGCCGAGGAATTCTCCTATCGGGGATTGTATGAATCCTGCCTGTGGTTTGGCGAGGTGGACGACACCAACACGACGATCTGGGCGCAGTTCAAGGAGTTCGACCCGAACGAACGCGAGACCGAGATCAATGTGCGGCGCGCGGTTTTTTATCCGAAGGAACCCGGACGCGATTACATCACGGTGCGCGGCTTCACCATGATGCATGCCGCGACGCCTTGGGCACCGCCGACCGCCGAGCAGATCGGCTTGATCGGCACGCATTGGAGCAAGGGCTGGATCATCGAGAACAACACGATCAGCCACTCGAAATGCGTGGGGATCACCCTGGGCAAATACGGCGACGAATGGGACAACCGTTCGGAATCCGCGACCGCCTACAATGAAACCATCCAACGGGCGTTGAACAATGGCTGGAACAAGGAGACTGTCGGCAGCCACGTCGTGCGGAAGAATACCATCACCCATTGCGGGCAGGCCGGGATCGTGGGCAGCCTGGGCTGCGTCTTCAGCATATTGGAGGGGAATGTGTTCGAGGACATCTACACCCACAAACTTTTTGCCGGGGCCGAGATGGCGCCGATCAAGTTCCATGCCGCGATCGACATGGTGATCAAGGACAACCTGATCCGTCGCTGCGGCGGCAGTGGTATGATCTGGTTGGATTGGATGGCGCAGGGAACCCGGCTCAGCGGAAACCTATGCTACGACAATCTCGATCCGAATGTCTTCATGGAGGTCAATCACGGGCCGTTCCTGTTTGAGAACAATATTTTCCTCGGGTTCAATTTCAGGAACTGGTCACAAGGCGGGGCGTATTGCCACAACATCCTTCCGGGCGCGATCAGTGTGAGGCCGCAGGTTCGGGAGACGCCATATCATCGCCCCCATACCACCGAAATCACGGGCCTCGCCAGCATCCCCGGCGGGGATGACCGGTATTTCAACAACCTGATGACCGAGCCGAACGCCTTTGACGACGTCGCTCAATACAAGGACATCCTCACGGAGGGCAACCAACCGGTGACATCTGTCGAGATCAGCGAGAAAAGCGACGGGGTTTTCCTGTCGTTCGAATTGCCGGCAATCGAGCCAACACAGCCCGTGACGTCCACACGCCTCGGCAAAACAAAAGTCTCCCAAGCGGCCTTTGAAAATCCCGACGGCACGCCGATGACGGTTGTCACCGATTACTTCGGCAAGCCCCGCGACATGTCGAATCCCGGGGTGGGGCCGTTCGCCGGGCTGAAAGCGGGGCGGCATGAACTCAAGGTCTGGCCGAAATGAAG
>CAZRLX010000318.1:0-2087 GCA_964601115.1 uncultured Chthoniobacter sp. | reverse complement strand
GAACCGGATACACCTTGCCGCTTGAGCCTTGATACACGCGCTTCTCGAAGAAGAGAGGGTTTCGGGATGGCTGGCCAAGTCCGTAAGTGGGAATTGAGAGTTTCTCGAGTCGCGCGGTGACGGGTGTCATTGGGTTTCGGGATGGTTTGGAATGTTCAGAGGGTGGGGCGCCGGTTCGACGTGACGGATGAGTTTTTGACTCCGATGGAAGTCAGAGTCTCAAGACTTAACCATTCATTGGATATCGGGAAGCGGTTCACTGGTGTCGGGTGACTCTTCATACCCTGAGCACCGCCCTTCTATCTGGCCATGGAGAGGATTCTGAAATACCTGTCGGATCTTATGAAAAAAATTCCAGACGGTTTTCCAAGGCAACGCTTGACGCGCCTGCCGGCGGAAGCCCTCTGCAGATGCAAAAATACGGCTCTGATTAAAGACATCTATGTCACCGACATTGGACACTTTCCGGCCACATCCGGCCATTTTGTCGATCGCCCAAAAGGGTGTTCATCAAATATTCTGATTTTCTGCATGGCGGGCCACGGGTGGGTCTCGATGCGTGGAATGCGAAGGAAGCCCGTGCTGCCGGGGTCTGTGGTCTGTATTCCGGTCGGGATTCCACACCGCTACGGAGCATCGGAGAACAATCCGTGGCAAATCCATTGGGTGCATTTCCGCGGATCTAAAAGCGGTAGCTACCTCGCAAGACTCGGCACTGGATTGGCCGGAGAAGTCACCCCTGTCGAATCTGGAGCGATCATCGACACCTTCGAAGAAGCCCACGCGGCCTTGGGTGGGGATTACTCGGAATCCTCACTGCTTGTCCTCTCGGCAACACTCTCGCGCCTCCTCGCCCTGATCATCCGCGCACGGCAGGCACCTGGACGCAAATCCAGACAAACCAGCCAACGCATCACGCAATCGATGCGATGGCTCCGCGAGCACCTGGCCGAGCCTCTGACCTTGCCCCGCCTCGCAACAAAAGCGGGACTCTCGGTTCCGCACTACTGCGCACTCTTCAAAAAACAAACCGGCCAATCTCCCATGCGATACCTCACCGAGGCCCGAATGTCCGTCGCCTGCGGCTTGCTCGATTCCACAGAAATGCCGGTCTCGGAAATCGCGCAAGCCACCGGGTTCGGCGATCCATTTCACTTTTCCAGGACATTCCGCTCGGTGGTGGGAACCTCCCCTCGTGCCTACCGCACCGAGGGAACCGCTCTTTTTCCCTGAAGATCATCTTTCCCCAAAAGAAACACGGCCGCCGAACGGCTTGCTTCCCTGCTAAATTCAAAGATCGAGCTACTGAGCGGCATCCCACTCGAACCCGACCGCATCGAGCCATGTCTTGGCGATCAACATGTGACCGGTGGCGGAGGGGTGGATGCGGTCCCAGCAAAGTTGGTTGGGATGGTGGTGGCGAATGTAGGCGTCGAAGGCGGGCTGCGTGTCCACGAAGGTGGCGTCGAATTCTTTGGCAAGCGATCGGGCCGCCTCTCCATAGCGGTTCATGGCGGCACGCATGGGGTCGGAGGGATTCGCGTCGATCACATAGGGGGAGCAGACAACGAGGCCCTTCAGCGAAGGACGCACAGCCGCCAGCAGGGAGCGGAGGGTGGAAGTGTATTCCTCGAGGGCAACATGGATCTCGGTTCTCAACGGAGAGTCGAACTGGCGCCACACATCGTTGATTCCGATCATCACAGACAGCCAATCAGGGCGAAGATCAAGCACATCAGACTGCCAGCGGGCAGCCAGATCGCGCACGGTATTGCCGCTGATTCCCCTGTTGACCACGCGAATGTTCGAAGCCGGGTGCATGGACTCAAGGAGCGACTTCACAAAGAGAACATATCCGGAGCCGTAGGCATCGTCGGTGCGGCCTTCTCCGGGGAGGTTGAGATTTCGCCCACCGCTGGTGATGGAATCGCCGATAAAGAGAAGCTTGCTGCCAGGTTTGATCCTCATGGGAATGGGCTATGGTAAAGGCGCTGACGGCCTCCCCTGCCCGGCGGCGCAAGATGCCTCAAAGCCGAAATAGTCGCGGGCGTTCCGATAGCTGATATCGGCGACCAATCCACCAACCA
>CAZRLX010000317.1:0-2096 GCA_964601115.1 uncultured Chthoniobacter sp. | reverse complement strand
AGGTTGTTCGCTTCCATGAGGGCGTTGTAGGACACCTGAAGACGCCGCGAGACCATGTAGAGGTTGTCGCCGGGAGCCAGAGTGTATCGCGCAGGCTTGGGCGCAGCGGCCACCGGTGCCACCTCAACTGGAGCGGAAACGATTCTCTCTTTTTGCGATGCAGCCACCGGAGCAGAAACTTCGGGCACTGCCTCAGCCTGAGCTGCCGCGGGGATCGCCCTTTGTGGTTCCGCCGGGGTGTTACCCTTTGCCGCGAGGAATGCTTTTTTGAGCGTCTCTGCCTCCGCATTCGGAACCGCTGGTGTCGCTGCGGCCTTGGCCACTACCGGAGCCTCCTGGCGTGGCTTGGCCACCGCGACGACGGGCTTTGATGGCACAGGCACCGCCTTCTCTTTTGCCGCGACCACCGGCGGGGCCTTTGGAGCGGGCTTGGCGACCGCCACTTTCTTTTCGGCAGGCGGAGGCGTGGCCACGACCTTGGGCTGCGCCTCGGACTCGGGCCAGGCATTGCGGGCCAGTGCATCGGAGGCCGGGCCGGGCTTGAGCTCCGACTTCGAGGCAACGGGCTTCGGCGACTTGAGCTGCGAGTAGGCGTAGATGCCTCCAAGCCCCGCCACATGGAGCGCAAGGACGATGGCAAAGGCGGTGGTGAAGGTGATTCCGAAGCGCGATTTCTCCCCCGAGGGAGTCTCGTCATCATCGATCCAGTGCGGGTGGGTTGTGGGATAGGTGGTGTGGCGTTTCATCGCCGCCATGCATGCAACACAATTTCCCGCATGGCAAATCGCCCACCCCCGGATCGCCGCCTCCAGACAGGCTCTATAGACCGCTTGCCGGCGACCTTCAGCCGTTCGACCCCGCAATTCGACCGCTCGCCGGAATCGCGAAAAAAGTCGTTTTTTACAGCCCTGAAACAGATTTTTTCAGACAGGATTTACAGGATTCTCAGGATCGGTTTTTCCGAAAGCGGTGGCTCGCACATAATGATCCTCCAGCGAGTCGGTGCAATTTCTCCGAGTCCTCTGTGTCCTCTGTGGTCAATTCTGCTGAATTTTGGTTCAGATCGCCTTGAGTCGCCGGAATTCGGCGGTCTGACGCCTTGAGAACTCGACGCGCATTCCGTTTGCCAAGACCGCAATGAGCCCGCCCTCGGCATCCTCAACCCCCGCGACATGATCCAGATTGATCGCCTGGGTGCGGTTGGCTTGGAAGAACACCTCCGGATCGATCCGGTTCAGCACGCTCCTCAAGGTGCCATTGACCATCGGGCCGCTTTGGTCCGCCAGAACAAGCTTCGTGTAGGAATCCCCCGCCTCGAGCAACTGGATATCCCCCACCCTCAGGAGCACATTCCTCGTTCCGTCGCGGAACATCGCTGTTTCATGCTTGAGAAAAATCCTGACCTCCTCGGTGTCGGAGGAGTCGCCGATGCGCTTCAAGCTTTCCTTGAGCCGATGCGGGTCGACGGGCTTGAGCAAATAATCCACCGCCTGCTTCTCGAAGGCTCGAACCGCATGCTCGGCGTGGGCCGTCACAAAAATGGCCGGTATTCCCTCGGCAGGCAACGTCTCCAGAAGATCGAACCCCTTCTTTCCGCCGCGAAGCTCGACGTCCAGAAACATCACATCCGGCCGCTGCTCGGTGAGGGCCTTCACCGCTTGCTCGATCGACCCCACCTCGCGCACGTCGGTCACGCCAATATCCGCGAGCGCATGCTTGAGACTCCGCCTCGCAGGAGGCTCGTCATCGAGGATGAGAACATTCATGTGGGAAAAAAGGTGTTAGGATTTGATCGATTTGAAGGAAAGAAAACAACCATCATCGGGACTCCCCTCTCAGATGATCCATGCGCAGCCCCACCTGAAGCGGTTTTGGGAGTTCCCCTGACGGCATGTGGCCACGATAAAAAGGCATGGGTGAGCGTCAACCACTTTGATCAACCGTCGGGCTGCGCTTCGCAGAGTCTCCCCGTGCATTCGCATGAGCAGGTGCTGACGCACTCTCCCCTCGCCTCTTCTCCCACCCTCTGCGGAAATTCCCAAAAAAAGACCGCCACGGCCCCATCCCCATGGAACCGTGGCGGCAGGGCGTGATTG
>CAZRLX010000316.1:0-2105 GCA_964601115.1 uncultured Chthoniobacter sp. | reverse complement strand
GTAGCTGATGATCTGGATCAAACCGAAGGAGCCCTCGATATCGATCACGCCGCCCGCAAGATGGCATCGGCGTCTTCCACCGGATCAGCGGGTGCGGGCGGTGGGTTGCAACCACGCGAAGCGGCGGCTCATGGTGAGGGCGGCACGGATGCGTTCCTCGACCGTCATCCGTTCGACGCGGCGCAGTTCCTCTCGCCGTGAGGCTGCTGCCGAACGACTGTGCCTCTGCGGTGTCAAGGATGCCGGGGACGGATCTTCATTCGCCATGCCTCTCTTTAAGTCTCACCAACGCGGCGGTCAATGATGGGAGGCACAGAACGTTTCATGTTCTGCATTATGCTTGGGGCGCGCTATCGGCCGCCGCGACCAAGCGTGGTTTCCATAGCGTGAGCGTTTGCATGAAGAGGTCCCATGTCTGCGGTGACATCGGGTAGGGGATGCTGGCGACTTTGCCGTCCTCGAGCGGGATGGTGAACACATCGCCTGGAGCGGATGCTGCGGTGGTTGTCGGCGTGGTCCGCATGGTGGCGAAGCGTTGGATCGTTTCGCCGAATGATTCGGCTTCGGGCGCTGCAGCGGCGGCTTCCTTGGCCAGTCCCGCGTATTCGACCGTGGAGCGGAAGTCGGCGATCATGCCATCGACCTGATGCGCGTTGAAGTTGCGGTCACGCACCAAGTAGGAACGGATGAGTGAGTCGGCGGGCAGTTCGGGGCCGAAGCGTGTCCACAATGATTCGTAGATCACCGGCATGAGCGCCGCTTTGCGCAAGGCCTCGGTGTGTTCGGCGGAAGCCTGCGGAAGAACGACCAGATCTTTGCCCAAGGGCGAGATGCGGTAGGTCTTGCCGGCGCCCTTGGCGCCTTCGGATTCCTCGATGAGTCCGTATTTCTTGAGCGCGGCCAGGCGGATGTTGAGGGAGCTGCCGCCGGCCTTCATCCCCACGGCTTCGCCGATGGCCTCGACGGGAGCGGCGTGCGATTGAAAGCTGCGGAAGATCACCCCCAGAAGCTCCACCGCTTGGGGTAGAGCGATCGCCGGGTAGGCGGGGCTGCGGGTGCGTTTCACGGTCGAAGGTGTTGGATCCATATTGCTTCTTTTTGACCCAATTTGCCCCATGTTGCTTCTTTTGCAAGTAAAAAAGTTAACAAGTATTGATAAGTTTTGCTCATCCCCGGCATCCGGGGGTTGACAGCCTTCTTAAAACAGTGTATCTGGTGGCGCATGAGAAAGACCTATGAGACCGAGACATCGAAGCAGTATATATTGATTTTCGGCTTTGCCCAGATTTGCACAAGCTTCGTGGTACCCCCCACGAAGCTTGTGCGCGCCGCAACAAGACATGTGCGGCCAGCAACAAGCCATGTTGCTCGGCGCACAAAGGATGTGGTGGTCCCCACGAAGCTTGTTGCTGAGCGCACCAAGCATGTTGCTGCTCGCACAAGTCATGTTGCTGGCCCCACGAAGCATGTGGAGCCAGCAACAAGCCATGTGGTGGCCCCCACTAAGCTTGTTTTTGCCCTTAATGTAGCCAAAAAGGGCCTTTCGACAGAGATGGCAAAAGTTTTTTGAACGAAACAGCATTAAAAGCATCTAAAGCTTCAATATGGACGTAACATCCACGAACCAATTTTTCAGGATCAGGCAGGCAGCATTGGCGCAAAACCAAACGGCTCGCAGGTCGAAAGTCGGCTGTCTGGCGCACCGGTCCTTAAGGAAGGGGGAAAAAACAAGGTATGATTAGCTTTCTGAAGAATCCGACGCGCATCGTGCGCAAGGTGGACGAAGTGATCACGGCATGGGAGACGCTCTCTCCCGCGTCGAGCTTTGCGGGGATGACCCTCGCGGAGTTCAAGGCGGCCGTTGATCCTTCGAAAACCGAGCGCATCCGCACGGCCGAGCTGGAAGCCGAATTGTCCGGCGCTGCAGGGCGCCGCGCTCAGGCGGATCTGAACACCAACGAGAAATTGAAACTCGTGGTGGCAGCCGTGAAGGGCGATCCGAACCACGGGGAAAACTCCGCGCTTTATCGCGCGATGGGTTACATCCCGATGGCCGAGAGGGCATCCGGCTTGACCCGCAAGGTCGCTGCGACCGACGCGCCGTC
>CAZRLX010000315.1:0-2110 GCA_964601115.1 uncultured Chthoniobacter sp. | reverse complement strand
ATTGCACAGTTACCATCGGGTTTCCCAAGTCCCTCCTCGTCGCCGACCACGCGGCAAATGCCGTGGGCCGAATCGCCGTGGCGCCGCTCGAGGAACTCCGCCCGCCCGAAGGCACCGATCCCGCCGAGGTGCTGCAAGCCGCGGCTCTGCGACCCTTGCTGCCGCCGCGTCCCTTCGATTTCCACAAGGGCATGGCGGGTCGCGTGGGCATCGTGGCCGGCTGCGCCAAATACCCCGGCGCCGCCAGACTCTGCTCGGCAGCCGCTGTCAACTCCGGGGCGGGCCTCGTCACGCTGTTCGTCCCTCCGGAAAGCATTCCAGTCCTCTCGGCATCGGCCATCCCCGAAGTCATGGTCGCCCCCCTGCATTCGGCGGTGGATGTCCTGCAACCTCGACTCGACGCGCTTGCCATCGGCCCGGGCGTCGGCAGGGAACGCGATCCAATGATGCGTGAGATTGTCCAGCGCGCCACCATCCCGTGCGTGGTGGATGCCGACGCATTGAATGCCGTCACGGCATCGATGCTCCGCTCCAGCGCGGGCCCCCGCCTGCTCACACCCCATCCCGGTGAAATGGAGCGCCTCTTCCCCCGGAACGGACGCACCCGCCGAGAGTGGTTGACGGCATTTTTGGAGGAATGCCCCGCGACGCTTCTTTTGAAGGGATCCCGAACACTCATCGGCTCCCCGGACACGCCACCGTCATTCAACTCGACAGGACATCCGGGGATGGGCACGGGCGGCATGGGCGATGTGTTGACAGGTGTCTGCGCCGCACTCGTTGCGCAGGGAAAAACACCCCATGACGCCGCAAGGATCGGAGCTTGGGTCTGCGGGCGCGCAGCCGAGATCGCGATCCGCGACCGGAACGCCTCCCAGGAATCGCTCTGTGCCAGCAATGTTGTTTCCTCCCTCGGTGCCGCCTTCAACGATCTTCGCGCCGGGGTTTTTTGAACCATTCCCCCTGTCCCGGAAACCATGTAGTTTCCTGCCCATGACCACCCTCCTCCTCGTCATTCTGGGATTCGCCCTGCTGAACGCGGCCGGACTGGCTTTTCTGCTGGTCCGCACAGGCACTTCCGGCGGCCGCGCGCAACGCGAAGCCGAATCGCTCCTCCGACAGGAACTCTCCCAGCTCCTCCAAAACGGCCTTCGCCAAGGCGCCGAATCGACACGCGACGCGCTGCAGGCGCAGGCGGGATCGGTCACCGCCCTCCGCGAGGCGCTGGACCGCCAAATCACAGAGTTCCGCCAGTCGTTCTCGGACTCCACCCGCCGCGAACTCGAAGCCCTCGCAACCTCGGTCAAAACCTCGTTCGACCTCCAGAACCAGCAACTCGGCAGGCTCACCACCGACAACACCGCGCAACTCCAGACCCTCCGTGAATCCGTCGAGAACCGCCTTGCCGCCCTCCGCGACGACAACAACGCGAAGCTGGAAGCCATGCGCGCAACCGTGGAGGAAAAACTCCAAACCACCCTCGAACGCCGCCTCGGCGAGTCGTTCAAAATCGTGAGCGACAACCTCGACAAGGTCCAACACGCGATGCTCAACATGCAGACACTCGCCCAGGGCGTCGGCGACCTGAAGCGCGTCATGACGAATGTCACCACCCGCGGCGCATGGGGCGAGGTCCAACTCGCCGCCATCCTCGGCCAATTTCTCAGCCCGGGCCAATACGAGGCGAATGTCGCCACCACCGGCGGACGCGAACGCGTCGAGTTCGCTGTGAAACTCCCCGGACGCGGGGATCAGCCGGATACAAGCGTCTGGCTTCCGATCGACGCCAAGTTTCCAAAGGAGGACTACGAGCGCCTCGTGGCGGCGATGGATGCCGGAGCCGTTGAGGCCGCGGAGGCAGCCGCCCGCCAACTCGAGACGCGTATCAAGGCAAATGCCCGCGACATCCGTGAAAAATACCTCTCTCCGCCGGCCACCACGGACTTCGCGATCATGTTCCTTCCCACGGAGGGCCTCTACGCCGAAGTCCTCCGCCGCCGGGGTCTTGCGGAGGACCTCCAGCACACCCACCGCGTAGTGATCGCCGGTCCGACAACCCTCGTGGCCCTTCTCAACAGCCTTCAAATGGGATTCCGCACCCTCGCGATCG
>CAZRLX010000314.1:0-2116 GCA_964601115.1 uncultured Chthoniobacter sp. | reverse complement strand
CCCGAGTTCCGCAGTTTGGTGATAGGCGAAAATATTTTCCCCTCGTGAGCCGGGTTTAACTGGGAGTGGCTGCGTAGGGGGAATTTTGAAAACGGGCATGTAGTGCCGAAGAGCCTATTGCCCGGTGAGATTGAGGGTCGGAAAATGGGGGCATGTTTTTACGGAAAAAGCGGAAGGTCGCGGGCGGGGAACGTTACGAGTATTGGAGTTTATGTCGGACGGTGCGGACGGCGAAGGGGCCGAGGCAGGAGGTGGTGGCGTGTTTGGGAAAGCTCGACGAGGAGGAGGTTCGAAGCGGGGGCTGGGAGGATGTGGAGGATTTGCTGGCAGGGCGAAAACCAGGGCCGCGTGCGAGTCAGGGCGGTTTGTTTGAGCCGGATGGCGCGCCGGGATGCGAGCCGAAGGGTTCGCGGTGGGAGCGAGTGGATGTGGGGTCGGTGCAGGTGGAGCGGGTCAGGGAGTTTGGGCAGGTGTATCTGGCGCTGGCGTTGTGGCGGCGACTGGGGTTGGACAAGTTGCTTGGGGAGTTGATCGAGGCCGGGCGGGAAATGGTGGATTGGGCGACGGTGGCGTGCGTGCTGGTGGTGGCGAGGTTTTGCGCGATTCGCAGCGAGTTGGGGATTGCCGAGGAGTGGTATGAAAAGACGGCGCTCGAGGATTTGCTCGGGGTGGAGAAGGCAAGGATCAACGACGACCGGCTTTACCGTGGATTGGATGCCTTGGCGCGGCAGAAGGAGCGTCTCTGCGCGCACTTGATCGAGCGCTACAAGGATTGGTTCGGGGTGCGAATGGAGTTCCTGCTTTACGATGTGACGAGCACCTTTTTCGAAGGGTCGGCGGGTCGCAACGCCAAGGCGGCACGCGGGTATTCGCGCGACCAGCGCAGCGACTGCAAGCAGGTGTGCATCGGGTTGGTGTGCACGCCCGAGGGGCTGCCGCTCTCCTACGAGGTCTTCGCCGGGAACCGCGCCGATGTGACGACGGTGGAGGAGATCGTCAAAATGATGGAGGAGAAATACGGGGCGGCGCGGCGTGTGTGGGTGATGGACCGGGGGATGGTGAGCGAGAAAAACATCGCGTTCCTACGCGCGCGCAAAGCCCTCTACATCGTGGGCACGCCCAAGAGCGAGCTGCGGCATTTTGAGGCGGCACTGTTGGAGAAGGATAATTGGAGCGAGGTGAGCGAGGGGCTCGAGGCCCGACTGGTCGCCCATCCCGACGCGCAGGAGCACGAAAAATATGTCCTGTGCCGCAGCACCGCACGGGCGGAAAAGGAAAAAGCCATGCTCGCCAGGCAGAGCGAAAAACTCGCCTGCGAGTTGGCGAAAATCCACGCCTGGCTCGAACGCTCCCCGCAGAAAGACCAGGAACAGGTCGGACGCCGCATCGGGCGAGTCACGGGCAAATACCCCGCCGCAACGAAGATCCTCACCGCCAAAGTCCGGCGCAATGCCGCAGGCCAGGCCTGCGGGTTGGACTTCTGGAGCGATGTGAATGCCGGACAGAAGGCCAACAAAAACAAGGGTGCCTATTTGCTGCGAACCAACTGCCACGAAACCGACCCGGCCCTGATCTGGAAATGGTATATCCAACTCATCGCCGCCGAAGCTGCATTCCGAACGGCCAAGAGCGACCTCGGCCTGCGCCCCGTTTACCACCAAACCGAAAGCCGCGTGGAGGCCCACATCCTCGTCTGCTTCCTCGCCCTGGCCCTCTGGCGCTCGCTCGAACAATGGATGGCTTCCAAAGGCATGGGCACCTGTGCGCGAAAACTCGTCTCCGCCATCTCCACGATCAAAAGCATGGATGTTTTGCTCCCAGTTGAACGCAACCAAGACCGCCACACCCTGCGCCTGCGAGTGGTGGCCAAGCCGGAAAAAGAAGTTGCCCAACTCCTCGCCCATCTCGGCCTCCAAATCCCCCGCCAATCCAAAATGGTCAATATGTAGTGCCGAAAACGAACTGAAAAATCACACAAACGATTCAAAAACAACAAAACGACTTTTTGAACTGCGGAACTTGGGTTAGAGGACTTTGGTATCACACCCGGGAAGTTCGTTATGTAAGCAAAAAAAAGCCCGGTGATTTGTTTCCAAATCACCGGGCATAACTCTGG
>CAZRLX010000313.1:0-2117 GCA_964601115.1 uncultured Chthoniobacter sp. | reverse complement strand
GACATGGGCCGAATTGCGGAACGTGATTCTCGCGCCGCGCCCGTAGGGCTTCACTGCCAGCACCGCCTCGAGCCTCACCACCGTCGAGCGGTCAACCCTCTCCGCACCGCCTTTAATTAGAAGCGATTCCCAATCCCGCAGGCCGCGGCGGTCCGGATGACTCCCCGAGGCCGTGTGGACCACCGAATGTTTGCCATCCGCCTCCACAGCGAGCACCGCATCAAGCGGAACGAGTTGACGGTCCGATCCGCCCCGCTCGATAGTCACCCGCATTGTTGATGCCCTCCCCGCCAGCGCATCCAGCTTGGCAAGCGCACGCACCAAACGATCCTCACGCACCGGTTTCACCAAATAATCCACCGCCTCCACCTCGAAGGCGGAGAGGGCAAATTGACGGTGCACGGTCGTGAACACCACAGGCGGGAGGAAGTCTGCTCCACGGAGCAGCGAAAAGCTGTTCTCCCGTCCCAACTCGATGTCCAAAAACACAACATCCAGCCCCGGACGCTCCAAAAGCGCTTTGGCGGCTTTCAAATCCGACGCCTCGCCCACGATCTCGATGTCAGGCAACCGCTCGAGCATCGTTCGCAACAGGAGGCGCTCGTGGGGACTGTCGTCGACCAATGCGACTTGGCGGGCGTTGGGTTTCATCTTTCGGCCCCCGTTAACGGCGGCAGCACCACCGTGAACTCCATTCCGCTCGGCTTCGCATTTTGCGCCTTCACCGTGCCGCCAAGGAGTTCCGTATTGCGCGCCACCACAGCCAGTCCGAGCCCCACGCCGCGGTCGTGGCGCGGTCCCTTCACCTCGCTCTGCTCGAATTCACCAAAAAGCGATGGCAACCGCGCGGGCTCGATGCCCGGCCCCTCGTCGCGCACGCAAACCTCAAGATTTTCCCCACGAAGCGAAATCCCCACACGCACCGTGCGCCCTCCGACGCCGGAGAATTTGACGGCATTGTGCCCGAGGTTGAGCAGGATTTGCGACAGCCTCAGCGGGTCGGTGCGGAACCTCGCCTCGCCGTCCGGTGGCCCTTCTATTTCCAGCCTCACACCGTTCGCCGCCGCGATCGGGTGGAGGATGTTGCCGATATCCAAAGCCCAATCGGCAACAAAAAATTCCTCCACCTCGACGCTCGACTTGCCTGCCTCCTGCGCGGACACCTCCAGAATATTCGTCATGATGAGGTTGAGGTATTCGCCGCCGGATTGGATTTGCCCGAGCAATTCCGCGAACTCCTGCGGCAACTCCAGCTTCTCGCTTTCGAGGCAGAACACACGGGCCAACGCGATGAGCGAGGTCAGCGGTGTGCGCACCTCATGGCTCATGCTGGCGAGGAAAAGACTTTTCGCCTTGTCGGCCCGCTCCGCCGCCTCCCGGGCCGCTTCCGCTTCGGCGCGCAACCTGGCCTCGTTCGCCAACGCGTGTTCCAGCGCCTCCTCGGCCCGCTTGCGCGCCGTGATGTCCTCCATCGAGACAAGCATCTTGTCTCCCACCATCGTCGTGCTGGAAATGACATGGATCCATTTCCCCTCGGCCCCCATGGCGACAAGCTCCACGGCATTCACCGCCCGTCCAGTTTCTCGCGCCTTCGCCGCCACACTCTCCCGCCAGGCGATGTTGCGCCGTCGCATCTCAGGGTCGGGATAGAGGCGCTCCGTGGCCTGCGTGACGTTCTTCACCTCGTCCGTGCCAAACCCGAAGAGGTCGCGCCACTTTTTGTTGTAGAAAGTCACCCTCGCATCCGGCGCAATGGTTCCATCGGCCAACACCGGTTCGGCCACACCCAGCGCCATGGGAAGATTCTCAAGGATTCGGAAGAGCGCCTCGGAGTCGCCGAGGGCATCGAAGGAGGAGGGTTGGGATGGGGGGAGATGGGCTGTCAGCATGGATGGATCAGCAAAACCCTACCGGCCGGTTTTGGGAAAAAGAAAAAACGGATTTTTGAGGTGCCGTCGAAAGCGCGATTGGCACGGCAGCGCCTGTCGAAAAGGAAAGGGCAGCCTGGCCCAGGGGTCCCACTTGTGCGGCGCAGCCGCCCCCATCCAAACAATCACGCGACCTCAGCAACCTTCGCCGCCTTGCGCTTCTTCCAGAAAACATACCCGCCGATTCCT
>CAZRLX010000312.1:0-2121 GCA_964601115.1 uncultured Chthoniobacter sp. | reverse complement strand
GAAGGGTTTGAAAACACTCAGCCACATCGGCATACCCGATCACTTTCAAGACCGAGCGCACCGCTTTCTCCAACCGCGAAATGGTAACGACATTTTCGTCGAACTCCTGCTGAAGGAAACTCGACACGCTCTCCGTGACATGCGTTGTGAGCCACCACTTCTTATACCCGGCGGTCTCCGCCGCGCGCACCACTGCGGAACTCAACCAGACACTGTCGTAATTCATCACGCTTCCGTCCTGAAATCTCACCAACGGAAAGTTGTTACGAATCGCAATCACGCCTTGAAAAGCTCCGCCTGATTCGGCGTCGAAGCCACCCTGCGGCCCAGGGACTCGATCTCCTCGATGAAGTCGCCCACTTCTTGAAATTGGCGATAGACCGATGCATATCGCACATAGGCAACAGAATCCAACGCATGCAATCTGGCCATAATGAGTGCCCCGAGTTTCTTGGACGTCACCTCCCTCTCCTGCAAGGACTCCAAATCCTGAAGCAGTTCCTCCACAGCCGCCTCCATCTCCTCCAACCCCACCGGCCGCTTCTCACAGGCCTTCGAAATGCTGTTCAGCAACTTCTGCCGATCCAGCACTTCATGCCTGCCATCCTTCTTGATCACACGCAACTCCATGCGCTCCAGTGCCTCATACGTAGTGAAGCGAGTCTCGCAAGATAGACACTCACGGCGCCGACGGATATTCGCTCCATCCTTCGACAACCTGGAATCAATCACCTTGTCTTCGAGTGTCCCGCACTTTGGGCATCGCATATCTTGTGGAAAAAAAACCGACCTCCCACAAATCACACCAGATATTGTGCGGTCAATATTTTTCTGGCAAAGCCAAAGGGGTCAGGAATTAATTCTTGACTTTGATCCTTTGCGGATTCGCTCGACGCAATGGCAGTCCCATCGCGCCTGAATCCAGCCAGGAAATTCGCGCCCCCCATTCTTGTCGGTTCAAGACGCAGGAAACAGCTCACCTTGAGCCGGCGCCACGGCCCCCGACATTGCCGCCTCGGCCTCGATTTCGCGAAGAAGCGAGCCGAACTCGCAATCTCGCAACGCGGCGATCAGCTCGGGATACTTGGGTTCGATCGCCAACTCCTGCCACGGCACCGGCAGAGGAAGATCGTCGTCCAAACGCACCATCTCGCGGTTGGCGATGATCAACTCGCGGTGGGTGGTGATTTTCTCTCTGAGCTTGGGGTTGGCGATGGCATCGGGGTGTTCGAGCATCCGCTCGACGGTTCCACAAGCTTCGACAAGCGACACTGCGGTTTTCGGTCCCACACCGGGCACTCCAGGGATGTTGTCGGAGGCGTCGCCTGTAAGAGCCAGCACATCGGCAATCCGCGCGGGCGGCACGCCCCATTTGCTGGAAACCTCCGCCTCGCCGAGCAAGGCGAAGCCTGCTTCCTTTGGCCCACCCTTAGTGCTGGTGTAAATCGAAATCCCCTCCCCGACGAGTTGCATGATGTCCTTGTCGTTGGTCGAAATCACAACCTCCGCGCCGTCGCGCCGCGCGGAGAGAGCATACGAAGCAATGAGATCATCTGCTTCGGTATTCAAGAGCCAAAGACTCCGCAGCCCGATCAACGGCATGTTCTCCTGCAACCAATCCTCCTGCGGCCGCAGATCATCAGGCATCTCGGTGCGGTTTTGCTTGTAGGCGGGCTGCAACTCGACACGCCTCGCAGGCATACCGGCGTCCCAAATGACAGCGGCGCGGTCGGGGCGCACATCGGCGATCATTTTCCGAAGGGCCTTGATGAAGCCATAGATGGCGTTTGTCGGCTCACCCTTGGAATTCTTCAGGCCCCGGATGGCAAAGAACGACCGGTAGAGAAAATAATGCCCGTCGACGAGAAGGAGGCGCATCAGCTGGCGATGGTGCCGATTTCCACGGGCTCGACCTTGATGCCGAGTTCCTCGAGCCAGGCGATGGCTTTTTTGATCTCCTCGCGCTCGCCGTCGAGTTCGAGAGACACAACGCCGACCTCGTCATTCACGCTGGCTTGGCGGACATTCGTCACGACAGGAAATTCCTTCGCAAGTTCCCACAATACGGGACGCGTGATCAAACGGGCGGGAAACATGAGCCAGAGTCGTGTCTTTTGCATG
>CAZRLX010000311.1:0-2123 GCA_964601115.1 uncultured Chthoniobacter sp. | reverse complement strand
ACGGCCTCGAGGCCTACACCGAGGTCAAGCAGGTCAACATCAACCTCGCGCCCGGCCGCATCGGCTGGTTCAAAAATATTTGATCCGATGAGTTCCATGGTCGAAGTCCGGGATGTGACGAAAAGGTTCGGCGATTTCGTCGCACTCGACCATGTGAGCCTCGACATCGCCGAGGGGGAATTCATGACCTTCCTCGGGCCCTCGGGCTGCGGCAAGACGACCTGCCTGCGCATGATCAGCGGTTTCGAGCAGCCGACCGCCGGCCAAATCCTCATCGCCGGGCAGGACGTTTCGAACGACCCGCCCTACAAGCGCAACGTCAACCAAGTCTTCCAAAGCTATGCCCTCTTCCCGCACCTCACCGTGCGCGAAAACATCGCTTTCGGGCTGCGCATGAAAAGACTGCCGCCGGAAAAAATCGCCGAAAAGACCGAGTGGGCCATCGCCATGACCTCGCTGCAGGGAATGGAGGATCGCAAGCCGGCGCAGCTTTCCGGGGGACAGCGCCAGCGCGTCGCTCTGGCGCGAGCCATCGTGTGCGAACCGCAGGTGCTCCTGCTCGACGAGCCGCTCTCCGCCCTCGATGCCAAGCTGCGCACGCAGATGCGGACGGAGCTGAAAAACCTGCAGAAGCGCCTCGGCATCACCTTTATTTTCGTCACGCACGACCAGGAGGAAGCCCTCAGCATGTCCGACCGCATCGCCGTGATGAACAAAGGCCGCGTCGAGCAGATCGGCACCGCGGCGGAAATTTACCACCACCCGCGCACCGAATTCGTGGCCAGCTTCATCGGCGAGACCAATATCGTCGAGGCGGAGGTTCTCGAACACCGGGACGGTCTCGTCTTTTGCCGTTTGGAAGGCGGATTGAAGCTTTGGATCAAGGGCGGGGAGGACGGCGCCGTGGGCAGCAAAATGCTCGTCTCGGTCCGACCGGAAAAAATCCGCCTTTACCGCGAGCGCCCTGAAGCCGACCGCAATGTTTTCGCCAGCCGGGTGAGCAGCGAGGTGTTCAAGGGGGCGGTGGACGACATGACCATCGTGACCGAGGGCGGGCTGGAGCTTAGCGCCCTGCTGGCCAATGCCGGGGAGACCGGGCTTGATTTTCACGAAGGTGAGAATGTTTGGTGTCTTATCCATCCCAACGACGTCAGTCTGCTCGTCCGGGAAGAGGCGCCGGCAGCTCTCTGAGCCATCCGAGTGGCTCTTTTTGGCCAATCCCCGGCGCGGCAATGGCCGCGACTAGGTCTTCTACAGAGTAAAAATAAAAGCCTTGCCCTATGGCACAGAACCTGCTTTTTCTTTCGCGTTGATAACGCCGCCCTCTACACGGGCGGCCCAAGAAAAAAACAAACCCACATAAACCATGAAAAAACTCCTCGCGTTAATAGCAACCTCGCTGGTGGCAATCCCGCTGGCGCAGGCTCAAACTGAAACCGGCACCTCGGCCGGAGCCATGGCCCTTGATCGCGCCCGCTCGGCACCGATCAGCGCCGGCGGCCCGACCACGGAAGCCACCGTCAGCGTCGTCGACGGCAAGTCGATGGGCAAAGAAGTCGTCGTTGTCGAAGAAGAAGACAAGTGGTGGTCCTTCAATGCCTCCACCGGCTGGGACAGCCTTTACATGTTCCGCGGCGCCAACCTGCTCGGCAATGGGCGTGGTCTTTACTGGCTCGGCGGCGATGTCGGCGTCACTCCTTGGGAGAACGGTTCCCTGACCGCAGGCGTCTGGTATGGCGTCAGCTCCTCCACGAGCCGCCAGTATCAGGAACTTGACGTCTTCGTCGACTACACCCACTCCTTCGGCCCTCTCGATGCCTCATTCGGCTGGATCTACTACTACTATCCGAACAATTTCGGTCTCGGTGGACCCAACCTCAACCAAAACGAGCTCTACTGGGCACTCGCCTACAACGTCGAGGTCGGCTCTGTCACCATCACTCCGAATGCCACCTACTTCCTGAACGTCGGTCCCCACGCGGGCGACGGTGGCTGGACGGAGCCTGGTGCTTCCTATCTCTTGCTCCAGATCGACGCCAGTGTGCCGATCACCGATTGGCTCGCCGCTGAACCCTATGTCGCTTACGGCTTCAACTTCGGATTCAACGCGAACAACAACGGCA
>CAZRLX010000310.1:0-2123 GCA_964601115.1 uncultured Chthoniobacter sp. | reverse complement strand
TTGTTTGCATCGGAATACATGAATCATCCCTCGGTGGTCATGTGGATCCTTACCAATGAAATGCCAAGGCCCGGCATGGAGGTGGGCGACAAGTGGCTCGCGTTTCTCAAGAAATGCTACGAAGGGCTGCGGAAATGGGATCCCACCCGTGCCTACATTGCCACCACCGGCTTTGGCCTCGGGCAGACCGGGGATGTCAATAGCTTCCACGCTTATCTTGGTTGGTATAATGGGTTGGCGCAATCGGCCTACAAGTTCCGGGAGGACCAACGCTCGCTGATCGGTCTGTCCGCCCCCAAGCAACCCATGATTTTCACGGAAACCCTGGGTGTTTACATCGACGAGTTGGGCCGCATGCCGGCGATGGACAAACAAGTCGCCGCCAGTGTGATGTGGGCTGGAAATGATGTCGATGTGCCGGAGGTTGCGATGGGGTATCAAGCCTACCTTGGAAAAGAGTTGATCGAAATCCTGCGGCGCATTCGTTCGGAAAATCCCGACATCGCCGGAATCACGCCGTTCACCACCACCGCCAAGGATTGGGCTGTTGCTCCAAGCGTGGAGGAAATTCCTTTCCTGCCGCTGATCACGAAGGCTTATCCCGTTGCTTATCAGCCGGTATTGCTCTCCTTTGACAACCGCTGGCCGCATGTCTTCGCGGGCGACACCGTGCGGATGCCGGTGCATTTGGTGAACGATGCCGAAGACGGGCGTGCGCTCACGGCGCCGGTCCTGAAGTGGCGTCTGGTTGACAAGGCGAAGGGGCAGGAGGCCCTCGCGGGCACGGTGGCCTTTGCCGGGACCGTTGATTATTATGGCACAGATGCCAAGGAACTTGTGCTCGAGATTCCCCAAGGTCTCGCTGCCGGGGAATACACCTTGCAGGGCGAGATCGTGGTGGGCGGAAAAAAAATCTCGCACAATGAGACGGAGATTTTGGTGGAGTCGCGGAGCGTGACCCCTCCAGCCTTCGCGCGGCGGGTCAATCTCTACGACCCGCTGGGCGAGTCCACGGCGATGCTGGAAAAAGCCGGGTTGGTGGCGGGAAAAGACTTCCACCTCACAACGAGTCCCTTCTCGGCCATGAAAAACCGGGACGCGCTCACCGGTCAGCAGTTGCAGGAAGCGCTTGCCCATGAGCAGTTAGGTGGTGAGTTGGCGGCTCCGTCCGAAACGCTGCTGATCATTGGTTGCAAACAATGGCTGGAACCTCTCCGAGACGACTACCTCTTGATGCGGGAGTTTATCGAGCGCGGGGGCAGGGTTTTGGTTTTGAATCCGAATCCGATGGCATTGAGTTACATCGGAATTAACAAAGAGATCATGGTGTCGGACAACGAGTGGATCGGTGACCGCGCCAGCGTGAACCTCGAAAGCCTCTGGCACACCAGCCGAATCTTCGGGGCTTGGATCAATCCGAGACGCTCCGACACGGGAATCTTCGCGGATATCGACCGCAAGCACCTGCGGCTGTGGTCAGATTCGAGCGATTGGACCCTGAAAAAAGAGGGGCTGCCAGAGAACGAACCGGTCAACACGCTGTTGAGGCTCCAGGACGCCGACGCGCTTGGAAGCACGGCGGTTTTGGCGAATTTCGGCCGCGGATTGGAGTATGTGGCCTTGGCCGAGGTCTTCCGGGGGCAGGGGTCGGTGATCCTTTCAGGATTTGATTTCCAACGCTTTGTCGGGGTTGACCCGATTGCTGGCAAGGTGCTGCGCAACCTCATCACCTATGCGGCAGACGAGCGCCAACACACGCTGGTGCCGCCAGCCAAAGCCAGTGTGAACCTCGGCAGCCCCAGCGATGAGGACGGCTTGATCCCCTGTGAATTCCGCAATGGCTTGCTGCTGGAATACAACAAAGACTACCAGGTGCGCCGCATCGCTGGGCCGTTCTGGTTCAACCGCCTCTGCCACACCAAGCTGATCGATCCAGAGAACAAGGTGCGCCGCGCATTCATGGATGTGATTCCGCCCGCTGGAGCAAAGGAAGCCGTGTTCCAAGTCCGCAGGGTCCCAACGAGGGAAAATCGCGGAAAATTCACGTCCGAGGAAGTCACGATTTCGGCGGGTGATTCTGTGGTGAAGGAAGTCATTCCCGGCGAGGAGGAAATCGCGGTCCG
>CAZRLX010000309.1:369-2132 GCA_964601115.1 uncultured Chthoniobacter sp. | reverse complement strand
AAAGATTCTTGACAAATTCAACCCTTCTCCCGCTTTTTCTCGATCGTAGTCCCATCGGTTCGCGGTTCATGCCCGAAATCCGCCGCACGACCAATCGCGCGGGCGAGTTTTTCCAAATACTCCTCCCTCGCCATTTCACAGGCCCCGAACGTTTCCAGATGCGGCGTCACCCATTGCGTGTCGAGCAGTTCGAAGCCCCGGTCCCGCAACCTCTCAACCAACCATGCCAGCGCCACCTTCGACGCCCCGGGCACCCGGCTGAACATCGATTCCCCGAAAAACGCCGCGCCGATCGCCACCCCATACAAACCGCCCGCCAGGGCGCCCTCCCTCCAGACCTCGACGGAATGGGCATGGCCGAGCCGGTGCAGGTTCACATAGGAGCGGAAAATCGTTTCGTCGATCCAGGTCTCGTCGCGTTCCGCGCATCCCAGCACCACCTCCTCGAAGGCCTTGTTCAAGGTCACCGTCCAGGCCGGATCCCTCACAATCTTTCGCGAACCGTGCGGAATCCGGAACGCCTCCAGCGGAATTACCCCGCGCGGATCGGGCGAGAACAAGCGCAACTCCCCGTCCATCGCCATGGGAAAAAGTCCGCGCCGGTAAAAATCCAGCAACGCCGATGCGGGAATGATCTTTGCCATGGCCGATCCACCCACTATGGTGGCTCCCGATGAAAGGCGTGATCTTTTTTTGCATGACAGCACTTCTGGCGCTCTTCCCGGGATGCGCCGTGAGCGAGCAGTCGGTCGAGGATGTCGGCCGCCAATTCGAGGAAGGCATCCAGGGCCGCGGCCAGATCGTTCCGAACGATCCGCTTCGCGACGACTTCGGCCCGGAATACAATTGAGCCGCCCGATGCCGTCCCAGCCCGCCGGGGAAAAAATCCTCATTCTCGACTTCGGGTCCCAATACACCCAGGTCATCGCCCGCCGCATCCGCGAATGCCGCGTCTATTCCGAAATCCTCCCCTATCACACCAAGGCTTCCGAAATCGCGAAGCTCAAGCCCTCCGGAATCATCCTCTCCGGCGGCCCGGCCAGTGTTTATGCGGCCAAGGCGCCGCAGGTGGACAAAAAAATCTACGCGCTGGGCATCCCGGTTCTCGGCATTTGCTACGGCATGCAACTCATCGCGCACGGCCTCGGCGGCAAGGTCGAGCGCTCCGCCGCGCGCGAATACGGCCCCGGAAAACTCAAGGGCGATCCCAAGTGCGCGCTTTTCCACAAGCTCCCTGCCACCCTCGAGGTCTGGAACAGCCACGGCGACAAAATCACCAAACTCCCCGCCGGTTTCCGCGCGCTCGGAAAAACCGAAAACTCCCCCCACGCCGTCATCGGCGACACCAAGCGCCACATCTACGGCCTCCAATTCCACCCCGAGGTCGTCCACACCCCGCGCGGCAAGGAGATCCTCGCGAACTTCGTCCACCGCATCTGCGGCTGCCAATCGAACTGGACGATGGAATCCTTCATCGACCGCACCTGCCGCGAAATCCGCGAGCAGGTGGGCGACGGCCGCGTGATCCTCGGCCTCAGCGGCGGCGTCGATTCCTCGGTCGCCGCCGTCCTGCTCCACAAGGCCCTCGGCGACCAACTCACCTGCATCTTCGTGAACAACGGACTCCTCCGCGCCAACGAAGCTGCGGCCGTTGAAAAACTTTTCTCCCGCGAGTTCCGCATCCGGATGAAAACCGTGGACGCCTCCGAGCAGTTCCTCATATAACTCAAGGGCGTCAGCGATCCCGAGCGCAAGCGGTAGAT
>CAZRLX010000309.1:0-336 GCA_964601115.1 uncultured Chthoniobacter sp. | reverse complement strand
GCCACTACCGCTTCCTCGCCCAGGGCACGCTTTACCCCGATGTCATCGAGAGCGTTTCCATTTCTGGAAATCCCGCCGCGCTCATCAAGAGCCACCACAATGTCGGCGGCCTCCCCGAGAAAATGAAATTCGAACTCGTCGAGCCGCTCCGCCAACTCTTCAAGGACGAGGTGCGCCAGGTCGGCGAGGAACTCGGCCTCTCCAAGGAAATCGTCCACCGCCAGCCCTTCCCCGGCCCGGGCCTCGCCGTTCGCATCCTCGGCGAGATCACCGCCGAGCGGCTCCGCATCGTGCGCGAGGCCGATGCCATCGTGCTCGAGGAAATGAAATCCTCCG
>CAZRLX010000308.1:0-2153 GCA_964601115.1 uncultured Chthoniobacter sp. | reverse complement strand
GCCTCGACACCTACTGGCCCCAATTCGAGGGGTTGAAAGAAAATCTTCTGGGCTACCAGAAACGCGTGAACGAGCGGCTCCAATCCTTCGGAGCCGAGGTGGTGGACGCGGGCCTGGTGGACAACCCAGTCGTCTCCCGAGAGGTCGGGGATCGTTTCCGCAGCGAAAATGTCGATGTCATTTTTCTCTTCATCACCACCTACGCGCTGTCCTCCACAGTGCTTCCCGTCGTGCAGCGGGCGGGAGTGCCTGTGGTGGTGCTGAATCTCCAGCCGGTCGCACAGCTCGACTACGAAAGCTTCAATGCCTTGGGCGACCGCGGGAAAATGACCGGGGTCTGGCTCGAGCATTGCCAGGCGTGCAGCGCCCCGGAGATCGCTTGTGTCTTCAACCGGGCGGGCATTCCTTTTTATCAGGTCACCGGCCACTTGGGCGATGACGCGGCGTGGAGCGAGATTCGCGATTGGGTGGATGCCGCCCGCGTGAAGCGCGCCCTGCGGGACAGCCGCCTCGGGGTGCTCGGGCACTACTACTGCGGCATGCTCGATGTGTATTCCGACATGACCCAGCAATCGGCCGTCTTTGGCACTCATTTCGAATTGCTCGAGATGTGCCAACTCCACGCGCTGCGCGAAGCGGTGTCCGCAGAGGATGTCACCGCGAAGATCGGGGAATTCCGCGAGGCCTTCGATGTCTCGCCCGAATGCGAACAGGCGGAAATCGAACGCGCGGCGAAAACCTCGGTCGCTCTGGACCGCTTGGTCGAGAAACATGATCTCGGTTGCCTCGCCTACTACTACGAGGGGGAACCCGGAAACGCCTACGAGAACATCGTCACCTCGGTGATCGCCGGCAATACCCTCCTCACTGGCAGGCATGTGCCAGTGGCGGGCGAATGCGAAATCAAAAACGCCCAAGCCATGAAAATCATGGATTTGCTGGGAACAGGTGGATCGTTTTCTGAATTGTATCTCACGGATTTCAAAGATGATGTGGTGTATCTCGGGCACGACGGCCCGGCGCACTTCGCCATCGCCGAGGGGCGGGTGGGGTTGGTCCCGCTGCCGGTTTACCACGGCAAACCCGGCAAAGGCCTCTCGATCCAAATGACCGTGCAGCATGGCCCGGTGACCCTGCTCTCGGTCGTCCAGACCGCCACGGAGTTGTTCCTGTTGGTCGCCGAAGGCGAGGCGGTCGAGGGCCCTGTGCTGCAGATCGGCAACACGAACAGCCGCTATCGTTTTTCCTGTGGCGCCAAGGCGTTTCTGGATCAGTGGTCCAAAGCGGGCCCCGCCCACCACTGCGCCATCGGCCTCGGACATGTCGCCGACAAGCTCGAGAAGTTGGCCTCTCTGCTGGGGATCTCCTTCAAGAAAATTTGTTAAACGAATGACTCAAAAACGGCTGAAAAACCCATTGATCGACGAGGCAGGCATGTCCGATCCGCACGCCCTCGTGGTTGGCGATGCCGTCTACCTTTTCACCGGTCACGATGTGGGGTTCGATATTCCCGACTGGGTCATGCCTGACTGGCGGATTTACCGGTCCGAAGACCTCTGCTCGTGGACCCGCGTGGGCACCATCCGCCCGGAGGACAACTACATGGGCGCGGGCAACACCGATTGCTGGGCCGGTGACATCGCCGAGCGCAACGGGAAATTCTATTGGTATTTCTCCGACCGCAAACGCAGCACCGGCGTGATGGTTTCCGACTCCCCGGAAGGGCCGTTTGTCGATGCGCTCGGGCATCCGCTCATGGAATCGTTCGATCCCACCATCTTCGTGGATGACGACGGCACGCCCTACATCATCAATGGCGACACCGATTACCAAATCGCCCGGTTGAAAGACTCGATGATCGAACTCGATGAAACGCCCCGCACCATCGAGATCGACCGCAAAGGCATCTTCCCCCGCATGGACAAAAACTCCCTGCACAAGCACGCCGGCATCTATTACCTAAGCTGCTCCGGCTACTACGCCACCTCGCGGAATGTCTACGGCCCCTACGAATACCAAGGCCTCGTCGGCACCGGCTGGGGCCTCGACACGCCATTCGGCCACGGCGACTTCTTCACCTGGAAAGGCGATTGGTATCATGTCTGGTGCAAATACCGCGACCGCTCGCACGACCGGATTCGGGACTGCTTCAT
>CAZRLX010000307.1:0-2156 GCA_964601115.1 uncultured Chthoniobacter sp. | reverse complement strand
CGCAGCCCGCGCAATTCGACCGCAAACACCGGGTGCTGGTCATGGTCATCCCCGACCAACCCCGCGACGAAGGCGACGACACCCCGGACGATTGGAACCGACCCCACGTCGACCATCCCTACCGCCACCTCCCGTCGCTTTCCTGAAGCGACCCGCCTCCGGTGATTCGGTGGGTCAGTTCGCCGGTCTTTCAGCCCCGCCGTGAACGACCTGTCTCCTCCCGCTTTCCTCCTCTTGCGCCTCTTCGCGGCAATCCTCCCGCCTTCCGAACCGTTTGCCGTATGCCGTTTGCCTCATGCGCCCGCCGCGGCGGGCTATGACACGCAAAAGACTTTGCAGGCTCCGTGCGCGGGACAATTTTGACGGGCATGTCCGAAGCAAATCATTCCTACGGGGCAGTCACGCCGTTCCAAGCTCTGGTCCGCCATTTCGAGTCCAATGAGTTCAGGTTCCATGCCGACCCGGAGACAAAATCCCTGCAACTCTTCATCACCGGGGACTGCGCCATCTACAACTGCCGCCTCCAACTCACCCACGACGACGATCTGATCCAGGTCCGCGTCCACTACCCGGTCTCGGCCAGGGACGCGAAGATCCGCCCCCTGGTTGCCGAGGCGATCGCCCGCGCCAACCACGGGATGTCCATCGGCCGCTTCGATATCGATGTGGATTCGGGCGAGATGCATTTTCAAATCGGCCAGGTCATCCGGGGTCGCGCATTGGATGACGACACCATCGGAGGCGTCTTTTCCGCCGCGCTTTCCACCGCCAACCGCTATTTCCCTGCGGTGATGCGCGTCATGTTCGCCGGCCACACCCCGGCCGATGCCGTCTATTTGTCGGAAATTGATGTGCATGCGGCGGCGGTTGAAGCCGATGAGCCGAAACCGGCGCCTGCTCCGAAGCCACCCAAGCCGGCGGCGAAGAAACCCGGGGCCTCGCGCAAGGATGGCGGATCCACCAGAACGAAGGATCTTCCCGGACTCTTCGACGAGACCCCTGACGAAGAGGGCGATGGTCCAAGGGGCAACAAGCGCCATTAGCCGTGACCAGGCAAAACCGTCTGTGTTTTCCGGTGCTGCCACAGAGCTGAACATCGGCGAAAATCCACTCACTGTTTGGTGAGCGCGATGCCGCTTGAGCAGGGGGCACGGGGCAAACGCACCTGCAGTGTGGTGGAGGCCGATGTCGTGATTTGCCTGCACTCTGTATTACAAACCATGTCAAGTGCGCTTCGCTCGCACCCCCTGAACCGTAGATCCTTGCGTCCCCCAATCCGGATAAACGCTTGAGAGCGAGTCATCTCTGCTATGACACACAAAACCCTTCCGGCTCGCCGCTCCCGGCTCCATGCTCGTTGCGGTGATGAAAACGCTCTCGGCGGTCGCAGTCATGCTC
Organism: uncultured Chthoniobacter sp.; assembly: GCA_964601115.1. Lineage (GTDB taxonomy): Bacteria > Verrucomicrobiota > Verrucomicrobiia > Chthoniobacterales > Terrimicrobiaceae > UBA967. Next base: position 758 of record CAZRLX010000307.1, on the reverse strand, counting down.
GGGTTGTGCGCGTGCGAAACCTTCACGCCTCCGCCCGAGCCGGCGGTGCGCAAGGCCCAGCCCATCGCCAAGATCGATGTGCGCAGCATTCCTACGGGGTGCGTGGTCGAACTGAACAACGAATACCTCGGGGTCACCCCGCTGGAAGTTGTGGTCGATGCCACCGAGAGCGGCGACTGGGCCAGCCAGGGTTTCGGGAGCGTTTTTGTCCTCAAATGCAGCATGCCCGACGGCGACGGCTGGGAGCAAAAGGTCTGGTATCCCGGCAACCCTGTCCCGAAACGCGTTCTCTTCCGGATTCCCGGAGCCACCCAAGGTCTGGTCATCAACTAATCCTATGAAAAACTTCCTCCTCATCTTCGCCCTGTCGCTTTCGCCGGCGATGGCTCAATTCGGCTGGGACAACGAGCCCGCTAGCGACTCCGTCTTGGACCAATTCAACACCGCGTTGCGGGCGCCAGTCATCGAACCCATCAGACCGATTGAGCCTGTTATTGAGCCGATCGTTCCGGTCTTTCAGCCCTTTGTCGCTCCGGTGTTAGATGTCGATCCGCTGGTGGAGCAATGCGACCTCGAGCCCGAAGTCGCCCAAGTTTACCGCGCGGCGGAGATTTCCGAGGACGACGGGGACTGCCCCGAATTTCTCGGACGCTTGAGCGCGAATCCCTACGCCTCCGACTCCACGGCGAATCCCTACAGTCCCGCGGGCAGTCCGTATTCGTCCAAGAGCGTCAACAATCCCTACGGTCCCTACGGCA
>CAZRLX010000306.1:0-2156 GCA_964601115.1 uncultured Chthoniobacter sp. | reverse complement strand
GGCACTTTGGCCAGTTCGTTCTCGGCCACAGGCAGGCCCGGATCGCTTTGCGTGGGGGGGCGTAAAGTTTTTTTCTGTAGAGCCTTTTGCACCCCCCCAGTGATGAATATTCATTGGAAAAGAAGGTTAACATAGAGCCAATGGGCTGTTATAGAATAGCCTATGAAAGAATCCTGTCAACCCACTTTTCCAGTCAAAGTGCAAGAAATGCGTTCGAAGAACCAGAAGCCGAGGTATTATATTTACATCCCGGTGGCGCTTTCCTCAGCGCTGGGAATCACATCCGGCGAGGAAATGTCTTGGGAAGTGCTGGATCGCAACGAACTTCATCTGGTGCGATTGACGCCGAAAGCGACGACCACGACGTTACGTGCCAAGGGGAAAAAATCAGCGCCGTGATGGGGGTTTTGCAAAAGGCTCAACTTAGATCGAATTTCGCAAGACCATAACCGAGCAAGTTTAAAATCTCATAGTTTTCATGTTTCATTCAATTTACAGGCAAGGAATTAAAATTTTATTTTGTAAACACTAATACTGCCGACAGAAATTTTTTAAGCGGCAATCTGCCCATATTGTCGTGCAAAGAATTTCTCTAAGGCCTTGCGCGCAAGGCTGGGCATTTCTTTTGCGCCTGCCATCAACCCTTCCACACTCAGGTCGCAATCCAATGATTCCCAATGAAGTGAGTGATCAAAAACCTCCATATCCTGACGCTCTTTCTCTGTTGCCAAGAGAAGCGTTGGCACATGCTCCAAGGGCATAAGCACGGTAATTCCTGAGTTCAGCTTTACTTTGAGCTGGGACGTTGTTATTTCGGCATCAAGAATTTTTGGCGGCGGATTCATATGTTTTTTGGATGAGATTTAGATTTTCCGTAACCAGACGAACGATGGCATTCAATTCGTGGGATGCAAATCCGGAGTTCCATGCAACTTCGATATCGGGCTCGATCCAAACCTTGCATTCAAATCGCTCGCGTCGGACATGCACATGACGCCGCTCGACCAAATCAAAACTGAAGAAGCTGATGCGATACGGACAATTTGGAATAGGAATCCGTGGCATATCGCTTCATTTCGTTAAAAACCTCACTTCGCCTCCGCGATCAACTGCCTTAACACAAACGGCAAAATGCCACCGTGGCGGTAGTAGTCGACTTCGATGGGGGTGTCGATGCGGAGTTTGACGGTTTGCTCGAGCTTGGACCCGTCCTTGCGGGTGATGGTGAGGGCGACATCCTGGCGGGGTTGGATGCTGTCGCTGAGGCCGGTGATGTCGTAGGTCTCGGTGCCGTCGAGGTTCAGCGTTTGCGCGCTCACGCCTTCGGGGAATTGAAGCGGGAGGACGCCCATGCCGACGAGGTTCGAGCGGTGGATGCGTTCGAAGCTTTGGGCGACGACGGCTTTGACTCCGAGGAGGCGGGTGCCTTTGGCGGCCCAGTCGCGGCTGGAGCCGGTGCCGTATTCCTGGCCGGCGAAGACGACGAGCGGTGTGCCCGCGGCCTGATATTTCATGCAGGCATCGTAGATCGACATTTGTTCGCCGCCGGGTTGGTGGATCGTGAGGCCGCCTTCCACGCGGGTGCCGTCGGGTTTCGCGGGGATCATGAGGTTTTTGATCCGGACATTGGCAAAGGTGCCGCGGGTCATGACGCGGTCGTTCCCGCGGCGGCTGCCGTAGCTGTTGAAATCAACGGCCTCGATGCCGTTTTCAACGAGATATTTTCCGGCGGGCGAGCTGGCTTTGATGGCGCCGGCGGGCGAGATGTGGTCGGTGGTGACGCTGTCGCCGAAGATGCCCATGGCGCGGGCGGCGGAGATGTTTGAAATCGTGCCGGCTTCCATGCCGAAGTTCTCGAAGAACGGCGGCTCCTGGATGTAGGTGCTCTTGCGGTCCCACTCGTAGATTTGGCCGACGCTCGAGGGAACTTCGTTCCACTTGGGATTCTGGTCCGCGAAGCCGGTGTAGAGTTTTTTGAAAATCTCGGGCTTGAGCGCGGCCTGCATTTCGTTGCGGATTTCCTCGAGGCTCGGCCAGAGGTCTTTCAGGAAAACGTCCACGCCGTCCTTGTCCTTCGCAATCGGTTCGGTGGAGAGGTCGATGTCCACGCGGCCGGCGAGCGCGTAGGCGACGACGAGCGGGGGCGACATGAGGAA
>CAZRLX010000305.1:0-2157 GCA_964601115.1 uncultured Chthoniobacter sp. | reverse complement strand
CCGCATAGCCAGCCCGCAGGATGTGCGCGTTTTCCAATCCGGGCACCGACCGGATAAAGGCCAACTGCACCTCGAAGGGCAAGCTGGTCGACACGCCGTTGACATAATACTCGCCGGTCTGCCGCCCCTCCGGTTCCAAGAAAAGCTGATGCCGGTCCTTGTCGGCAAAGCGCACCACTTTGTCCTCGATCGACGGACAATACCGCGGCCCCACACCCTCGATGATCCCGGCATACATGGGCGACTTGTCGAGGTTCGCCCGGATGATCTCATGCGTCTGGTCATTGGTATACGTGACCCAACACGGCATCTGTTCCACGTGGAACGTCTCGCCGTCCCACCGGTTCAAAGTAAACGGACCCCCTTCGCCGCCGGACCATTCCTCCGGGGCAAAGCTGAACATCGGGGCAGGGGAGTCCCCGTCCTGACGCTGACATTTCGTAAAATCAATCGTCCGCCCCAACAACCGGCATGGCGTCCCGGTCTTGAACCGCTCCACCGCCAAACCCATCTCCTTGAGCGAATCGCTCAAAGTCGACACCGCATCGCCCATCCGCCCACCGACCGTGCTCTGCAGCCCGACATGCATCAACCCCCGCATAAATGTTCCCGTGGTCACCACCACGGACCGCGCCCGATACCTCAACCCGAGGTTGGTCTCGACACCCGTCACCTCATCGTTCTCGAGCAAAATCCGCACCGCATTGCCTTGCAGCAAATGCAGGCGAGGGGAGTGCTCCAGCACCCACTTCAACCGGAACTGATACGCCTTCTTGTCGCACTGCGCCCGCGGGGCCTGCACGCTCGGACCCTTCCGCGCATTCAACATCCGGAACTGGATCCCCGTCGCATCCGTGTTCTGACCCATCACGCCACCCAGCGCATCGATCTCCCGCACCATGTGACCCTTGGCTAACCCCCCGATCGCCGGGTTGCAGGACATCTGCCCGATCGTGTCCAGGTTCTGGGTCAAAATCCCCACACTCGCCCCCAACCGCGCGGCCGCCAATGCCGCTTCCACCCCCGCATGCCCGGCCCCCAGCACAAGGACATCAAACGTCTCCGGATACTCGTACATGCTGGCCATGTTCCACGTGGAACGTCAGGGACGATCCAAAATCCCGGCGCAAGGGCGGGGGAGCAGTTCCGACAAGCGGAACGTCTCTCTCGACCCTCGAAAATTCGAAAGCACCAGCTCCAGGTCCGGATTGAACTCCGCCAAGACCTGACGGCAAGCCCCGCAAGGCGAAGCCGGCACCTCGGTGTCGGCCACAATGACAATCTTGGCCAACTCCCGGCACCCCGCCGCCACCGCGGCGAAGACTGCATTGCGCTCCGCACAAATGGTCAGCCCGAAGCTGATATTCTCCACGTTGCAACCGGCAAAAATCCTCCCGTCTTTCCCGACCAACACCGCCCCGACCTGAAACCGCGAGTAGGGGGCATAAGCCCGCCCCGCGACTTCTATCGCCTGCGTAACCAGTTGATCATTAGTATATTGCATATAAATTATTGCCCATCAATGGTTTACCTATCGTCCGAAACGATCCACCACCCTAATTCCAACCCGTCCCGCAAGCAAGACCGCCCAAGAATGTCATAATGGCCACCACACCATCTTGGATTTCAAATTTGAAATTTTTCAATTTGCCTCCCCCGTTTTCCCTCCGTGCTCTCCGCGCCTCCGGCGGAGCCCCTCGGTTCCATTTCACTCAAGTCCCAAACTCAAGCCTCCACCTCTGCCGTGCACCCTCCATTTCGATTTGCCAAAACCCGCAAATTTCCCCACTCTTTCCCTTTCCTGCGAACGCGCCCGATCGCCGTTCGCATCCACGGTCCAACCGCAACCCGTAACACACCCGACTTTCCCGAACGTGAGCGTCACCCGAGCCGAAAAGCCCAAAAAAACCGGTAAAAACCCGGTCGACTACGCCAAGGCCCCGATCAACGCCGACCTCACCCCCGAGCAAAAACTCGGCTTCCTCGCCGACATGCTCCGCATCCGCCGCTTCGAGCAGGCTTCGCTCAAGCTCTACCAGCAGGGGAAAATGGGCGGCTTCCTCCATCTTTACATCGGACAAGAATCCGTCGCCGTCGGCACCCTCGCGCTCATGGGCGAGAACGACCACGCCATCACCGCCTACCGCGACCACGGCC
>CAZRLX010000304.1:0-2162 GCA_964601115.1 uncultured Chthoniobacter sp. | reverse complement strand
GTGGTTGCGAGGTGCCTCAAGCGAGGCCTGTGGCGCGGAGCAGCGAGACAGCAGCAGAGCGGTCGGCGGGGTCGGACAGGCGGTGGATGTAAATCTCGGCCACCGCCCGCGATGCCACGCCTCGCAGGCGGGACGCACCGATCGATCCCGCATGGATGAGGCGCATCGCATTCAGCAGCGTCCGCCGAGTGAACACATAGCGCTCCCGCTTCACGCGACCGATCGCCGCGGGAGCCTCGCTGTCGCCCGCCGCGCCCGAAATCCGTGCATGGAACGAGGCCACCGCCTTCAAGGTGGACTCGAGATCGGGGAAATTCGCAAGCGAAGGGTAGACAGGCTCGGTGCGCGGAGGGACCCAGCGCACGCCTTCCCACACAAACGACGGGCTTTCCCCCGTGACAAGGCACCGGAGCATGTCGAGCAGTTCGGACTCGGAGGGTTTCGCCACATGGGCCCAAAGCCCCCAACGATCCCGAAAGGCTGGAGAAAGCGTGGCCCGCCCCGCATACTCGCCAGGGTTCATCGTGCCGAAAATACGGAACTTTTCGGACACTGGGGTGTCGCCGCCATTTCCAAACACACGCCCGTCGTGCTCCGTGAGAACGAGCGTGGGCGGCATCTCAAGCACAGGATTCAAGCGCTCGAGGACCTGCGCCTCGGCAAGATTGACCTCATCGAGAACCACCCACCACCCTTCCCGTAGAGCCTTTGGAATATAGCCTTCGGCAAATTCCCAGGCGGTCTTGTGCGCTCCTCCTTCGGTGGAGGGGACAAATCGCCCGACCAACTCGCCCGTGTCGGTGTGCCCGCTGAGATTCATTCGCACCGCCACCTGCCGGGCCATCATCGCCAACCACAGGATCGCTGTGGTTTTCGCCGTGGCGGTCTCGCCTTCGAGCATGCAGGGAATCCCGTGCCGCACCGAGAGCGCCGCCTTCCGCGCAGTCGTCAGAAACAAACGATCCAGACACAGGTGGCGAAATCGCACGGCATCCGCCAGCGCCTCCGACTCCCCGCATGGAATCTCGACATCGAGAATGCTCAACGTGTTTCCATTTCGGCAAATGGCGGGCCGTTCCTCCTCAGCACCACGGGCTGCTCGGATCAACTCCGAAACGCTGAAGACCGCATAGCCTTGATCGAGCGCCTCGGCGCGTTCGGCCTCGGAAGCGTTGTCCTGCAGCACGATCGCATCCGAACCGGGGCGAAACGATGTGCCCTCGGCCCCCAATTCGATCAACACCTGCCTTACAATCGCCGTGGACTCGCTCCCAAGCCCGCCGATGCAGAATCTGGTTCCTTGGGCGATTCCCATTGGGTTATCCATTGTTTTCATCAGTTGAAAAAGGGGTTCGGGTTCAGGGGTTGAAGATGTCATCGACGGAAGACTCGTCCCCTGCCGGAACACCTTTCGGTTTCGTGGCCTCCTTCAAAATGCGCTCGTGGAGATCGGGTAGGCTCAACAGGATCGAGTCCTTCACGTCACTCGAAAGTTCCAGTTGCTCCACTCCGTCAAAAGCTCCGAGAAACTCGATCACATCGGCAGGCAGGACCTTTTTGATGAAATCCCAACCCACTGTCCCGAATGGCACCACATCCTTCCAGCGAATCCAGTTTCCCGTAACGCCATTGGCGTCATCCGCCTTCAATGTGGAATCACTGTCATCGATGTGGGTCACGGTATACACGCCTCCCACGGTGTAGTTGTGTTCGTTCGAGTTGCTGACAACCCGTATTTTGCGGCCGACTTGGACTTTTTTCATTGGTGTGTTTGTTGTTGATGTTGATTCTAAAATTTCAGCGACTTCCCTGTGGCGCCTCGAGGGTCTTGAGGTTTTTTTTCTCATGTTTTGGTGGTTGGTTTCTTCTTCCAAACATGCGACCGATCATAGCAGAGGGGGTGTTGCAACGGCGGATACACCACTCCATTTTTTGAGAGCCGGGTCATTTTTTGAAAAAACATTCCTTCACCTACAGGGCGGGAGGTGTTGCAATATCTGTCGCACTCTTTTGCATTATGCTGTAGTTGAGCATATAGATTCATTCGCAACCTTGTTTTTTGAGTCTCGTGCAAAATCCCCACGAGCCAAGTGATCCGCCCACCGGCCAACACTTAAACCTAAATTCGGCAGTTGAGTGTTGAAAATGATTCCTTCAACCCG
>CAZRLX010000303.1:0-2180 GCA_964601115.1 uncultured Chthoniobacter sp. | reverse complement strand
CCGAGCCCCTTCGAGCGCGGCTTCCTCGGCTCGCCGCACTTCGCGCCGAAGGCCAAGCGGATCATCTATCTCTTCCAGCACGGCGGGCCGTCGCAGATGGACATGTTCGACTACAAACCAGGGCTCGCGACTCAGTTCGACAAGGAATTGCCCAAATCCGTGCGCGGCGACCAGCGCATCACCGGAATGACCTCGGGCCAATCGCGCCTGCCGGTCGCGCCCTCGATTTTCCAATTCAAGAAATACGACAACAACCAGGACGGACTCTGGGTTTCCGAGCTCTACCCCTACACCGCCGGCATCGCCAAAGACATCTGCGTCGTGAAATCGGTCTTCACCGAGCAGATCAACCACGAGCCGGGCGTTTCGTTCCTCCAAAGCGGCTTCCAGCTTCCCGGCCGTCCATCGTTCGGTTCCTGGATCAGCTACGGCCTCGGCAGCATGAATGAAGACCTGCCTTCTTTTGTCGTCATGATCAGCCAAGGAAAGGGCAGCGCGCAGTTTGTCTCCTCGCGCCTGTGGAGTTCGGGCTTTCTGCCCAGCGAACACCAAGGCATCAACCTCCGCGGGGGATCCGAACCGGTTCTCTTTCTCTCGGACCCGAATGGCATCGACCGCAGCGACCGCCGCCGCATGCTCGACCAACTCGCCCGCCAGAACCATCTCGAAGCCGGCCAAAGCATGGATCCGGAAGTCCTCGCCCGCATCTCCCAATACGAGATGGCCTACCGCATGCAGACGGCTGTGCCCGAACTCACCGACTTCTCGCAGGAATCCCAGGAGACCCTCGACATGTATGGCCCCGATGTGAAGATTCCCGGCTCCTACGCCTACAACTGCCTCATGGCCCGCCGCCTCGCCGAGCGCGGCGTCCGCTTCGTGCAACTCTACCATCGCGGTTGGGACCAGCACGGAAACCTCCCCGCCCAAATCCGCGGGCAGTGCAAGGACACCGACCAACCGCAGGCCGCGCTCGTCAAGGACCTCAAGCGCCTCGGCATGCTCGACGACACACTTGTCATCTGGGGCGGGGAATTCGGCCGCACCACCTACAGCCAAGGCGTCCTCACACAAACCAACTACGGCCGCGACCACCATCCGCGCTGTTTCACGATGTGGTTCGCCGGTGGTGGCACAAAGCCCGGCATCACCTACGGAAAAACCGACGACTACTGCTACAACATCATCGAGAAACCGATGCATGTGCACGACCTCCACGCGACACTCCTCCACCTCATGGGGATCGACCACGAGCGACTCACCTACCGCTACCAAGGCCGCGACTTCAGGCTCACCGATGTCCACGGCCACATCGTCCGTGACATTTTGGTGTAACTTCCGAAGACCTTCTCAATGACGACACCCACCCGCAGCGCGCGGGCCGTTTTTGGATTTCTTCTCGCCGTCTTGGCCACCGGGGCCTTGGTCGTTTCAGGCATCGCCCCGGCGCCGCCGATTCCTGACAAACTCATGCTGTTCGTCGGGCGGTTCCATCCGCTCGTGGTCCACTTGCCGATCGGCTTCCTCGCCGCCATCGCCGTGCTCCAGGTTCTGCAATGGGTGTTTCTTTTCGAATTCCGAATGGCGAACCGCGTTCTGCTGTGGCTTTGCGCGCTGTCGGCGATCATCGCCACCGCCGTCGGCACCTTGCTTGTATGGCCGGGCGACTACAGCGGCGAGATCATGGACGACCACCGCTGGTTCGGCATCGCCACCTCGGCGGTGTGCGTGTGGATGCTCTTCGCGCATCACTTTCCGGGCTGGCTCGGCCGCACTGCCTACGCGTTCCTCCTCGTCGTCTCGCTGGGCCTGATTTCCGCCACAGGCCACTACGGCGGCTCGCTCACCCATGGCGAGGACTACCTCACCGCCTACCTGCCGGTCGCCCTCGGTGGAAAACCCGAGCCCGTCCCCGTGGACAAAGGCACAAAGGAAGACGCCGCCATTTATGTCGCGGCCATCCAGCCGATCATCGAAGCCAAGTGCATCGAGTGCCACAACCCCGCGAAGAGCAACGGCAACCTCCGCATGGATTCCCTCGACCTGCTTCTGGCCGGTGGAAAGCACGGCCCCTCGCTCCAGGCCGGCGATGCCGCCGCGAGCCTCATGATCCAACGCGCCAACCTCCCGCTCGACGATGAGGAGCACATGCCCCCCAAGGGCAAACCCCAACTCACCGA
>CAZRLX010000302.1:0-2183 GCA_964601115.1 uncultured Chthoniobacter sp. | reverse complement strand
TGCCGGCCAGCGAGCGTGAGCGGGGTCAGGAATGAATTCTTGACTTTTTGAGCGATGACGCCACGGGCCCCCAGTGAGGGAGTTTCCTCCCGCCGAGCTGGATCGATGTGGTAGCAACGCCCCACGCGGCGGGTCCGGAGGCCCCAGCCCTACCGGCGCTCCCGCGCCACGCACAGCAGAAAATTGACCATTTTTCGTCCCCTGTTGGCTGACCTTCATGAGTCCCAAAAGAATATGAGGCAGTGGTAGATTCAAATGTCTCAATTTCTTCGTTCTTATCGCTCTTCGCGAGCACCGATGCGGTTAGCTTGTTGGGAACATGTAACTCGGCGGTGCACTAATCGAATCCGTGCAACCGTTGCTCGACACCGCTCCGACAAAAACCCGCGATGCCGTTGGAGACACGCTCAAAACGCTCTTTGATTTTTTGAAACCCTGACATCCGGAGTCAAACGGGCCTGCCGCATCTCGACCGCGCTACTTTTTTACAACAATATTGATGTGTTCGCCTTTGGCTATTGCTTTAAGTCCCTTCAATTGTTCCTCCCTGGGGCCGAAAACAATGAAATTGATCTGAGGCGCTGTCCCATCCTCATTGCGGATCGCATCCATCTCCTTTTTCACTTCGCTCCATGGCACGATATAGTCGGCGTCTGTCAAAATGAAAACTAAGTCAGGCTTCAATTTTTGGGCGTATACCATAACGCCGATGAGACTGTTCGATCGCACCATCGCTCTTGGGTCTAAATCGGAAGAGAGCCAGGGAATCGCTATATTGCGATTTGTAGACCCATTGGGAACAAGGGAATCTCTAAAAGGATAGTATGAACCTTCGTTAAATTTCGCCACGCCGAACCGGGCTGTGACGGGAAGACCTTTAAAAAGATTTTGCGCTTCTTCATTAATTTTTGAGTAAGGAAAACCAGCGGCGGCTGCATTTTTTGCCACGGTTTGGGAGATATCAAAGAGGAGAAGGACTCGCTTGCCGCTTGAATTGACGCCGAGGAAGCTGACGCCCTTTCCGCCGAATCCTCCTCCGCCTGCGGCTCCGGCACCCGAGGCGGAGCCGAGAGCTTCGGAGTTGGACATGGAGGACATGTTGTCGGCGAGGAGTTGGGAGGGGTCGAGGGGGAGCATCTGGTCGAGCGGCATGTCGGGCACATCGGGCAGGGAGAATGCGGTTGGGCGCGAGCTTTGCATCTTGTCGCTGAGCGTGGGCTTGGGCGCGATGGCATCGACTGCGGCCATGTTCATCTTTTGCTCGCGCTTCTTGGCTGGCAGGCGGATATCCTTCTTCACGACGAAATTCGCCGGGGGCGGGAAGATGTATCGGGCGACGATGAAAACCCCCGCCACGACGCCAGCGGCGACATGGAGCAGAATGACACCGATGATGATCGAGACGACCATTCTGATTCGCCGCTTCTTAACAAGCGCATCTTCGCTCAACAGCCGTTCGATTTTTGCCATGGGGTTATTCCTCCTCCTGCGATGAATCGGCGAAGGTGACGCCTGTGATTTCCGCGACGGCGCAGGCGTTCAGCACCGCGACGATGCGTTGGTGGTTTGCCCGGTCGTCGGGGTCGATCGTGACGAGCGCCTCGCTTTTGTTCGCGTCGGCGGATTCCTTGAACCGCTTGAGTGTGGCCGTGAGGTTCGGAAGATGTGTGTTCAGCGGCGACTCGAGCGGTTGGTCGTTCAGGATGATTGTTCCATCGGCATCGATTTTGATGCGCTGCTCGTCGGGAATCTCGACGACCTCCTCCTGCGCGACGGTGCCGGGCAGGCCGATATTCACATCGCTCTCCTGCTTGATCGGCTTGGCGGAGACCATGAAAAAGACGAGGAGCAGGAACACCATGTCGATCATGGGGCCCATCTGCATCTCAACGGTCTGGGTGTCTTTGCGGCGGAGGCGCACGGGGAGTTTTAAGTTTTAAGTATTAAGTAGCGGCGTTTTGGAATCGAACGCGTTCGGAGAAAAGGGAGGGGGGCACGGCCGTCCCGGCTGTGAAAGGCGGTGGTGTTGAAAGGGAGTTGGTGAGGAATCAAATCTGCCATCACAGGCGGGACGCCTGTGCCCCCTTCTTTCAGTGTTTTGGTCGGAATGAGTGCTCATCAGTCCTGATAGGTTCCGAAGATCACGTTCACCGCGCCGGCTTCACTCGCGATGCGCATGAGTT
>CAZRLX010000301.1:0-2209 GCA_964601115.1 uncultured Chthoniobacter sp. | reverse complement strand
GGTCGAAGGCTGCAGGGAATTGCTCGGCTGTCAGCGAGTCGAGGGCCGTGCCGACGGTGACCGCATCCCCTCCGGTGGCCAGGATAAAGCTGTCGAGTGCCTTGGCGACATTGCGTTGGTTTTGATTGAGCGCGTATGACACAAAGCTCTCCGGACCAAATAGAAGAGTTCCAATCGTGCCGGAGTTCAGGAACCGCCCGCGCAGGCCATCGGGAACCACGATCGAATCGAACTCACCGGCGATGCTACCCGCTTGCAGGAAGTCGAACCGACTGCCGGGTTTGATCGTATAGCCCTCATAGCCTACTGCATTCAGCGAGCCTCCGAGGCTGATCCGCCCGCTCACCACGATACGGTCGAAGTTCGTCGGACTCGCGATTTCGATGACGGTGGCGTTGGCCCCCGTCAAGACAAGGTTGCCATCCACACGCAAGGTGCCGGGCGAATTGCCGGGTGAAAGGAACCCATTCACCACCACATTCGGTGCCACAATCAACCCCGCGCCGCCCAGTGTCGCGAGGGGATCGACAACAACCTCGCTGGCAGCCAATTGCCCGTTCACCGACAGGAGACCCTGCACGACGGTGGCGATGCCGTTCACATTCGTATTGTTCTCGAGATCCAGTTCACCGGCACCCGTCTTGTTCAAGTTTCCTGTTGTGTTGAGCGTGCCGCCAGACACCACCGAGGATCCGCTTTGGACCCCGAGGGTGCCGGAGGTGACTGTCAACTGGCCGTTGGATTGGATGCCCAGCGGGTTGTTGCCCGAGAAGCTCAATGCGTTCACCGTGTTGTTTACGCCCACCGTGATCGTCGGCACCGAGATGTCGTAATTCGCAATCACCGGGGTATTCGGGCCTCCATTGTTTTCGATATTCGGCCCACCGGAGACGGCTCCTGTGACCGTGTAAACCACCGTGGTGTTGGTGGTGGTGAAGTTGCCGAAGAGCGTGGTGTATTGGCCGTGGGTGGCGGCAAATTTCCCGTTGTCAGCACTCACAGTTCCATTTGTTGTGGAAACAAGCGTGTATGCCCCAGAATCCAGCGCTTCCACTTCGCTGAAGTCGAAAATCGCGTTCCCCGGGGTGGAAACCGTGAAGTTGTCTCTGACGCCGATCGTCAAATCACCCGAACCAGGCGATGTTTCCGTATCGAAATAGGCGATCGTGCCGCTGGTCCAATCGACATTGCCGACCTGCAAATTGCCTCCCATTTCCTGCTTGGAGGGAATGACGAGCGTGCCGCCACTGATTGCGACGCTGCCGGTTTCCATCAACGCCTTCGGGTTTTCGACCCTTAGCGATCCGGCGGAAATCGTGGTGCCGCCTGTGTAGCTGTTCTCGTGATTGAGCTTCAGGAGCCCCGCACCGGTTTTTGTGAGGCTCGTGGGCGAGGCTCCATCCAACACCTGACCAGCGATGGTGAGGGTGGAGGTGCCATCGACATTCACGATTCCGCTCGAGAGGGCGTAACCCGCCGTGCTGTTCATCGTCACCGAGGAGTTGGCTGTGGCTTTGAGCACATTCAGGCCGGTGAGGGTATTGTCGAAATTTCCGGTGAATGCTCCTGAGAACTCAAGCGTCTCGGCTCCCGTGAGGCTGTTGAATTCCAGAGCACCGGTCGTGGTGGAACCGCCGTAAAGCGTCACGCTGTTGGCTGCGCCACCGGAACCTGCGAAGGAAATCGCGGTGACCGGTGCGGAGATTGTCCCGTAGTTGAAAACTTGGACTCCGCCCTGCGGGCTGGTCGAGGTGATCGCCACCGAACTGGAGGAAATCACGCCGCCGGCTTGGTTGACCAACTCCGCCGAGCCGCCGTCGATTTGGATGCCAGCGCCGCCAATGGTTCCATTGCCGCCGAGGATCGAGCCTGTGTTGCTGACGCGAAGGGTTTCCCCAGCGGTTCCCGTGAAGAGAATGCCGGCTCCGCCGTTGCCTGCCGCAGCGGGAGAAGCGAAGGACATGGGAGCGAAGCCAAAGGAAAAGCCTTCGTTCAGGCCGTTTCCAGGATCGATTCCCCCATCGGTTTGGGAATCCGCCGACTCTGCCACAGCCTGGCTCTCGCCTTGCTCACCGGCGGAGTCATCATCAATACCCAGCGAAGCAAAGAAACTTTGAAACGCCGAGAGCAGGCCAATCAAAGGCCTGCCCGATCCATTGCTACCATTGGTGGCGGTGCCGTTACCGATCGCCGTGGCAACGCCTCCGGA
>CAZRLX010000300.1:0-2217 GCA_964601115.1 uncultured Chthoniobacter sp. | reverse complement strand
TTATTGTGAACGAATTCCTGCTCTTCTTGGCCTTTTCCGAGCTTTCGGCAAAAACTGTCGTTTGTGCGCTGAAGGATGTTGGGTTTGTGAGGCGGAGTTTGAGGGTCCCATTGTGATGGGATATTTTTTCAACCAGAATGTTATCAAAAACGGCGAAAACCCCTGTGTCGGGCTGTAAATAAATCCCTGGGATTTGGGTGGTTGTCAGCAAGACGGCTGTTTCGCTCCACGAGCAGGTGTGAAAGAGCCCCCCGCCAACCTTGTTCTTTCCTTCCCAGTCACTGAGATTCACCCGCTCGCAGATTCCCCCGGCTTTCATGCGAGCAAGAGGTTGATCCTCTCGGGAAATATATTGGGTAATGCCATGCGCGATATCCGTTAGGAGATCCAGAGCCACCGGGTTGCCGGTCGCCCGGTAGAGCTTCAGCAAAGAATCGCCGGACCAGGTGCAGATCCCGGGAGCGCTGTGCTTGTTCTGGACACTTGCCACCACGGAACCAGTGGTTTTTGCGCCCGCTTTTCCCAACGCCGATTCTTTTGGCAATTCAAAATCATAGGAGACGACCCAGCTGGCGCAGATGGGCAGCAACTCTTGCGCGTAATCAAGCCACTCTTGGCTATTGGTCACCTCATACAAGGCCATGTAGGCTTCCAGCAGCGCGAAAGCCGATTCCGCATCCGGGCAAGACAGTGCTTCACCCGGACCTCCGGTGGTATAGCCCTTCAGCACATAGTCGCGATGATACTTGCGCGCTGCCTCCTCTGCCACATGCAGATAGGGCTTGTGCCCATACCGCTTGGAGGCCAGGGCCAATCCCCCGCAGGCGATGGCGGCCGAAGTGGAGTTCCCCACAAGCAATTTCCCGCTTTCCAAATCCACCCATTGTCCAAACTGTCCGTAATCATTCCACAGCCGGACAAATGCATCCGCCTGCTTTCGATTTTGTTCAAGCCAGTGGTTGGGAACGGCATCTCCCGAAGCCTCAATGACCTCAAAATGACGCTGTGCCATATAAAGCCAGTCGGCATTCTTGCGAAGAAGTCCCATGCTGGGAGGAACCGGGGGGCGAAACTGGTCGTAGGTGAATATCTTGCCATCCCCCAGCGTGTAGAAGAAACCGGATTTCGCCTGGCTTTTACTAAAAATCGTCTCGAGATTTCGCAGCGCCCGCTTTCTGGATTCGTCATTTCCGGCCTGCAGGAGCGGAAGCGTGGCTTGTCCCCCACCCACCCAGCCGAGTTGCCAGATTTGAACCATGCGAGATTGCCCGGGATCGTTCAGTCGAAATAGCGCAGCGTCTTCATCCCAGCGATGATCGCGGTATAATGTTTCCAACAACTTGAAGGCTTCACTAAAAGGCAGTGTCTTGTTTTTTGAGCTTGGGTTGAGGTCTTTTCGCGCGGCGGCAAAGCGCGTTAGAAAACTGCTAACAGTCGGTGCCTGAAATGTATAAAAGCGGCAGCGGATCGTGGCCGAGTCGCCGGCCTTCCAGTCTGGCGCTCGATCTCCAGACGGGCTTTCGAGGGTTGAGGAGGCAGCGCGCCGTTGGCGAATCGCTGGCAATGTCACCAGAAATCGGGCATTGGTTTGCTCCGCATTTTCTTCAATCGTCAGGCCGTGATTGCCGAAGCGACTGCCCTGGGTCGTCTGAACCATCCATCCCTTCTTCTTGTCAGGCGATTGAAAACCGAGCAACGGTGTTGCGACATTTCCCGTATCCAACTCGATCTTGCCCGCGCCCTTCTTCTCCAGACGCGGAATGTCATTGATCGTCGTGGGCATATCAACGCGATGCTCCCGTTTGTCCGCGAATAGCAAATAGGTCGGCCAGACGATGTTCTTCACATCAAATCGGTTGCCGTTATAAACGGAAGCAGGGGCAAACACAAAGTTTTGAGGAGACCAGCCTTCAAAATCACAAGCCACGGCGACGGCTGTGGACTTGGCAGTTCCTTCCATCAGTGTCCAAGTAAACTCCGCATCCACAGCATCATTCTGGCCGTCTACGGGCTTGAATGAAGTGCTCAGCTTCCAGGTGCCTTCCGCAGTCTTGACGATGTTGTTGTCTCCTGTGAGCGGAAACTCATGAGTTGCAACAACCTGGTTTTTGCCATCCACCTGCAATACCAAAGGCGTGATCTTGCCTTCGAGGAGTTTCATTTCATGACTCATCCCCTCGGCAGATGCGCCGGCAGAAGAAAGCGCAATCAGGAGAA
>CAZRLX010000299.1:0-2225 GCA_964601115.1 uncultured Chthoniobacter sp. | reverse complement strand
AGCGCTGGTGGAGGATTTTCAAGTTCAGCTGATTCGGCCACCAGTCGGAGTTGGAAGGACCGGTTCCTGCGGCTTGGCCGTGGTTGAAGGGACATTTGGATTCAGTGGACATGGATGTTTGAAGTTCGGGACGTCTATACGAACCAGGGACCCAACAGGGAACAACAAATTCCGGATGTCGAGCACTCACCCCCGGCACGCGCGCCGGGGGAGGGGAAAGTTCAAGCTAGAATGTGAAGCACAATATCGAGCGCCCGGGTGTAGAGCGGGTGCCTCCCCGAGCGGCTCAACTCGGCCAGCAGAGTCTCCTCGAGCTTCGCGTTCGGTGCGGGGAGAAGCTGGTGGCTGTCAGGGATGCCGGGAGCGTGAATGGTGGTTTCGAAAAAATCGGCACCCTCCTTCAGTTCCAACCCGAAATGCGCATCGGCGCAGCGAACCGAGAAGAGAGACACGTGCGGCCCCTCGTTTTCCTCGATCGCAAAGGAGACCCTGCCGCCCGAAGGCGTTGAGAAAGCCTCGTCACCCAAGACCGGAGCCCACCCCAACCTGTCGGCAAACCATCCGATCAGCAGAAGAGCACCGGTGCGTTGACCGGGCGCGCAGACGACCTTCAACGACTCGACACTCCCGAGCCTGGGAAACGCCTCCGAGTGGTCGAACAATGCCGCCAGCCCGAAACGCCACGCATGAAGTCGCGTCCAGTTCAAATCGCACAGCACGGTGGCCTTCGCATCCCTGGAGGACAAATGCCGCATGAGGTGAAACTGGTGCTTCGGCCTCTTCCAAACGGAACTGTCGTAGATCAACCGGTCGACCCACGCCCAGAGGTTCTCGTCGAGCGGTTCCGGAAACTCCTCCTGCCACCACATGCACAGGGGGAGGTCGGAGTCCAAATGCGAAAAAACGATGTTCGGCAGGGCGGAGGCGCTGTCGCCGTCGAGGCGGAACGTGATCTGCTCGGAACAAATCTGCCTCCCTTTTCCCTGCAAATGGCAGTGGGCGCTGATCCACGCCTTGGCTCCGGATTCCTTGGCGGCGGGATTCGCCACGATCAGGATGGCGCGGCAGGCGTGCTTCCCGGCAATTGCGGAAATCACGGCGGTGTTTGCGGCGAGAGAGGATTCCTTCTCGCTGTAGACGACGAGGTTGATCAACGAGGCTCGCGTCTTCGTGTCGTCGCTCGCCTCCCAGAGTTTGCCCAACTCCTTGTCGATCCGCCCGATCTCGACGGGCATTCCGGGCTCGCTGGCGGGCTGCGCGGTCACAGGCGCCTCCATGTCCCGCCGTGGCGCTTCATGAGTTCATCGGCCTCGGCCGGACCCCACGTGCCGGCTTCATACAGCGCGAGGTCGTCCTTGCGGGTGTTCCAAGCCGCATGGATGGCATCGACAAACCTCCAAGCCTCCTCGACCTCGTCGCGGCGGGCGAACAGGGTCGCGTCGCCGCTCATCGCGTCGAGCAGAAGCCTCTCATAGGCCTCGGGTGTCGCCTTTCCGAAACTCGTCCCGTAGTGAAAATCCATCTTCACCGGTTCGATCCGTAAACTGGACCCGGGCATCTTCGCGCTCATGCGCAGCGAAATCCCCTCGTCGGGCTGGATGCGGATCACAAGCACGTTGTCGTCGATCGACTCGCCGGTGGCACGGAAAAGGACCGGCGGCACGCTTTTGAAATGCACCGCGATCTCCGTCCCGCCCTTGGCGAGACGCTTCCCCACCCTGATGAAAAACGGCACCCCGGCCCAACGCCAATTGTCGACGTTCACTTCCAGCGCGACGTAGGTCTCGGTGACCGAGGACATATCGACATTCAGCTCGTCGCGGTAGGCGGCTACGCGCTTGCCATTGATGGCTCCAGCCCCGTATTGGGCCCGGACGACGTGTTTGAACACATCCTCTCCGGCGAGTGGACGCAGCGAGCGGAGGACCTTCACCTTTTCATCGCGCACCGAGTCGGCATCGAGACCGGCGGGTGGCTCCATCGCGGTGAGGCAGAGAAGCTGGAGCAAATGGTTCTGCACCATGTCGCGCAGGGCGCCGGATTTGTCGTAGTAACCGGCGCGCCCCTCGACCCCCAGCGGCTCGCTGGCGGTGATCTGCACATGGTCGATGTAGCGGGAATTCCACATCGCCTCGAAAAGCGCATTGGCAAAGCGAAGCACCATGATGTTTTGCGCCGTTTCCTTCCCGAGGTAGTGGTCGATCCGGTAGGTCTGCGACTCGGCG
>CAZRLX010000298.1:0-2244 GCA_964601115.1 uncultured Chthoniobacter sp. | reverse complement strand
GCTTGTCGTCACGGGGGCCGCGCTCACGGCGGTCACGACCGCCACGGGCCGGGCGTTCGCCGCTGCGCTCGCCATGGTCACGGCGGGGGCGTTCGTCGCTGCGCTCGCCACGGTCACGGCGGGGGCGTTCGTCGCGTTTCTCTGAGCGGGGGCGCGGCTCGCGGTCTTCCCGTGGACGTTTGGGGGCTGGAGCGGCGGGGCTGCGCGGGGCGGGATCCTTAGCGTGCGTCTTTTCGGGTTTGGAGGCACCCTTTTCGCCTGTCCCAATATTGAGAACCTTCTTCAGCCCCGACTTGAGGCGGCTGAGCATGGAGGATTTTTTCGGGGCGTTTTCGGAACTGCGTGGGGTGGTCACAAGAATGTCGGAAGGGATGGAACGGGGTCTATCGGCCAGTTTACGGGACAATGCAAACCCGCATCAGGTGGGGCCGGGTCACAGTTTCATGGCGTAGTGGACCTGGCGGCCCACTTCTTCGAAGCCGCAGCTGGGGTAGAGGTGCTGTCCGATGGCATTGGAGGCCATCGTCTCGATTTGGGCAATTTGCATGC
The DNA here is from genome assembly GCA_964601115.1 of uncultured Chthoniobacter sp. Classification (GTDB taxonomy): domain Bacteria; phylum Verrucomicrobiota; class Verrucomicrobiia; order Chthoniobacterales; family Terrimicrobiaceae; genus UBA967. The sequence continues at coordinate 1,695 of CAZRLX010000298.1, read as the reverse complement.
CCTCCGCCCGCATCAGGTCGATCGCCTGCTGAATCATGCGGCGGCCCAGCCCGAGTCCGCGGGCGGCCTCCACGACAGCGAGATTCGGGATGCGTCCTTTGGCGTTGAGGCGGTCCATCCGGATGGTGATGTACCCGAGGATCTCGCCGTCGCGCTCGGCCACTAGGCAGCCTTCCGGGCAGGCGTTGACGTCGTCGTCGATGTGGTCGGACTTGCGGGCCTTCCAGTCGCGGCCGTTCCAGATGCCGTACTTGTGCTCCAGCATCTGCTCCAGGGCTACGCTGCCGAAGGACTCGATGGTGATGCGCCGGAGTTCCGGCAGGTCGCTGGCGCGGTAGGCGCGGATGAGGATGGGGGCTTCAGTCATGGCTGGGGGGAAGGCGAGGCGGCGCACCAAAAGGCGCACGGCCGGTGTGGGCAAGGCATCAATCGCGCAAATGGCATGGGTCTTGCGAAATACCGGATGAAGCGGGGGCGTTCACAACGATGTTATTTCGGAGTTGCGAATACTTTGGTTTGTATCACTCTTCTAATCTATGGCGCTAATTGATCGGATTCCCGAATCCTTCCGTTCAGTATCCCGGCTCTCCCGGCTGACGGTGTGTGCTCTTACGGCCTGCAGTTTGAGCCAGTGCACCTCCTCGAAGCCAAAGGGGGACGTCGTCGTCAGCGTGAAGGACCAGAAACTCGGGATCTACAGCGCGGATGGCCGGCTGGCGAAGAAGTACGTCATTTCGACCTCGAAGTTCGGCCTCGGGGATATCTCGGGCAGCAATCGCACCCCATTAGGGAATCACGAAATCGTGGCCAAAATCGGTCACGGGCTGCCCCCTGGAGCCGTCTTGAAAAGCCGTCGGTGGAACGGAGAAGTCCTGAAGCCCAACGCTCCAGGGCGCGACCCGATCGTCTCCCGTATCCTTTGGCTCAAGGGCACGGAGAGCTCGAACCGCAACGCTTTCAATCGTTTCATTTACATCCACGGCACCCCCGAGGAGAAAAGTCTCGGCAAGCCGGCCAGCTACGGCTGCGTGCGCATGGGGATGAAGGACGTGGTCGATCTTTTCAACACCGTGGATGTCGGCGCCAAGGTTGTCATCACCAAGGATCGTCTGCCGAAAGGTTCCACGGAAAAGCCTGCGGAACCTGCCGAGGCAGTCGCGCCCGCCGACGATGCGGGCTCTGCCAGCGCCCCGCCGATTGAGATCGACAAGATCGTCCCCACCGATGGGGAGAAGAAACGTGCGGAAGAGAATGCAGAAAAGGCCAAGGAGACGGATGCAAAGCCCCGTTCCAAAAAGCCCGCCAAAGTCCCGCTCTTCCGCTCGCGGCCCGCTGACAAGCCGGATGCCTACACCACGGTTTCTGGTGCTGCTACAAAGGCAAAAATCTGAGTCTCCGTGCAAATGAAGACCAGCGTGTGCCGCATTGGCGGTCAACTGGGATGACTGCGCCAGACGAAGACGTCACTTCCCGCAGCCGCAACTGCCGCCGCAGCCGGGCTTCTTCCTCTTCTTCGCGGCACGCAGGGCGAAGAGCACAATCGTGACGATGATGACCGCGATGGCGGCGATGGATTGCGCGTTTTCGTTCATGGTGGCCGGATATGTTTAGAGGGGCGCGGTCAGTAGCCCATGGCGGTGCCGATCTGGAAGACGAGGAAACTCAGTACGTAGGCCGTGCCGGTCATGTAGCCGA
>CAZRLX010000297.1:0-2266 GCA_964601115.1 uncultured Chthoniobacter sp. | reverse complement strand
GGGACTGGCAATCGGCGGACATGACAAAAGCGACCTTCTGCGACGCGGCATTCCATCGCATCGGGTTCCTCGGCGATTTCATCCTGGTCGCCGGCCTGCTCACCTTTGTCTTCTCGACGATTCTCGGCTGGTCCTATTACGGCGAAAAGGCGGTCGAATACCTCGCGGGAGTCGGTGTGATCCCGATCTACAGGATCGCGTGGGTCGCCGCCGTGTTCGCCGGCTGCGTCTGGAAATCCGATGCCGTGTGGAATTTCTCGGACGCTATGAACGGCCTCATGGCGATTCCGAACCTTGTCGCCCTCCTCCTCCTCGGCGGAGTCGTCTCCTCCGAGACAAACCGGTATTTCACGGAACGCCGGAATACCCCCAAATAATCCCACCTTGCGCGAGCGAACCGTCAGGACACCATTTTCACGCATCATGAAAACCTTCCCGATGGCTGAGCCAACCCCGAAGTCCATCCACACGGCCTTCCGTTCGATCTGGACCGCATGGCTCGAGATGACTTGCGAATTGTTCCCCGAACAGGCGAGCAAACTCGGACTCCGCAAATACGACACCCGACTCGGAGAAAACACCCCCGGCGTCCACCTCACCCACATCAAGCTCCTCGAAAAAACCCTTCGCCAGATCGAGGATCTTCCCGAATCCGCCTTCCACGGCGACCTCTGGCTCGACCGGCGGGGCCTCCTCGCCCGTCTCCGCACCGACCTGCTGTTCCAGCGCGATCTGGCGAGATGGCGCACCAATCCCCAGGAGCACTGCAATGCGGCGATCGATTCCGTGTTCGAACTCGTGGTGCGCGGCGAAGGCAATCTCCGGAAAGTGCTTCCTGCCGTCGAGGCGCGCCTCGCGCTCATTCCCGACTTCCTCGAAGCCGGACTGGAGTGCGTCAAATCCCCCGATCCCCTCTGGACCTCGCTCGCCGTCCAATCCTGTGCGGGCTCGGTCGAGTTTCTCGGCGGACTGGAACCGGCTCTCATGGCGTCATCGGCGCGCCCTGCCGGGATCAAGCAACTCGTGAATTCGGCGGCGCGAGCGTTCAACCGCTACGCGGCGGCGATCACCCGCAAGCCACAGGGCCCGAAGGGCGGTTTCTCCATCGGCCGTGAACGCTTCGAGTTCCTCATCCGCGAACAACTCGGTCTCGACCTCACCCTTGCCGAGGCACGCGCGGTCGGCCTCCACCAGATCGCCCGCCACGAGCACCTCCTCGAACAAGCCGCGAAGCGCCACGGCAAAAAATCCGCCCGGGCGCTTATCCAAGAGGCCGCCGAACACTGGCAACCGGGCAAACCGCTCATCGACCTCTACGCCGAGGAAACCTCGGCCATCAAAGAACTCCTGGGGCGTATCGGCCTGGTAACCCTTCCAAAGCACGAGCGCCTCAAAGTCCTGCCGGTCCCTCCGTTTCTGAAACACCAGTTCCCGACCGCCGCCTACAGCGCTCCGGAACCCTTTTCCAAAAACCACACCGGCATCTTCTGGGTGAACGACCTCGGGCTCGAACAATCCGATCCACGCCGCAAGGCGGCTGAAATCCGTCAGCACCACGGGCTCGAACTCACCTGCGTCCACGAGGCCTACCCGGGCCACCACCTCCAGTTCGTCACCCAATTCCGCCACCCGAGCCGCCTGCGGCGTCTCTTCTCCCACGCGATCTACTACGAGGGATGGACGATGTGGTGCGAACTCAACGCCGTGCGCCACCATCTGGTGAACATCCCCCGTGCCGAATTGATCCAGCTCCACGACGCCCTCTGGCGCGCCCACCGGATCGTGATCGACTGCGGTCTGCACGACGGCACGCTCAGCCACTCGGCCGCAGTGAAACAACTCCAGAAAGGCGTTCACTTCACCTCCGCGAGGGCGACAGGGGACGTGAACTGGTATACCTCCAGCCCGACCGTGCCGATGAGCTACCTCCTCGGCCGCCTCGAGGTCGAAAAACTCCACCGACACCGTGTCGAGCACGGTTCGTGGACCCTCAAAAAGTTCAACGACTGGATGCTCTCCCACGGAGCACTGCCGTTCTCTTGGATTCAGCGGGCCTGACCGCCAACGGGAGTCTCAAGCAATTCCCTCTCCTCGGGACGCAGTTTCCCCGGATTGATGGTCGCAGCCAACTCCGAGGCCTCCGACGTTTTGCCATTGGCGCGCAACACCGCGACACGCACCGCCCTCCACGGGTGCGGCGCATCCTCCCATGGAATCGTCTTTCCCTCGTAGAGCGTTTGCGCACCCATGGGCGAACCGTTTCTCA
>CAZRLX010000296.1:0-2282 GCA_964601115.1 uncultured Chthoniobacter sp. | reverse complement strand
TCCGCGCAGGTTCGTGTTTCCTACGACACCAAACGCACCCGCCTTCACGCCAAGGCTTACCATTTTCACCGCAACTCCGGATTTTCGACCGCCTACATCGGCTCGTCAAATATGTCGGACGCGGCAATGACGCAGGGCCTTGAGTGGAACCTGAAAGTCACGGCGCAGGATCAGCCCCACATCATTGAAAAATTCCGGGTTGAATTTGAGACCTACTGGAACAGCCGGGAATTCCTTCCCTTTGACCCCGAGCGGCCGGAAGTCCTCCGCGATGCTATCACTTACGCGAAGCAAAAGAGCGACTCCGCGCTGCCGATGGTTTTTTTCGAAATCAAGCCGCACGCTTTCCAGGAGCGGATTCTTGAAGCGTTGGAGGCCGAACGCGCAGCAGGGTATTGCCGCAATCTTGTCGTTGCCGCCACGGGCACCGGAAAAACGGTGGTCGCCGCGTTCGATTACAAGCGCGAGTGCGATCGACGGGGTCACCGCCCGCGCCTCCTTTTTGCGGCGCATCGTGAACAAATCCTCCAGCAGTCGCTCTACACCTACCGCACTGTTCTGAAGGATCCGAACTTCGGTCAATTATTGGTCGGCAATCATGAGCCGAGTCGCTTCGACCATCTCTTCTGCTCGATCGGGATGCTGGAGAACAGGGAGCTTCTCAAAAAGCTCGGGAAAGATTTTTACAAAATCATCGTTATTGACGAAGCCCACCACAGCACGGCTCCGAGTTACCGCGTCCTCACGCAGGAATTCGAACCTGACATTTTACTGGCTCTCACCGCCACTCCCGAGCGCATGGATGGCAGCAGCGTGGTGGCAGAATTCCACAACCGCTTTGCCGCCGAGATTCGCCTCCCTGAAGCCCTCGATGAAAAACTTCTCGCTCCGTTTCACTACTTTGTCGTCGAGGATCCGGTGTCGCTCGATGCTGATAAATACTGGACGCAGGGGCGATTCAACCAAACCGAGTTGACCAATGTTTACACCGGCGCGCATGCGCTTGCCCAGCAACGGCTGCGCGCCATCGTCGATGCCCTGCAAAGATATCAGGCTGACATTCACAGCGTTCGATGCATTGGATTTTGCGCCAGCGTGGGGCACGCGGAGTTCATGGCTGAGCAATTCCGTGAGCAAGGCCTGCCGGCGGCGTGTTTCGTTGGTGAAACCATCGACCAGGAGCGCGCGGAAATTTTGAAAAAATTCCGCGACGGAGAATTGAAATTCCTGTTCACGGTCGATGTGCTCAGCGAAGGCGCTGACATCCCCGAGGTGGACACCGTGTTGTTTCTCCGACCGACAGACAGCATGACCGTTTTTCTCCAGCAACTCGGCCGCGGCCTGCGCCTGCATCCCGGCAAGGAGTGCCTCACCGTTTTGGATTTTGTCGGGCATCTGCACAAACGCTACCGCATCGACCGCAAGTTCAAGGCACTGCTTCGCAAAGACCGCTTTAACATTCTTCGCGAACTCGAGACGGGGTTCCCGCACCTGCCAGCCGGGTGCAGCATCCGCTTCGAGCAGGTGGCCCGCGAGCATGTGGTGCGAAACATCAAATCGAACCTCGCCAGCCTGCGCGCGCAAATCATCGACCACCTCGAAACCTTCCGCTCCGATACCCAAACCGAACCGACCTTTAAAAATTTCGCCAACCACCACGGCTACGAGGCCCATGAAATTTTGGGTTCAAACAAAACCTGGTCGGAACTCAAATCCGCCGCCCGCCTGCAAGAAGAGCCCACCGATCCCGATCTCACCCGCTTGAGCGCCGCGCTGACAAAAGTCGCCAGCATGTCCGGCCGCCAAGGCATTTCACGGCTCAAGAACGTGCTGGTAAAGTTGCAATCCGGCAATATCTCCGAGGCTCTGGCCATCGCTGGCGATTCCGCCCTCGCCATCCACTACCAACTTTGGGCCAAAAAAGGCTCCGAGATCGGCGTCTCAACCATCGAGGAATCCTTCCGAAAACTCGCTTCGAACCCCGCGTGTCTTTCCGACTGCATGGAGATTCTCGATCTCGTCGACGACCGCACCCGCATCCTCAGCCTCCACGACAACACGCCCTTCGAAGTCCACGCGAATTACACCAACTCCGACATCCAATCCCTCATGGGCGCGACATCGTTGACCAGCCCTGGCCAGCAGGGCGTCGGCGTCTTGCATTTCAAAGATCACAAGGCCTACGCGTTGCTCATCACATTTCAAAAATCGGAAAACGAATTTTCCCCCAGCACCATGTATGCGGACTACCCCATCAACTCGGATCGCATCCATTGGGAATC
>CAZRLX010000295.1:0-2289 GCA_964601115.1 uncultured Chthoniobacter sp. | reverse complement strand
CCAAAAGTATGCGGTTATTTCCGAAAACCGACTGACCAAAGTTCCTGCACATGCCGATTTCGAACTTTGCTGTCTGCTGGCAGATACGCTCACCACTGGCTTCGGCATCATCAACAACGACGCGCAAGTCAAAGCGGGCGAGTCGGTCGTCATTTTCGGGGTAGGGGGGATTGGGTTGGGTGTGGTGCTTGGCGCCAAACTGGCCGGATCAGGTCCCATCATCGGGATCGACCTTCATGATCACAAGCTGGCCAAAGCAGCGGAATACGGTGTGACGCATCAGATCAATGCCACGCGGGAAAATGCCGCTGATCGGGTTAGGGAAATTCTCGGCGGATTGGCCGATGTCACGATTGATGGCACTGGGAATCCGAAAGTCATCGAAACCGCTTACGATTTGGCAAAGCTGCGCGGTGGGCGGTGCGTCCTGTTCGGCGTCATGCCCAGCGACCAGCGTGTCAGCATCCACACTCTGCCGCTCCATTTCGGTCGCACGCTCACCGGCTCAGAAGGCGGCCAAAGTCAGCCCGAAAACGACATTCCCGAAATACTCCGCGCTCTTGGTGAGCAGAAAATTGGTTGGCGTGGTTTTATTTCGCATCGCGTCAACCTTCCCGAACTGGATCAAATCATGCGCCAGATGCGCTCTGGCGAGGTGATTCATGCCATTCTCCGGTGGGCTTGTTCCCCACATTGAGCCGCGGTCAGGCAACAGCTCAGCAAGCGGAGACAGACCTAGCCAGCGGGACCTGCAAAAGCTTCTTGCACAGCCGAACTAATAAGATAATGGTGGCAACAGTTCGTGCATACTCGAAGAAAATACACGGAATGGCTGGACCAGTTTGCTTTCAAGCCCGTGATCAAGGTGATCACCGGCATGCGGCGGGTGGGGAAGAGCACCCTTTTACGGCTGCAGGCCGAGGCGATTCGAGCCCGCGATCCGCAAGTTCCTCTCCTTGCCATCGACAAGGAAAGCATGGATTGGGACCACGTGCGGACCGGCGAGGATTTGCACCGGTTGGCCAAGGCCGAGTTCGGTGGGCGGTCGGGCGTCTTGATGCTCGACGAGGTGCAGGAAATTGCGGGATGGGAGCGCGCTGTCGCCTCGCTTCTGAAATCCTCCACCGCGGATGTTTATGTCACCGGGTCGAACGCGCGGGTCTTTTCCTCCGAGCTGTCAGACCGGCTCAGCGGCCGGCACGTGGAGTTGTCCGTCCATCCGTTGACTTACGCCGAGTTTCTGGAATTTTCCGGCGAGCCGGATTCCGGCGAAGCGTTCGCCCGCTTCCTGCGGCATGGCGGCCTGCCCGGATTGCATGCCATCTCGCGCGAGGACGCCACCGTCTTCGATTACCTCCGGGCCATCGGCGACACCGTTGTGCTCAAGGATGTTGTCACCCGTCACCAGATTCGCAACGTGCGGTTGCTCGGCAGCCTGCTGCGCTTTGTGCTCGATACCTCGGGGTCTCTGCTTTCGGCCAAGCGCATTGCGGACTATCTCAAGTCCCAGAACATCCGCACCAGCGTCGATACCGTCCTTGAATATCTGGGCTACTTTGTCGACGCGAGGGTGCTGCACCGCGTCCGGCGGCACGATCTCCGCGTCCGGAAAATTCTGGAGGTCAACGACAAATTCTTCGCCGCCGACGGGGGCTTGCGCAACGCCATCCTCGGTCACCGAGTGCAGGACATCGGCATCCAACTCGAGACCGCTGTCTGCAACCATTTGCTGGCCCGGGGGTTCTCGGTGGAAGTCGGGCGCTGGGGGGATTACGAGGTGGATTTCGTGGCCACCAAAGAATCCGCACGGCTTTACATCCAGGTCGCTTACCTGCTGCCGACGGCGGAAACGCTCGAGCGGGAACTGCGTCCCCTGCGCGCGATCAACGACAACCACCCCCGTCTTCTGCTCAGCATGGACGAGAGTTTCCGGCAAGACCACGACGGGATCCGCTGGTGCAACATCCGGGATTTTCTGCGGGAATCGGCATCCTGAGCCCAAACGCGATGCTTCTCGAAACAAAGCCACTTCCGGGGCCCTCTCGATGCCTCCAGATTATTGATCTCGGAGAGGCGCAGGGTTCACAGAGGTGGGCCAGGTTCCAATGCGTCACCGTGTCCTCCGTGTCTCCGTGAGAGACCTCTGCCGATAGGAACGAAGCCATCCGCGTCCTATATTTGATGTCACGATTGATGGCACTGGAAATCCGAAAGTCATCGAAGCCGCTTACGATCTAGTGTAGTGTCTCACAAACGACTGGAGTTATTTTTTGCGGTTTTTTGGCGCTT
>CAZRLX010000294.1:0-2296 GCA_964601115.1 uncultured Chthoniobacter sp. | reverse complement strand
GGATACCCCTTGGTGTGCTGGCGAGGCACGCGATTTGTTGAGGATTTGAAGTGGGTATTGCCTTTCCCGCCATCGCCGCCCTTGCACAGGAGAAATTCCTGCCCCGGCCCGTTGAGGTCGGCGATGGGTTCCTCCTCGACCTCGTCCCGCTGGTCCTGGCCGGCGCGATAGACGACTGTTCCGATCGGCACACGCACATATGTCGGCTTCGAGCTGCGGCCGTGCTTGTTTTTACCCTGCCCGTGCGCTCCGCGCTTCGATCGGATCAATGGTTCGAAAAAAAGCGCCACCAGGCTCGCCACATCGTGATCCGCCACGAGAACAATGTCTCCGCCCTTGCCGCCATCACCGCCATCCGGTCCGCCATGCGGAATGTATTTCTCCCTGCGAAAGCTGCAGCACCCATTGCCCCCGTCACCAGCCTTGGCATGGACGCGGATCTCATCGACAAATTTCATGTGGCGCGCAACGTGCACCAGCGCCCACGGCAAGTCGACCCAGATTTTGCCCTCTGGCGTTAGTCGCCATCAACCCCGCTGGGCATCCTCCGCTCGGGCAGCGTGATCTCATACACAACTGCCCCGCCCTTTCCCGCTCCCGGAAGGGATTCGATGCCGAGCTGCCGATAAGCCCTGTCCAAGCCTTCAGGGTCGTTCCGCAGCTCAGGGAAAAGACGTTTCAAGCGCTCCTTGACCCAACGCTTCACCATTTTGTTCTCCAGCGGAGCCAGGCGATCATCGTCACCACCGAAGAGATTGAAAAACGGGAGGCGCACCGTTGCTTTACCGTGCGTCGGCGCCTTGAGCGCGCTTTTCGATGCGTTTACGGAAGACCGGCAAGGTCAGCCAATAACTCACCAAAGCCGCCGGTGTGGACAAAAACATCGACCCTACAAGCATCGGAAAGCCCAAGCCGAAAAACGTCGTCCACTTCATGAGGTCATGCATGTGAAACTGAAGGTGCGCGGCTTTTGGCGGCTCATCTCCGAAAACCCCCAACACCGTGCGTCCGATCGTGTATTCGATCTCCAGCAACACAGGCCACAACGGCGTCACCACATCATGCAGCGACACTGCGATCACCGCCGCGATGGGGTTGCACCGGAGCAGATACGCCAGCCCGAGACAAAGAAGTGTCTTCAGTCCGAACAACGGCGTGAACCCCACAAACATGCCGATCGCCACCCCGCCAGCCAGCGCGTGGGGCGCGTCGTGAAGATCGAGAAGCTTCCCGAAGAGGGAGCGAAAATGCATCGCCAGTTTCCGTATCACACCTTCACTGCATATCACTCCCGTCCCTTGAACCAACCCAAAATCCCGCATCTCTACCATCCATGTTTTCAGCCTCTATATCTTGACGCCGCCACCGCCCCGCGCCTCTACTTCCAGCCATGAACGCCAAGCCCTCCCTCTCCCGCAAATCCCCTCCCGACATCATCCTCGGCATCGACATTGGCGGCACCGGCATCAAAGGCGCCCCCGTCGACACCCGCACCGGCGAACTCGCCGCCGAGCGCTTCCGGCTCCCCACCCCCCAACCCGCCCGGCCGAACGTCGTGGCCGATGCCGTGGCCCAAATCGCCGCACACTTCGATTACAAAGGCCCCGCCGGCATCACGTTTCCAGGCATCGTGAAAAAAGGAGTCATCTTTTCCGCTGCCAACGTCGACTCCGCATGGCTCCACACAGACGCTTCGAAACTCTTCACGACTCACATCGGCGGCCACGCCACCGTGGTGAACGACGCCGATGCCGCCGGCTATGCCGAGATGCGCTTCGGAGCAGGCCGCGAACGCTCAGGCGTGGTTATCATGCTCACCTTCGGCACCGGCATCGGATCCGCCATCTTCTGCGACGGCGTTCTTTTGCCGAACACCGAATTCGGCCACCTCCAACTCCGTGGCAAGGACGCCGAACGCCGCGCCTCCGAACGCGTCCGCGAGGAAAAAGGCATGTCCCTCAAAAAATGGGCGCGCATCGTCTCCGAGTATCTCGCCTCCCTCGAAAAACTCTTCTCCCCCGAACTCTTCATCATCGGCGGCGGCATCAGCAAGAAAGCCGACAAATTCCTTCCCTACCTCACCACCAAAACCGAGGTCCATATCGAACCCGCAAAAATGAGAAACGACGCCGGCATCATCGGCGCGGCATGTTTCGCGAAGATTCGCGCTTGATCTTCGCCACGCATTCGTTCAGTTTGCGCGTCCTTCAAGCGGGGTCTTAGCTCAGTTGGTAGAGCGCCTCAATGGCATTGAGGAGGTCAGGGGTTCGAATCCCCTAGGCTCCACCACCCGTTT
>CAZRLX010000293.1:0-2310 GCA_964601115.1 uncultured Chthoniobacter sp. | reverse complement strand
CGGTTCGTCAGGGCCGAGTGGAGTTTCGTCGATTTGGAGGGCCGTGATGTCTATATCGAGACGCCGGACGACATCGGTGATCTCTCGAAGAGCGGCAGTGCGGTCGCCGTCCATCGCGGAGGCCAGGACCTCCACCGCCGCCGGGAGAAGCACATTGCCGTTGTTCGGGAAAAAATGGAGGCCGGTGAGGAAATATCCAAAGGCCTTTTTGAGGTCGGGGTGCAGGCCGGGATAGCCATGGCCGATCCGGTGAAGGAAGGGCTTCGTCAGGTGACCCGCGCCATCGGAGCACTCGACGCGCAGAATGTCTGAAAGTTTTTCTTGCGAGTAGGTAGTGGAGAGGATTTGGCGCGAGAACTCGGCTTTCAGGGTGCGAATCTCGTAAAGCGCTTTCGCATTTTTCCGCAGGGATTCCTCCAGAATCTCGTTTGCATTCAGGGTGATCGAGTATTCGTAGCAATCCTCGCCAACGAGAAACTCGACCGCGAATGTCGATGAGGAGAACTTGGGGTTGATCAAATTCGGCTCGAAAATGTCGGATAGCGGTCCGCCCTCCCTTACGAGGCGATTCAGGGCACCGAAGGCCAAGAAGACATTGGTCTTGCCCGAGGCATTGGCTCCGAAAAAGGCCGTGCAGGGCACGAGGCGCTTTTTTTTAGGAGCATCCAGAAACGGCATGACTTCTTGATCCAGATAGCCATTCGGCGCCTTGCCTTCCCCGTAGGTGAAGTCCAAGCGGAGTTCCAGGATCGAGCGGAAGTTTTGAATGAAGAATGAAGATAGCATCGAAATGAAGGAGGTTTCTTGATTTTCAGGTCAGAAACACCCCGCGTCAATCAAACATAAACAGATTTTTTGTTTATCTTTGTGTTTTAGGAAATTCATCGGGTGGCGCGGGCGAGGAGGTCGCCGAGGTTGTAGTTGATCGAAGAAACGCCCCAGCCCGGCTCGGAATCAAAGGGATTGGCGACAAAGTGGGGTCCGTCGATTTGCTCGCTTTCATCCACGAGCACGATGGCGAGGTGGAATTTGTCGGCTTGGTTGAGGGCGTAGAGGATTTCGTTGCGGGTCACGGTGATGGTGTCGGCTCCCTTTGCCCGGCCTTTCACCTCGATGTGCCGTGCGAGGGGTTGTTTACCGTCCACTGCAGGGAGGTAGGAGGTGATATCCCAGCCGCATTTCTGCGCGGAGACATCGACGACTCTACACCCGCGAGCCTCTTCGGATCGGCGAACGGCCTCCATGGCGAGCTGTTCGATCCGACTGCGGGCGGCCGCATCGGCGCAGAATGCATCGGGGGCTTGCGACTCACCGCGCAGCTTGCGGAGCAGCCCGCTCGGCACAATGAGAGCACCACCAAGAACAATCGGGGTGCCGTTGGAAACATGGCGCATGGATTGGAGTTCTTTTTTGCGGGACTCCAAGCGGCCTTCGAGGTCGTTGATGGTGCGCTGGGCGTTGTCGAGATTCAGGCGAACATCTTTTCCCGCTTCCAAATCCTCTTTGAGCTTCAACCAGCGGTCAGACCAGAAGGCGATCTCTTTGGTGAGGCGCTCATGGACAGCGGCGAGGGTTTTGTCCACATGGGCGATGCGGCGCTCGGCGACTTCCTTGTAGTGCTCGGGAACAAGTGTGGATGCGGCGAGGGCCAGTGCCCGTTGCTCCTGGCCAGAAGATATCCACGGCTCGGAAAGAATGGGCTGGATGAAATGCAGATCGCTTGAAGCAAGCGGCTCCAGATCGAGATGAGGTGCCCACCCGGCAAAGTGGGCGAGGCCATCGGGAGTGACTCGAACGAATTGCAGGCGCTTTGAGAGCACGATGCCATCGCCACCTTTGATCTCATGTGTGATGAGAAAGAGTAGAGAGGGCTCGTCTCCAGAATCGGCAGGGTCGATCAACATCGTGCCTTGCCGCAGGAGATTCGTGTGGCGCTCCAAAACAATATCGGTGACCGCAAGCATGAGCGGGTGTCCGGGATGGAGGAGCTGGGCAAAAGGTGCGTCTGCCTGATCCAGAGGGCGCACGGCGTCCTTCGTAAAGCAGACGCGCTCGTAGCGCTTCAATACGGGAGCGAGTTCGCGACGGTTGCGTCCTGAGATGATACGGTCGCGCTCACGAATGAGGGCGGGCACATGGGTGATCTCGAAGCGTCCGCTCTCACGACGGAGTAAAGAGCCCCCAAGGTCGTCGAAGGCTTTGGTGAAAAAAGAACGAACGAAAAATGGCTGAAGCCTGCGAGCCTCGGCCTGCTCCATCTGCTCCTTCACGGCAAAGAGCCGTTCAGGGTTCATGGTCTCTTGGGCCAAG
>CAZRLX010000292.1:0-2319 GCA_964601115.1 uncultured Chthoniobacter sp. | reverse complement strand
GACTGAACCCTTCCAAAGGCCCGCAAAGCCCTTTGATGTCGCCCCGGTTTTTGGCTAATCCACGAAGGGCGAGGCGGACGCGCCGTTTGGTCTGGGGTGGCAACGCGCAGAGCCACGAGGTTACCTGCTCAGAGGCCGAAATTTTCATCCGTCAGGTCGAGCGTGCGGTATTTCGCGGTTCCGGCTTTTGCGGCTTTCACAGCCTTCATCGCGGCGGGATTTTCCAGCACATCGAGAGTTTCCAAGAGGGCCTCGAAATCCTCCACGGGCAGAACTACAACGGCCGGACGGTTGCGATTCGAGATCACGAACTTCCTGCCCGAGCGGCAGAGTTTAGGCAGCTGGGCCTGGGCCTCTTTGATGTTGTATGTAGCTGGCATAATAATTGTCTATACAAGCGGTTGCGCTCGAGCGCAAGAAGCGGTCTTCCCTAAGGGCCGAAGGCCGGAATCAATCCCACCCCCTTCGCCAAATCCGCAGATTTTTTCCGGGGCTCTGGAGTTGTATGGAACAAGCGGTCATTTTTTTGCAACGCAGGCGGGTTGATTTGATGGGTCGACAAATAAGAGTTGATTAAAATCGTAAAAAACGCTATTTATTGTCGCTATTGTTAATCAACCCGACGTGATGAAGCCTTTGAAATCAGAAACATTGCACCACGCATTGATGGCGCTGGGTGGTTTTCTGGAGGCGGATGGAGCGCCTCCAGAGAGGTTGGTTGTGATCGGCGGCAGTGCTTTGATTGCCTTGGGCATCATCTCGCGCACGACGAGGGACGTGGACATTGTTGCCGGTGTGGATATTGAAAACGGGCTCGTGGACCCCCGGCCTTTGTCCACTGCTTTGAGAGGTGCGGCGGAAAAAGTCGCCATCGAGTTGGGCCTCGACATGAATTGGCTGAATACCGGGCCGGCCGATCAGATCATTGCGGGGTTGCCCGAAGGTTTTGCTTCCCGGCTTTTGCGCCACGACTACGGGCCAAGTCTCACGATTTTCTATCCCGACAGATTTGATCTGATTCAATTGAAGCTTTTCGCCATCGTGGATCAGGGGTCCGGACGGCACGTCCACGATTTTCGCGCACTGAATCCCACGGAAGAGGAAATCCTCCAAGCGGCACGCTGGGTGCTTTCCCAGGATGTCGGCGAGGTTTTTCCCCGGATTGTCCACAACACGCTCGATGCTCTCGGCCATGGAAGCCTTATTGAGAGAATTTAGAAGGCGTTGCAGGGAGTCGGTTCTGAACTTGCTCTGGCGGCAGTGGTGCAGCCTTGGCGTGTCGGGGCATGCCGAGGGGGTTGATCCACGGCGGTTGATTGATTTGGAGGCGCTCGTGCTGGCGACGAGTTCGATTGGCAGGCGGGATCCGCGCCTGTTTGACGAGGCGCTCGATTGGCTGGGTGCGTTCGGAACGTTGATGAATTTGCAACGGTTGGCCAACCTGCAACGCGCTCATCGTCTGGGGGACGCTCGAGTGATCGCAGCCATGGCGGATTGGTTGGTCAAGGAGGCATCCCAACCCCGTTGGAAAGCCATGGCGAAACAATCAGGCACAGGCGCATCGAAGCGTGAATCGCTTTTTTTCGAAACCACCACCGTGCCGGCGTCGGCTCTCGATCCAATCTTCCTTGGGCGGGGATTCGAGCGCGGCATTTTTCGTCAGAGGGGGATGAGCCGACCTCCGAGGCCATTGCAGCCTCCAAATCTGATGGCTTCGATGCGGGCGTTGATCGGGGTGAGTGCGCGTGTCGAAATTCTTTTGTTTCTGGCCGGAAATCCCGCGGCGAAAGCATCGGAAATCGCGCGCGCCACGGGATACGCTCCGCGCACGCTGCAGGCGTTGCTTCAAGAAATGCTCCTCTCCGGGCACATCCTCTCCCAAGAGCAGCATGTGCGTCGAAAAGCAGCCCATGCCCGCGGGGCGCAGAGCCGATACCATCTGCAGCCAAGCGACTGGGCATTTCTGACATCCGGCAAGCCACTTCCGGTCTGGACTCCATGGGCATCGCTTTACGCGTTGGCTGAGGGCGTGCTCGATGCCATCCCTGAGCTGGAGGTCAAGGTGCATCCTGCGGTGGTTTCCTCGCGGTTGCGGGAAATCCTCGTCGCCGAGGGGCCGGCGCTTGCGGCGGGGGGGCTTCTTCCGGAACTCGACTTGCCTCCCGGGGCTTCGGGTGCCGAGCTTCTGGAGACACTGGCGGCAAGGCTGCCTGCGCTGCTCGATGCCTTTTGAGAAACGAGCTCGGCGGGTGGTTAAAAACGACCCGCTACAGTTTGTGGCCCATTTTTTTCTTTTTGGTTTCGAGGTAGCGGGCGTTG
>CAZRLX010000291.1:0-2321 GCA_964601115.1 uncultured Chthoniobacter sp. | reverse complement strand
CGTAGCGGAGGAAGGCGCGGTCGAGCCAGATGGCGTATTTGGCGAAGTTGCCGCCTTGGTTTTGGGTGGCCGAGTTGGCGGTGCCCATGCCTTGGTTGGTCGAGACCGGGGTGTTGTTGTTGCCGGTGGCGATGCGGAAGCCGCTGGTGAAGTTTTCGCCCATGTCGAAATCGAGGGCGAAGCGCATGCGGAGGAGGTATTGGTTGCGGTTCTGGTTGACGTTGAGTTGCGGGGCGAACTGGTTGCCTGTGGTGTCGAAGGGGGCGCCGGTGTTGATCGCGTTGAAGTTCGGGAACGCGCCGGTGGCGTCGTTGCCGCTCGGGAAGTAGGTGCCCGCGTAGCGGAAGCGCAGGTCGAAGGCCGGCTTGGCTTTTTCAACCCATGCCGGGAGTTTGAACGTGCTGGCGATCTTGCCGATGGTGCGGTCGGTGGCGAGTTCGAGTTTGATCTCCTCCTTGATCTGCTCGCGGACGGGCGCGGGGATGTGGGTCACGCGGATGTCCTCGGGCGAGGAGGGGGTCTGGTCCTGCGCCGGGGCGGCCGTGGCGACGACCTGGACGGCTGCGGCCTCGGCGATGGCGACCATCTCGGTCTGGTGCTGTGCGCGGACGGCCATGGCCTCGGCCTCGGCCTGCGTGATCATGTCGTTCGCCTCGGCCTTGGTGAGGATGCCGCGTTCGACGAGCTTGTTTATGAGGTTGATGGTGACGTTGCCGGTGGGGGTGTAGGAGGGATCGGGTCCGGCGCCGAGGGGCGGGGCGGCGGGAGCTGGTTCTTGGGGCTTGGATTCGGAGGGCAGCGGGGCGATGCCTTGGGTCTCCTGCATCGAGACTTGGGGTTCCATGCCGGTCTCGGTGAGCGGCATGGGGGGGCGCTGGGCGGATTCGGGAGAAGGGGTTGGTGTGGGTGATGGTGAGGGGCTTGGAGCGGGGTCTGCCAACTGTTTTTCGGCAGCGGCGACGCCTTGGGTTTCCTGCATGGCGACCTGGGGTTCCATGCCGGTCTCGTTGAGCGGCATGGGAGGGCGCTTGGCCGGAGTTGGCGAGGGTTCGGCGGCTGCGTATTCGAAGACGATTTGTTTTTTCGCGCCCTCGGAGGAGCGGGTGACGCTGTAGTCTTGGGCGAAGGCGGCCGCCGGAATCAGGAGGTGGGCGAGCGCGCGGGTGAGGATGGTTTTTTTCGGGACGGGCATGGGATCAGTTGGGTCGGGTGGCTTTGAGACGCATCACAATCGGCATGGGCATGCCATCGGGCGGGGGAGCCTGCAGTTGCAATCCAGTCAAAATTTCCTGTCGGATGGCGGTATCTGTGGCCGGGTCGCCGGTGGAGCCGGCGAGGGTGGCGCGGGTGACGCGGCCGGTGGCGTCGAGCCAGATGCGCGCGGTGATGTTCATCGAGGCGGCGCGGGTTTTTTTGTGGGAGCGGAGGGCCTGGACAACGCTGGTTTGGACGTTTGCGGCGTAGGCGCCGTATTTGGAGCCCTTCTTGCCGCCCGATCCCTTGCCTCCGATCATGCCGCCGCCGCCGCCCTTCGCGAGGCCGAAGCCATCGTTGCCATCGCCCTCGATGTTTGTGCCCATCGGGGCTGGCTCGGGATCGGCTGCCTGTGGCTCGGGCTCGGCGGCCTCCTCGGGTTGGAAGGTCTCCTCCTGTTGCTGGACCTCGGGTTCGGGCGGGCGTTCCTTCGGAGGAGGTGGTGGTGGCGGAGGAGGTGGTGGAGGCGGAGGCAGGCTGATGCTGACGACCGGGGAGGATTTCTTTTTCGGCGTGCTTTTCGGGAGGAACGAGACGCCGACGGCGACAGCCACAAGGAGGCCGGCACCGATGAAGAGGGCGGTCTTGTGTTTTTTGAAGAAGGAGGGCTTCTCCGCGTTGTCTTCGTCGAAATCCACAGCGGGGTTATTTCGGGGCTTGGGTGGCGAGGCCGATCTTCGTGACGCCGATACGGCCCACGACGTCGAGGACGCTCATGACCACCTGGTATTGGGTGGTGCCGTCGCCGCGCACGACCACGGGAAAATCGGGTTCCTGGGCCTTGTAGGCGTTGAGTTTCGCCTCGAGTTCCTCGAGGGAGACGGGAACGGTGTCGAGGAAGACATTGCCTTCGTTGTTCACGGTGATGGCCTTGCTTTTCGGGCCGCCGAGCGCCGGTGCGGTGCTGCCCTTGGGGAGGTCGACCTTGAGGCCTTGGACGCCCGCGGTGGTCATGATGATGAAAATCAGGAGCAGCACGAGGTAGAGGTCCACCATGGGGGTGACGTTGATGTCGTCGTAGGATTTGTCGTCTCCGGCGTCCATGGCTCAGGCTTTCTTGTGGGAGA
>CAZRLX010000290.1:0-2346 GCA_964601115.1 uncultured Chthoniobacter sp. | reverse complement strand
AATTGCACCCGTCGATGATGCTCGCGTGGTTCTCGCGGTCGCAAAGAATCGCATCGCCCTCCTCGGTGAGCGCGATGAGCGCTCCTTGGTTGGCGAAAAATCCGGTCGAAAAAAGGATCGCGTCATCGCGCCCGAGAAACGCCGCCAGCGCCTCCTCCAGCTCGACATGCAGCTTGATCGTGCCGTTCAGCAAGCGCGACCCCGTGCACCCCGCCCCATACTGCCGCGTCGCCTCGCAGGCGGCCTCGACCACCCTGGGGTCCTGCGCAAGCCCGAGGTAGTTGTTCGAGCCAATCATGATTTTCCGCTCGCCGTCACAGATCACATAGTTGCCGTGGGGTTCCTCTATGGAGCGAAAGTAGGGATAAAACCCTTGCGCCCGGGCGTCGGCGGTGTCGCGATAATCGCGGCACTTTTGAAAGATGTCTCTCGGTCCTTTCGTCATCTGTGGTTTCATGAAGACTTACAATTCCCGCACTGAAGTAAATATCTTTTCCTGTCCCGCTCTTCGGCGGACACGCTCGAATCCTACACCAATTGGTGGCTCTCGGGTTGCATGACGACCTCGCTGAGCACGAGGTGCGGCGGAGCGTCGATCGCCTGCATCACCAACCCGGCGGCGGTCGCCACGGGGATCATCCGCTCGCGCTGCACAGCCATTTGAATATTGTCCCAAAACGGCGTGTCCACCCCTCCGAGGTGGAACAGACAAAACCTCACACCCGAGCGCTGGTATTCCTGGGCAAAGCACTTGATCATCCCGGTCACGGCATACTTGCTTGCGACATAGGCGGATGCGTTTTTCATGGGTGCCTTTCCAAGGATGCCGGGGATCGTGATGAACAACCCTCGCTTTGCCGCAGCCATCGCCTTGCACACCTCACGGGCAAAAAGAAATGTCGCGCGGGTATTGATATTCATGACCTGAGTGAATTCGGCATCTGTCGTCTCGGCGGCGGATTTGATCAGACCCACCCCTGCGCAATGGATCGCGACATCCACCCCGCCGAGCGCCTCCACAGCCGCAGCGACCACCTTCTCGGCAGCCCCCGGCACGGTGAGGTCCGCCGCGTGCACGGGAACATCCAGTCCCAGTGCCAGCAATTTCGACTCGGACCGTCCGGTGAGAAATACCCGGTCGCCGCGACCAGCGAGGATTTTGGCGAGTTCAGCGCCGATACCACTCGATGCGCCAGTGATGAGAATGTTTGCCATACCGAAGACCTACGCGCCCCGGGCACGCGGGGATATGTCAATCTTGGCTGTCCGGGCGAATCGCCTCTACCAAGACGCGCAGTGCATCGCGATAGGAGGGATACACCGGCAACCACCCCGTGGCCCGCAATTTGGCGTTGTCCACACGCTTGCTCGTCCAGCCACGCTTGCGCGCGGTGTCGGCTGGTCCCTCGGGCGGCAACGGACGGCCCAATTGCCCGGCGATCCACCCGTAGACCTCGCGTTGCGTGGCGGGAGTGTTGTCGGACACATTGTAAATCCCGGCCGGAGCATCAGCCAGCGCCACCAGGGCCCGCGCGGCATCGTCGCGGTGGATTTGATTGATCCACCGCCCCCCGCCGGCCTCGAGCACCGCGGTGCCTTCCAGAAATTTTCTGAGCAACACAGACCTTCCCGGCCCATAGATTCCCGACAAGCGGGCCACAGTCCCCCCGGCAGCAAGAACCACCCCCTCGGCCTCGAGCAATATGCGTCCGGTCGCGCGATCAGGCTCCGCCTCGGAGTCCTCCATGACCACCCCGCCGTCGACCTGCGCGTAAACAGACGTGCTTCCGGTGAAAAGAACACGCCGGGGGTCATAGGCGGCGATCAGGTTTTTCAATCCCTCGAGATACACCGCCCGATAAACCTCCTCGCCGCCCCTGCCGGAACTCGCGCAGTGGATCAACAAATCCGGTTGCCGCCATTCCCCCACCTCCCCTAGCGGTTGCGAGATGTCCCTCGCCAGCACAGGAAACGGAAATCCCTCAAGCCGCCTGACCGATTCCTCACTCCCGCACAACCCACAAACCCTCCACCCGGCACTCAAAAAAAAACCGGCTGCGGCCTCACCGAGGTAACCGCAGCCGGCAATAACAACGTTCCGTGCTTCCAAGGTCAGGAGACAGGATTGAAATTGAAGCGGATCTTCAACTTCGCGCGCTTGGCGTTGTTTTTCGCCTTGCGACGGGTGCGCTGAACGGGAGTTTCAAACGCACGGAGACGACGGACCTCGTCCATGATCCCCTCGGCGTCGATTTTTCCTTTCAGACGCTTCAGAGCTCGATCAATGGGCTCGCCTTTTCGAACAATAATTTCCGGCATAAATTCACCTACTTTCTAAAAATGGGA
>CAZRLX010000289.1:0-2346 GCA_964601115.1 uncultured Chthoniobacter sp. | reverse complement strand
TTGACCTCCATCTCGAGCGAGAAGCTCAAAAACGTCCGGATCAAGACGATCGCTCCGAGCACACCCACATTTTCCAATGTCGGTGCGATCGCCACCGTGCGGATGATGTCCCCCGCCACCAAGAACTCCAACCCCAGCAGGACAGCCCTCCCGACATCCTGGCGGCAGTTCGCATATCGCTCCCCCGCGCGCCCAATCACCGCCCGCCCCGCCGCCATGGAGATCCCCGCCACAATCACCAGCACCCCGCACCCGTCGACCGCCAACCCCACCCACTCAAGCACATCCCGATACCACCCGCTCATCGCCGCTCCCCGGTCTTTCCCCCGGCCTCCAACTCCTCGATATGGAACACACGCAACACATGCTGCAGCATCGGCGTGAGCAAAATCCCGCTCGCTGTCACAAAAGCAAGCCCTGAAAACAAAGCGTAAAACGAAGCAAACAGCTTCCCGGCATTCGTCCTCAATTCCCCCGTCGGCCCCATCCCCGTCAAAATCATGGACGCATTCAGCACCGCCTCGATCCAATCCAACCCCGCCACATAGCGGTATCCCAACACCCCAAGCGCCAGCGACGCCAGAATCAACCCGCCGGCCACCACCGCCCCGCGCGCGAACCTCCCGAAAAAAAGCCGCCGGTGCCTTGTGTGAAGTCGATGTGGAGTCTTAACCATCCCGACCCGCACCGAATCAGAATCCACCGAATTCAAAAATCAGCAGATCACCCCATTCTTCCCATCACTTCCGCCACCGCTCGAGCGATTCCTCGTGCATGTGGCGGCGGCGCAGGACATGCCGGAGCACGCCATAGCGGGGACTGAACAAGTAGGCGAGAAGGAAGACCAACCCGAGAATCAGCACGATCGCGGGACCGGATGGGATGTTCGCCCAGAACGACAGCAACAACCCGGCCACGGCCCCCGTGGTTCCGAGCGCCGCGCCTCCCCAGAGCATCACTCCGAACCGGTCGCTCAGCAGGTAAATCGTGGCCGCTGGCAGGATCAACAACCCGAGCGACAACAACACCCCGACCGCCTGGAGCGAGGACACCATCGCCAACACGATCAACAGGATCAGCATCCCCAACAACCACCCGACGCGGATTCCAAGCGTCTTGGCGACAGACGCCTCGAAGATCGCGAGAAAGAGCGGACGCTGGAACGCGACAAGCAAAAGCAGGGCCACACAGGTGATGGCATAACTCGTCCACAAATCGCTGTTCCCCACCCCGAGGATGTTGCCGAAAAGAAAGTGGTCGAGGCTCACCTTGACCCCGCCGTATTTGATGATCGCGATCCCGAGCGCGAAGGCGACGATATAAAGGGCGGCGATGGCCGTTTCCTCCTTCACCCGCGAACTCCGCGAGATCAGGTGGCCGCCAAGAACCACGAAGACCGCCGCCAGCAACCCGCCGAAGAGCAACCCGGCGGGCGACAACCCGATCACGATGGCCGCCAGAGCCAATCCGGGCAGCAACGAGTGCGAGAGCGCGTCGGCCATGAGCGCAAGCCGCCGCACCACGACATACGCGCCGAGAAATCCATTCGTGAACCCGACGAGCACGCACGCCAGCAACGCGCGCTGCATGAACTCGTAGGTAAAAGGTTCTGTGATCCAATTCATGGGTGTGCGTGGCCGCTGAAGACATGGACCGCATAGGCCCGGTCGAGGTTTTCCCGCGTGAACGCCTCCGCGGTTGGTCCGCTGGCGACGAGTTCGCCGTTGATCAGCAGGACATGGTCAAACAGGGTCTCGACGCTTTTCAGATCGTGATGCGAGGCGATCACCAGCTTCCCGGCCTCCCGGAGTTTCCTCATGGCCTGCGCAAACGACTCAGTGGCGTTCCTGTCGAGGCCTGTGAACGGCTCGTCGAGCAGATAAATATCGGCCTGCTGCGCCCACGCACGGGCCAGGAAGGCGCGCTGCTGCTGCCCGCCGGACAGGGCCGAAATCTGCCTCCCGGCGAGATCCTCCAGATCGCACACATGCAGCGCCTCGGCGACCGCGGCGTCGTCCGCCGCTCCGAAACGCCCCCAATTCCCGAGCGAGGAAAACCGCCCCATCTCGACCAACCCGCGCACCGTCACGGGAAAATCCCAGTCCACCGCCTCGCGCTGCGGCACATACGCGACGGCTCGCCGCCCGCCGTCGAAATCGATCCGCCCGGTCTCAAGCGGCAACAACCCGGCGACCGCCTTCAACAGCGTTGTCTTTCCAGCGCCATTCGGGCCAAGCAATGCCACACACGAGGCACTTTCAAACGTGGCGGTCAGATGGTGCACCGCCGGTATCCGGCTGTAACTCACCGTGACATTCTCGAGAACAAGCCTGCGTCTCATGGCGC
>CAZRLX010000288.1:0-2353 GCA_964601115.1 uncultured Chthoniobacter sp. | reverse complement strand
GGGGCGATTTCCGCAATCACAACAATTCCGGCTCTGACAACCAGAGCCCTCCTCGCCTCCCCTGCATCCAAACCGAACGCTCAGAAAATGACCGATCCCGTCGGCCTCGTTTTTTTGGCGCGGTTTGGACAGCTGGCCCCGACACGTCCAAACCACAAACCGCCAGGAGGGACCCGCTTGTCGGGTCCGAGGCGATTTCCGAAAACACGACAGTTCCGGCTCTGACAAGCAGAGCCCTCCTTGCCCTCCCCTGCATCCAAACCGAACGTGCAGAAGATGACCGATCCCGCCGGCCTCATTTTTTGGCGCGGTTTGGACGGCTGGCCCCGACACGTCCAAACCACAAACCGCCAGGAGGGACCCGCTTGTCGGGTCCGGGGCGATTTCCGCAATCACAACAATTCCGGCTCTGACAACCAGAGCCCTCCTCGTCAGAAGTGGATCGCGTGGCCCTGCGTGGCGTGGGCGGCTTCGTGGACCGCTTCGCTCAAGGTCGGGTGCGCGTGGATCGTGGCGATGAGTTCCTCGTAGGTGGCCTCCAGGTTGATGGCCAGGCCGAGTTCCGCGATCATCTCGGTGGCGTCGGCTCCGATAATGTGCGCGCCGAGGATTTCGCCGTGCTTTTCGCCGACGATCAATTTCACAAATCCCTCGCTTTCGCCCACAGCGAGCGCCTTGCCGCTGGCCATGAACGGGAATTTGCCGACTTTGAATTTGAGTCCCTTTTCCTTCGCGGCGCGCTCGGTGAGACCGACGCTCGCGACCTGCGGGTGGCAGTAGGTGCAGCCCGGGAAGATCGTGACTTTTTTCGGTTTGGTTCCGGCGAAAAGGCCTTCGACGCACTGAATGGCCTCGTAGCTGGCGACGTGCGCGAGCCAGGGAGGCCCGATGATGTCGCCGGCCGCGTAGATTCCCTTCGCGCTCGTTTCGTAGCGGTCGTTGGTTTTGATGTATCCCTTCGCGTCCAGATCGAGCGAGAGACCCTTGGGGAGAAGCGGCGAAACGCCGATCGCCACCAGCGCGATCTCGGCTTCGAGCGTTTCGGTGGCTTTGCCGCTGACGGTCAGTCGAACGCCCTTGTTCGTCGTCTCGGCCTTGTCCACTTTCGTCCCGGTGAGAATTTTGATTCCGCCCTTGGCGAGGGATTTCTCCAGCGTCTGGCTGACCTCGGTGTCCTCGACCGGAAGAATGTTCGGCATCATTTCGACGATCGTCACTTTCGTGCCGAAGGCATTGAAGAAGTAGGCGAACTCCACGCCGATCGCTCCCGCGCCGATGATGATGATGTCCTTCGGCTGCTTTTCGAGAACCATAGCCTGGCGGCTGCCGATCACGCTTTTGCCGTTGAAGGGAAATCCCGGCATCTCGCGGCTGACAACACCGGTGGCGATCAGAATATTCTTCGCCTGATGCTCGGTTTTTTTGCCGTCGGCTCCGGTTACGATGACGGTTCCCGGTTTGGGAATCTCGGCCTCGCCGCGAAGGTAATCGACCTTGTTTTTCTTGAAGAGCATCTCGATGCCGCCCGCGAGGCGGTCGGCGACCTTGCGACTGCGGCCAATGACCTTGTCCCATTCATAGGACAGCCCCTCGACCTTGAGGCCGAAATCCCCCGCGTGGTGTTTGATGGTCTGGTAGACCTCGGCGTTTTTGAGAAGCGATTTCGTGGGAATGCAGCCCCAGTTCAGGCACGTCCCCCCGGCGCGGTCCATTTCGACCACAGCCACTTTTTTTCCGAGTTGTCCGGCGCGGATTGCTCCGACGTAGCCCGCCGGTCCGCCCCCCACCACAATCAAGTCGTATTCAGCCATAGGATTTCAAATTCAAGGCGGGCATCATGGGACGGAACGGCCGCCGATGCAAACGGGAATCAGCGTGATCGCGTGTCAAAACGCTCGCTTGCCGGACACCAAGCCCGCGAAGCCCGAAGCGTTCCCCGAGTGACGCGCCATCCCGCAGTCCAAAATCCCATCGGGCATCTCTCAAGTATCGACAATTAAAATCACCGATCGGTAAAAATATTTGTGATTTTGCCAAAATATTTCCCCGCGAATGCGCAAGCCGATTCACACTTCAAACCCAATTGATTCAGTAAATATCAAGTTTTCCAGCACTCAGGATCGCCCCTGGCGTTTATTATTTGCCGACAATTAAAATTACCGATCGGTGAAAATAATTGTAAGTTTTTCTCATCGGTTTCTCCGCTCCTATTGATTGCCGCATGGTTTTTGGAAACCAAGTTCCCAGCCAAGCCCCCCTTTTGATCAGAGAATTTTTTTGATCCGACCGGGTCAATGATGTCGTGGGCCGGGTTCCGAGCGGGCGCGTTTTATTTCAGCGGGTGCGGGTGTCG
>CAZRLX010000287.1:0-2386 GCA_964601115.1 uncultured Chthoniobacter sp. | reverse complement strand
TGGGTCTGGCAACTCGCCCCGCCGGAGGAACACGGCGATCCGGCGAAGGGAATGGAGGAGCGACGTGTCGAAGCCTGTCTTCCGGGGACTTGAGATGGCTACTCGCGGGCGGCCAACCCGTCGGCCAACGTGCGATGCCGGTAGTTGTAGCCTTCGCGCAATGCCACGGAGGGACGCACGCGCAGGCTGTCGAGCATCACGTGCGACAAGTCGCCGAGAAGAAAACGCAAGGCGAACGCTGGTGCGGGGAACAGCGCCGGACGGTGCACGCTGGCCGCGAGTTCGCGGGTGAATTCGGAGTTGCGGACAGGGTCGGGGTTCACGGCATTGAGAGCGCCATGAATGGCGGTGTTTTCAATCGCCCAAAGAATCATGCCGGCGACATCGTCCACATGGATGCAACTCATCCACTGGCGGCCATTTCCCAGCCTGCCGCCAAGGCCCGCCTTAAAAACGGGGCGGATCATTTTCAACGCGCCTCCGGGGCCGGTCACAAACCCGATGCGGAGCCGCACCACGCGAACGCCGAGTGGTTCGGCGGGCATGGCGGCGTTCTCCCACGCTTGGCAGACATCGGCCAAAAACCCTGCGCCGGCAGGCGAGGATTCGTCGACTTCTCGCTCGCCGGTCTCGCCGTAGAAACCGACCGCGGAGGCATTGACCAGCACTCCGGGTCCGCCGGGCCGCATTGATTCGACAATCCGCCGCGTGGTTTCCACGCGGCTTTCAAGGATTGCGCGGCGCTTGGCTTTGGTCCACAGCCCGAGAATCGGCTCGCCCGCGAGATTCACCACCGCGTCGAGGCCGGACAAATCAAGTGGACCGGCCGGGGGAATCCTGCGGAATCCAGTTCCCTCGCCGCGCGAGAAGCGAACGACCGTGTGCCCGGCGGTGTCCGCCATCCTCCCCAGCCGCGACCCGACATACCCGCGCGCTCCGATGATTCCGATGTTCATGGGCTTCACGAGTGGCACTGACTGCGTGGAATTCAAGACAGGATTCACCCGAGGCTTCCGGAGCTATGGCTTTTGGCCTTGCGGCAACCCCTCGACCCGCTCGCCGGGCCAGATGTTGTTTTTTGAACACCAGCCCTGCGGCATTTCGAGCGCGTAGGCGATGTTCCGGAAGCGGCTGGGAACAGGTGTTTCATCCAGCGGCTTGAGGTCGTGGAGTTCGAGAATCGTGCCGCGCGGGTCGATGTAGGCGATCGTCAGTGGCACTGTGGTGTTCTTCATCCAGAAGCCAACTGGCCCGACCCGGTCCATCACGAAGAGCATGCCCGAATCCGTCGCGAGCGATGTCCGGAACATGAGGCCGGTCGCCCGCTCGTGTTCCTCGTCGGCGATTTCCGCGTGCACCGTCTTCCCGCCGATCCGGAGGTCGAGCGAGGGCAGGGGAGGCTGCGGGCCGGTCTGCGCCAGGGCCCCGGCAACCGCGAGCAACATTGGCAAGACAAAAACAGCGGCTCTTTGAGCGAAAGAAAATCGATCGAATCTGTTGACAGGATTTCGGGAATTTGCACACATACCGCCCTTCAAAACATGTATCCGTCGCAGCGCAATCAAGAAAACACCCACCCCCTCACTCGTGTTTCCGGAATCACCCGATGCGGCATGAACCCGACCAACTGAACCGTTACGGATACCGAGGCACCGACCGATGGCAAATTTTTTCCCAAAATGGACCAACTGGCTCCCCCTGAAGCTGGTCATTTGCGCAGGCGCGATCGTCACCTTCCTGGCGGCCGGCATCACCTATTACTTCACCCCCAAATACACGCGGGTCGGTTACGAGCCCACCCAGCCAGTTCCGTTCTCCCACGTCATCCACGTTCAGCAGCTCGGCATGGATTGCCGCTACTGCCACAGCTTCGTAGAAGTCGCCTCGCACTCGAACGTCCCCACCACGCAGACTTGCATGGCCTGCCACACGCAGATCAAGGCCGATAGCCCGAAACTCGCCGCCGTGCGCGAAAGCTGGAAAACCGGCGAGCCTGTCAACTGGGTCCGCATCCACAAACTTCCCGATTACACCTACTTCAACCACGCCGTGCACGTGAACCGCGGCGTGAGCTGCTACAGTTGCCACGGCGCGGTCAACGAAATGCAGGTTGTCTACCAGCACGAGCCGCAAAGCATGTCTTGGTGCCTCGATTGCCACCGCGCGCCTGAAAATCACCTCCGCCCGCCCTCGGAGATCTACAACATGGCCTGGCATCCGCCCGCGGATACCACCCAGCAAGAGATCGGCCTGAAATTCAAAGAGGAGTGGGAAGTCAACCCGCCTGTCACTTGCGGAGGATGCCACCGATGAAGAGAAATTTCCACCACCCGGCCCCGGAGAAAACCCCGCGCATCTGGCGCAGCCTGCGCGAACTCGAGAACGA
>CAZRLX010000286.1:0-2387 GCA_964601115.1 uncultured Chthoniobacter sp. | reverse complement strand
GGTGCCTCTGGAAAGTCATCACAACCCCCCGGGAAACCGACCACCTCCACGGTGCCGCAGGCCTGGACACGCCGGATGCGAAAGAAGAATTCCCCGAATAACCCATCGCCCATCTCGCCGAGCGTCAATGGTGAAACCCCTCGCAGAGGATGTAGATCATGCCTCGGCCACCAGCGCGGCTTCGCGCGGGACATCGCCAACCGTGCCTATGCCTTGTGTCCGGATCTGCTGAACGATGCCCGAAGCGCTCCCTGGGCCGTCGAGATTCATCCGCACCGCGGCCGATTTGCCGTGGAACTCCGCCCACGCTTTTCGCCGGACCCCCGTTTCGCCTACCGGAGACTCGATGTCCCGGCAGCCTCGGGACTCCGTGTGACGGCGGATTTCTTACACGACGATTTTCGAAATGCGGATCTCGCGCCGGGGTCCTGAAGCCCGGAGGTGTGCTGGTTTTTGCAAATCCTCTTTCCGCGCGACCGTCCGATGCACGACTCAAGCTGGATACCACCCAGCGCATCGATCTCGGGGGGTTCGATGTCCACCTCGAGAAATTCATTAAACCCAACCGCTGAATTTCTTTCACTCCACCCGATAAAATGACGCTCTGGCTGCAAAGCGCATCCGCAGTCGATCCCGGCAAGAGCAGCGGGGAGGATATCGAATTTGTCCGCGTCGGGGCACAAACGGAGGCCCGTGGATTTTGAAAGCGGCGACTTTTCAGGTTCCTTTCGCTCCCTTGCACCTGCCCGATCTCTGGCAGCAGGATGCGGTGCGCCACCTCAAGAGCGGGGCGGATATGATCATTGACGCCCCGACCGGCGCGGGAAAGACGCGTGTCTTCGAATTGTTTCTGAAAACACCGGAAGCCGCCCGGCTTGGGCAGGCGGTCTACACGGTTCCAACCCGCGCGCTGGCGAATGACAAGTGGCATGAATGGCGGGCCCTCGGGTGGAATGTTGGCATCGCCACGGGCGATATCGCGGAGAACCTTCATGCCCCGGTCCTGGTCGCGACCCTCGAAACCCAGCGCGAGCGCATTCTGAGCGGGAATGCACCGGGGTTCCTCATTCTGGACGAATACCAGATGCTTGCGGTTGCCCAGCGGGGGCTGAATTACGAAATGGCCATGGCGCTTCCACCGGTTTCCACCCGACTGCTGCTCCTGAGCGGCAGTGTGAGGAATCCCGCGGACATCGCGGAGTGGCTGCGAGGACTTGGGCGCCGGGTGGAGTTGATTCAAGTCCAGGAACGACCCGTTCCGCTGGATGAGTTGCCGATTGAGAATCTCCCGCGCGTGCCGGATTCCGTGCATGGATTCTGGCCGCGCGTCGCAGCGGCAGCCCTTCTGGCGGGGCTGACGCCGCTTTTGCTTTTTGCTCCCCGCCGCCGCGATGCGGAAAAAATGGCGACCCAGATCGCGGCCGCACTTCCTGTGGACAGCCCGCTGCCGATGACACCGGCAGATCAAAACCTGCTTGGCCGTGACCTCGCCAGACTTCTGCAACACCGCGTGGCTTTTCACCACAGCGGACTCTCCTACTCGGCGCGGGCGGATTGGATCGAACCACTTGGCAAAGCCGGGAAGCTCCATGTGATCGTGGCCACCACCGGCCTCGCAGCGGGAATCAATTTTTCCGTTCGTTCCGTGATAGTCACCTCGACCGCCTATGGCGACGCCCGGTTTCGCAGAGAACTCCGGTCCGACGAGTTGCTGCAGATGTTCGGAAGAGCCGGCCGGAGGGGTCTGGATGAGCGTGGGTTTGTTCTCACGGCGTCCAATTTGCCAGGACTTCTGTCCGCCGCCCCCCGCCAACTCCGCCGGGTGAATCAAATGGACTGGCCAACCTTGCTCCGCGTCATGGAAACCGCCGTTGCGGAAGGGCAAAATCCGCTCGCACGCGCCTCGCTCGTTTGCGAAAGGCTCTTCAGCCGCCAGAAGATCGCTCCGGATTTGGCAAGCGCCGTGGGATCCTCCCAATCCAGCGAGCGGCATGGGCCGAACAGGGTCGAATTCCTCGGTCCCGATCACTGCTGGCATTCGCTCAAAGATGCCCGGGAGGAGACACGGCGGCTTGGCGAGTGCCTCTCCGTCCACAAAGAAAAATGGATCTCGGCGCTGCGCGTTCCCCGCGCTCTCGAACTCCTCCCCCACGGCCGAGCCTGCAAGATCGCTGAGGGACGGAGCTTCGCCTATGGCAAGGAAGTGGCGATCGCGCGCGCCAAGGAAACGCTATTTCAGCCGCTCCCATGGATTCAAAAACTACTCGGCCTGGGCAAGTCGGAGGCGTTCACCGAAAGGGAACTGATCCACGACATCATCCCCCTGCTTGAGTCCCAATGGTCGCCCGGCGCTTTCCACAGCACCGCCCTGCACGGCTCGAATCTGA
>CAZRLX010000285.1:0-2396 GCA_964601115.1 uncultured Chthoniobacter sp. | reverse complement strand
TTATTTGGGGGATCAGGCCCTCCTGCCCGCCAGCTTCGATGTTCTGGACTGGCCCGCTAATCCCTGGGTCGGGGGAGGATATGCCGCCTTTCTCCCGCCCGGTGTCTGGACAAACTTCGGGGACGCCATTGCCTCCCCGGTTGGACGGATTCATTGGGCTGGAACCGAGATCGCCGAGCGTTGGCCTGGTTTTTTTGATGGGGCGGTGCGGACGGGTGAAGCCGCGGCGGAGGCAGTTATCGGTAGTCTTCAGGGAAAGTAACCAACCACCGGGCTTTATTGGCAAGAAGACTTGGGCACCGGAAAAAAACCTCAAAAACTTCAGTTTGGGTCCGCTACGGCGAGCCGACCATTTGGAACGAGGGAAATGCCGAACGCGCGGCTCGATTCACGGCGTTTTTTGGGTCAATAGACTTTCGTGATCGGCGTGACGCCGTCGCGGGAGCGGGCGTTGAGGTTTTCCACATTTCCGTCGGTGCCATGCTTGGCGTTGTGTCCGTGGATGATTGTGACCTGCTTGCCCGCGCGGGATTTTCCGGCGGGGCCGAGTTGGTCGGTTTGCATGCGGGAGTCGTCGGGACGGAAGCCGGTTTTGCTGATGAATCCATCCTCGCCGATGCCGTGGTTGTCTTGTGGGGCGAATTTGTTGCTGAATTCGGGATTGTCCTTTGCGATCTGCTCCAACCCCATTCCCGTGGCATTGAAGTCGCAGGCGTTCATTTTTTCGGCGAGTTCCTCGGCGTTGTCGGCCAGGAGGAATCCGAAGGCGGTGAGATAAACATTGTCCACGCCGGAGTGTTCGAACCCGTTGTGGGTGTAGAGGGCGTTGGTCTGGGAATCGAAGTGGGCGTTGGTGAAGCAGTCCTTCAGCAACTGGTCGGAGGCGGTTTTGTCGAGTTGTTTGGCTCCGTGGAAACCATTTTGGAGTTTGATGTCTTCGAAGTTTCCGAAGCGCGAGAAAGCGAATTCGCGGTCGGACGCCTCGTCGTCGGCGGTGTATTGGTAGTTTTTTTCGCCAGCCAATTTCTTTCCGGCTGCGATTTCCTCGTCGGTGTATTTTTGGAGAACTTGATCCCCGTCGAGTTGCAAGTTGTTGTCGGGATTCACCTCGTCGTAGACATCGTGGTTGCCGGTGATGAACACGGCGCCTTGGGCGTGTAGGCCGCGAATGAGTTGGTCCATGGCGACTTTGTTGTTGCTGAAGCGGTCGTGGACGATGTCGCCGATGTAAACGAGTTTGTGGTGGCCTGGCTTGAAGGTGGCGTTGGCGACGATTTGGTCGAGCTTGGCGGCGATGTCGGGATTTTTTTGAAATGCGACGAGGGGGTCGTCTTTCATTCGATCATACGCGCGGGAGGCTTCCGCTTCGGCATCCATGACCTCGGCGAGGAGCTTGAGTTCGGGTGCCTTGAGTTCCATGTGGCCGCTGTTGATGGCAGAGAGGACGGTGCGGCACATGCTGCCGTCGGCATCCCCAACGACTTGCGTGCGGGCGGCGACATTTCCCGCTTTGGAGACTCCCGGGGAGAGGATGTGCTTGAAGAGCGAGGCGGTGTCTGGGCGCACGGAGTCGATGATTTCCTTGAATTGGGATTTCGCCTGGGGCGCACAACCTTCGGTCTTGAGGCGCAGGTTGAAATTGGCCTTGAAGCGCACATCGGCTTTCACCTTTGCGGCGGTTTGTGGGCCAGCTTCGGCGGCGGCGATGTTTTTTTCCAACCGGTCGATCAACTTGACGAAACTGTGCGTGCCGAGGCGTTGGTCGGTGGTTTGCAGGTAGGTGTTGAGTTCCGCCAGCAGAGCCGTCTCGGAGCCGTTGCCGAGATGCTTTCCGTAGCCGTCGCGGATCAGGCTTTTGACGATGTTGGAGGCGTCTTTTTTATCGGAGTGGAAGCTCCCCCACTCGTGGCGGCCACGGGTTTCGAGGTTCACCGTGCCATCCTTGCGGGTGTTGATCGAGAGGTAGCCGGAGGAAATGGTGCCGTCCTGCCCGACGAGTTGGGCACGCATGTCGCGGAGGACCTGACGGGCCTCGACGGCGGTGGTGTCGACTTTGCTGATGGCGTGGCTGCCGCTTTTTTGCGCCACGGAGCTGATGTTCAACGAGGGCATGGCGGGGCGTCAGGCGAGTTGCAGCGGGCAGGGAATGGTGGATGCCGTTGCAGGCTCTTCCGGCGGTTGTTCTGGGCGGGCGTTTTCGGCATCGGACAACATCCGTAGGCTCCG
Organism: uncultured Chthoniobacter sp.; assembly: GCA_964601115.1. Taxonomy (GTDB): domain Bacteria; phylum Verrucomicrobiota; class Verrucomicrobiia; order Chthoniobacterales; family Terrimicrobiaceae; genus UBA967. The sequence continues at coordinate 170 of CAZRLX010000285.1, read as the reverse complement.
AGCGAGGCTGCGAGCGGCTTCGACGGCCGACACCATTTCATCGGCCAGCGCGGCAGCGGTGAGATTCGCGAGCGGAAGGCTTTTGGACACTCGGATTTCGTCATCCACATCCAGCGTGGCCACAAGGTGGTTTGTCGCCAGCGCGGCGCGGTTCAAGCCGTGGAGAAACC
>CAZRLX010000284.1:0-2399 GCA_964601115.1 uncultured Chthoniobacter sp. | reverse complement strand
TGCCGACCCTGTGGTTCCGCAACACCTGGGCATGGGACGAGGGGGTGGAAAACAAACCCGAAATGCACTTGCTGCCGGGTGGCCAGGCGGTGGTCGCAAATTGCGGAGACCTGCCGGAATACCACCTCTACGCCGATGCCGGGGCGGAGTGGATTTTCACCGAAAACGAAACCAACCTGCGCCGACTCTACAATGTCCCGAACAAGTCCGCGCATGTGAAGGATGCCTTCCACGACTACATCGTCGAGGGCCACGCGGACGCCATCAACTCCACCAAAATCGGCACAAAGGCCGCTGCGGTTTACCGCCACACGCTGCAACCCGGCGAGGAATGGACGATTCGCCTGCGCTTGTGCCGTCCGCCGAAGCCAGAGCCGTTCGGTGCGCCGTTCGACGCGCTTTTCAAGCAACGCGAGGACGAACATGTGGCCCATTTGGCCAATTTCAATCCCGGCATCTCGCCCGACCTCATGCATGTGATGAAGAGCGCGCTGGCGGGGCTTTATTGGTGCAAAAAATTCTACTGCTACCACGTCACTCGCTGGCTGGAGGGCGATCCCACGATGCCAAAGCCTCCGGCCGAGCGATTGAAAGGCCGGAATGTTTTCTGGCGCGAACTCTTTGCAAGCGATGTCATTTCGATGCCGGATTCGTGGGAGTATCCCTACTTCTGCGCGTGGGATTTGATGTTCCAATCTGTATCTTTCGCGTTGTCCGATCCCTCCACGGCGAAACGCCAGAACATGCTGCTCCAAGGCGAGCGCTACACCTCGCCAAGCGCCCAGCAACCGGCCTACGAATGGGCCCTCTCGGATGCCAACCCTCCGATCGGCGGCTGGGCGGCGTGGCGGATTTATTCGATCGAGCGCGGCATGACCGGCAAGGGCGACACCACCTATCTCAAGAAGGCCTTCAACAAGCTCCTGCTCAACTACGGTTGGTGGGCGAACCGGGTGGACCAGACCGGCGACAATGTGTTCGAGGGCGGCTTCCTCGGGCTCGACAACATCGGAGTGTTCGACCGCCGCTACCCGCTCCCGGACGGCTCGCACATCGCGCAAAGCGACGGCACGGCGTGGATGGCGCAGTTCTGCCTGAGCATGCTCAACATCGCGATCGAACTCGCGAAAGAATCTCCGGAATACGAGGACATCGCTGACAAGTTTCTCAACGATTTCATCTATCTCGCCGCAGCCATCAACGCGCCCGGCTCCGATGGGTTCTCGCTCTGGGACGAGGAGGATGGCTTCTACTACGATGTGCTCCGCCGCCCCGATGGTTCCTCGGCCCACCTGAAAACCCGCTCGGTCGCTGGACTCACGCCGATTTTTGCCGTCGAGAGCTTCGATCACGACACGGCCATGAAATTCCCGCTTCTGAAAAAGCGCTACGAGTGGTTCAAGGAAAACCGCCCGCACCTTCTCAAGAACCTCGACCATCTTTCGGACGTGATCGATGGCCGCCGCCTCGTCTCGCTGGTTCCGCCAGAGCGCCTGCGCCGCATTTGCGAACGCCTCTTCGACGAGTCCGAATTTCTATCGCCCCACGGCATTCGCGCGCTGTCGAAAGTCTACGAGGCCCATCCCTACACATTCACCGAGGGCGATAAAACCGAGACCCTCGCCTACAGCCCCGCCGACAGCCCGGTGGCGATGTTCGGCGGAAATTCGAACTGGCGCGGCCCCGTCTGGATGCCGATGAACTTTCTCATCATCGAATCGCTCCAAAAATTCGGCTTCTTCTTCGGCGACTCGTTCAAGGTGGAATTCCCCACCGGCAGCGGCGTGGAAATGAACCTCTGGGAAGTCTCGCTCGAACTTGAGAAACGCCTCGTCGGCATCTTCACGCCAGACAAGGACGGCCGCCGCCCGTTCCAAGGCGGAGTCGATCTTTTCCACAACGACCCCCACTGGCGCGACCTCCTCCAATTCAACGAATATTTCAACGGCGACAACGGCGCCGGCGTCGGTGCCAGCCATCAAACCGGCTGGACCGCCCTCGTCGCCAAAATGGCCCGCCAAATCCACACCGCCTCCCGCACCCAAAACCCGGCGTCGGTCTGAATGTTTTCGCATTTCAAATCAACCAACCAAAAAAACAACAAATGAACCTCAAAGGAAAAACAGCCATCGTCACCGGCGGAAACAGCGGCATCGGTCTCGCCATCGTCCTCGAACTCGCCAAGCAGGGAGCCAACATCGTCATCGACTACGTCGTCCACCCCGAAACCGCCGAAGCCCTCGAACAACAGGTCCTCGCCCTCGGCGACAAGGCCATCTGCGTTGATGCGGATGTCAGCAAGGTCGCCGACCTCCAAAAACTCGTCGACTCCGCCGTCAAGACCTTCGGCCGCCTCGACATCATGGTGAACAACGCCGGCGTCGAAACCCGCACCTCGG
>CAZRLX010000283.1:0-2403 GCA_964601115.1 uncultured Chthoniobacter sp. | reverse complement strand
ATCGTTTTGAAGCATGGCATACGTGCCGAGCGGCCCCGAACCGGCGGCAAATTCAAGAAACTCGCGCAGCGCCACGGCATCGCCCTCACGCGCGATCGCCGGCCCGAGTTGCCCCACCACCGGCAGCGCGGTCTCCTCGATGGCGAGAAGCGGCTTCACGCGCTCGAAAAACAAGCCCCGCTCGCCATTCGCATACAAAAACGCCAGCACCGGCACGAGCCTCGCAGGATCGCCGCCACACACCTCAAGCGCCTTGATGTATTCCACATTGGCGGCTTCAGGCCGACCGTCACGAAATGCCGCCTGCCCGCGAAGCAGCGCTGCCGCGTCGGGCGGAAACCCCGGCGGCGCGTTTTCAAGCGCATCCAGCACCTCCCGCCAACTCCCCGCCGCCGCACGCCCCTCGATCCACAACCCGAAGGCATCCGGCCTTGCCTCGGCCTGCTCGAGCGGCAGAATCCGCGCGATGGACGCCGCCTCGCCGTGGCGCAACAACCAACGCGCCACCAAAAGCCGTTCATCAAGCGAGCGCCCGTAAACGCGCTCGATCATGGCCTCCACCAAGCGCGGCTTCGCCGAGGGATCGGCCTCGGCCTCGACGGCATCCGCCACCGCGTGGCTCTGGATCGACGCAAGCGGATGCGCCCGCAGGCGCTCCAGCCAGTCGGAGCGCCCGGCGGGAGGCACCACTCCCGAGAGGAGGCCGATCAGCAATGCCTCGTGCCCCTCCTCGCCGGCATCCCGCGACACGTCGCTCAACAACGCGAACACCTCGTCGTTCGACTCGCCGAGATCCGATGTCGCCAACAAAAACCGCGCCAGTTCCCTCTTCGTGCGATTGTTCCGCGACACCCCCAACGCCAACCGGTATTCCTCCCGCGCCTCGTCCAATCGCCCCTCGGACTCCAATGTCGCCGCGCGCATGAGATGGGGAAAATCAGGTTCGCCCTGCTGCGCCACCCACCCGCCGATCCAATCCGAGATCGACGTGTAGCCACTCCGCGAGGCGGTCATCGCAAATTCCTTGAACTCCGGCAGCGTCGCCTGACCGGTTTCGCTAAGTTTTTGATAAACCTCGAGCGTCTCCGCCGTGCGCCCCTCGGCTCCCAAAATCCGCGCCAGTAGCCGCAACGAATTCGCATTGCCGGGCATCAATCGCAGCGACGTCTCCGCACTCATGCGCGCGGCTTCGTTGTCACCCTTGGATAAATACTCCCCGCCCAGCCTCGCCAATCGCTCCGCCTGACGCCTCTCCACCGCCCCCACCGCGGCGCGGATCGCCGCCGGAATTCCCCAAAACACCACCAGCGCCACCGTCAACACCACCGCAAGAACACCGCGATGCCTCCAAATCGCCCCAAGCACCACCTTCCAGCGCGGCGGAGGCGGCGGACTGCTGTCATCCTCCACTGCCACCGGCGTGGGCACCGGCCCCCTGCGCCGCCCCAACTCCCCGGAATCCGATTCTTGCTCCCCCACGACAGCGGCAGGTCAAGCCGCCCGCAGGCGTTTCCTCCGCTTCAACACCCAATACACCGCAACCCCGCACGCCAGCAAAACCGACGCCGCGACTTGCCGCGCCTCAGGAACGGGCGTGGGACCAGGGGCCGGTGTTGGCGTTGGTGTGGGGGTCACATAGGGCGTGGGGCTTGCCCCGGCATTGGCGTAATTAAGTCGCACTCAACACAGAGCCACTGGTATCTTGAAGTTGGATTTGTTCAGTCGAAGTCCATGTTTTAAAGGCCTTGTTGGGCGAGTTCGGGGCCGTTGTGGTAAGTGTGATCCCATAGGCACCGGCGGAAAGTGCCGCGGGTGGAACTGAAAAAGAAAAGAGCTGGGCGGTCCCTCCTCCTCCAGAAAAATCGGTAGCTGGACGGGATGCGCTTGCAAGCAACGTATTATTCCCGGAAGCAGTTCCATTGTAAATAAAACCAGAGTAAAAACTAAACGTGATTGGATCTACGGCTTGAGGCTCCTTGACGATCGTGAAGTTGCCATTCACAACGACAAGTCCAGCGGCAGCTCCCGCGTCGGTGATCGTAAAATTCCACCAGCGGGGCGTAGTTGCACTGAAATCACTTGATGCTCCGTTTTTTGTAATGAAAAGACTGACATCGAGAGCCTGCGCAGTTTTGAGCAACGCTATGAATAAGAAAACTGCAAAAAGCCCTTTTTTCATCTGATATGAAGTGGAGTGCACTCATGTCTCACATCGCATTTAATACACTTCAAGATATTTTCTTTGAATCCGAGCAATCAGCAGACCTCGGTTCGTAGTTTCGGAAAGAGCCCCGGCCATGCGCCCGCGAATCATTTTCCTCACTCGCAACCGCCACCCCCACCCGCCGCAGCGCGCTCCGCGCGTCGGAATTCCTCCATCTCGCGTTTGAGTGGCTCCCAATA
>CAZRLX010000282.1:0-2432 GCA_964601115.1 uncultured Chthoniobacter sp. | reverse complement strand
CGTAGTGGCGCTTGTCGGTCTCGTATTCGACGTGGGCGGTGTTGATCGTGATGCCACGCTCCTTCTCCTCGGGAGCCGCGTCGATGTCCGCGTAGCCCTTCGCCTGTGCCTTGCCGGACTTCGAGAGGACGGTCGTGATCGCGGCGGTAAGTGTGGTTTTGCCGTGGTCAACGTGGCCAATCGTGCCGATGTTGACGTGCGGTTTGTTTCTCTGGAACTGTTCTTTAGCCATCTGTGGTTGGTGTTTTTGTTGATTTTTTGCCGGGCGATGGTGGTGGAGCCCATGACCGGGATTGAACCGGTGACCTCGTCCTTACCAAGGACGTGCTCTACCGACTGAGCTACATGGGCATCTGGCGGCTATCGCCGCGGGTTTGCGCATCGACCAGCGTGGGTTCCGATCGGAGTCGAGGTGATGACGCCTACCGCCACAGCCTTGCAGGACGGCGGCGAGCGTCGTCTCCCCACGACGATCGGAGGGCACAAGCTATCGATTGCCGCCTGCGTGTCAAAACAAAATCCACACCAAAAATTCGCCGCAAACGAACACCTCGACATGCGGGGAAAGGGGTTGCCTGCGAAATGCGCGGCACCTAACGTCGCCGCCATGTCGAGCGAGAGGTGGTCATCCCGTCTGGGTGTGATTCTGGCCGTGGCCGGAAGCGCTGTGGGGTTGGGAAACTTCCTCAGGTTTCCGGGCCAGGCCGCCCAGTATGGAGGCGGGGCGTTCATGATCGCATATTTCGTCTCGCTTTTGATCCTCGGGCTGCCGATCTGCTGGGCCGAGTGGACGATGGGGCGCATGGCTGGCCGCCATGGCTTTCACTCCTCGCCGGGGGTGTTTCATTTTTTTCTGAGGAACCGGTGGGGAAAATATGTCGGAGTGATCGGTGTCGTCGTGCCTGTCGTGATCTACATGTATTACGTGGTGATCGAGTCGTGGTGCCTCGGATACGCGGTGAACTTCCTGACCGGCGGCATCCGATTTGATTCGGTGGATGCCGCGGGCGAGTTTTTCGGGGGATTCATCGGGATCAAGGAAAACGGGCTGTCGCTGGGGTTCGGGTTCGATCAGGTCGGGAACTACCTGTTGTTCGTCTTCGTGCTGAATTTCGTATTGATCTACCGGGGGGTGTCGAAAGGGATCGAGTGGTTTTGCAAATGGGCCATGCCGGCCCTGCTTGTGCTGGCGCTGGTGATTCTCGCGCGGGTCCTGACGCTCGGCGCACCAGACCCGTCGCTGCCGGAGCGCAATGTGATCAACGGACTCGGCTACATGTGGAATCCGGGGAAGGTGTTTCTTGAAAAAAAGGAGGAAGCCGGTTGGACAAGGGAACGCGAATTGATCGGGAACGCCGAAATCGAACGGGCCCGCGCGGAGGCGGTCGCGAACCCATCCCTCCGCGTGGACACGGTCGGCATCGTCGAGCAATTGAGGAAACCCCAGCTTTGGCTCGCGGCCGCCGGACAGATTTTCTTTTCGCTGAGCGTCGGCTTCGGCGTGATCCTCACCTATGCCAGCTACCTCTCGAGGAAAGACGACGTCGTGCTGAGCGGACTCTCGGCGACCAGCGCGAATGAATTCTGCGAGGTGGGACTGGGTGGCTTGATCACGCTTCCAGCGGGGTTCGCCTTTCTTGGAGTGGCGGGTGTGGCGGGCATGGGCACGTTCGCCCTCGGGTTCAATGTCCTGCCTCTGGTGTTCGCCAAGATGCCCATGGGCGAACTTTTCGGCTTTGTGTTTTTCCTGTTGCTTTTCCTCGCGGCGGTCACCAGTTCCCTGTCGATGCTTCAGCCGGGCATCGCCTTTCTCGAGGAGGCCCTGAACATCGGCCGCAAGGAATCCGTGGCGATCCTGGGATTCATCACGGCGCTTGGCTCGGCGTTCGTGGTGTATTTCAGCAAGGACCTGAAGGCGCTGGACACCCTTGATTTCTGGGTGGGCACGTTTCTGATCTTCATCCTCGCGACATCGCAGATCATCGTGTTCTCGTGGCGCTTTGGTGTTGAAAAGGGTCTGGCCGAGGCCGCTCAAGGCTCGGTGTTCGGCATTCCCCGCCTGTTCGTGCCGATCATGAAATACCTCTCCCCGTTGTTTCTGATCACAATCTTCGGCCTCTGGGTGCTTACGAATGTTTTCGGGATTTCCTTCACGGGCGGCGAACCGGAGTTCAGCGGGTATGTGAGGGACTTGTTCATCGAACCGGAACCCGTTGCGATCCTTTCCGTGGGCCTCGTCGGCTTGTTTGCAACCTTTGTCGCCCTGTTGGCATCGCGGGCGCGCGCCTTCAGACAACAAAAAGGAGGGACCCCGTGACAGTCGGCGGATGGTTTGTCATGACCCTGTCGGTCGGCGGCGTGGTGGCGCTGTTTCTTTGGTGCCTCTGGAAAGTCATCACAACCCCCCGGGAAACCGACCACCTCCACGGTGC
>CAZRLX010000281.1:0-2444 GCA_964601115.1 uncultured Chthoniobacter sp. | reverse complement strand
CAGGAAGACCGGTATCGCCTCATCCGTCAACCGGATGGGCGCAGGGCGACAACGGAGGTTAATGAAAGATGAAAATATCGAGAGGATGGAACACGTGGTTTTCCCGGAGCGCAACGGCGCATGTATTTCTGGAAGAGGCGGTCGGCTTCAAGCTCGGGCTCAAGGATGCCAAGTGCGGAGGAGTTATCAATGAGATGCTGTTTGGAGAGCGCGATACGGCAAGGCTTGGCAATATCGTTCCGGGAAAGCGGTCCTATGATGCCGGTTACACCAGTCTGGAGGTGGATTACAAAGACAACCGTATCCGCATTGAAACCTGTGTGCATGGTGACGACTGGTATGCATTGGCAACGCCGTTAACCACGGATGTGAAGCAACCCTGGCTGATCGTCGAAGCAGCTGCGTTCTGGAACAAACCGGCTTCTTTCTCCCGTGACGAAGACTCCCTGACCGTTGCCGGTGCCAACCGCTCCTTCACGCTGTTTTCGGACGCGCCGGTCTCCGATGAACTGGCGGAAAAAATCACGGCGCCATACCTGACCTTTTATTGTGATCGCCCGGTCGGTCTGACCACCGCGGTGCAGCACCGGGCCGATATTGCGAGGGTTGTGCATGAGGCGAGGGAGACGTATGAGCGGTCTCGCGAGCGTTTCGGCGAGGACAGGGAACTCATGGATTCGATCAGCGCATGCCTTGCATGGAATACCATCTTTGATCCGCAAAATGAACGGACGATCACGCCCGTAAGCCGGCGGTGGTGTGAATGGTGGGGTGGCTGGGTTCTCTTCTGTTGGGATACCTATTTTGCCGCGACCCTCGCGAGCATGGAGAACAAGGAACTGGCCTATGCCAATGCGATTGCCATCACGGATGATGCCACGGAAGGCGGCTTCATACCGAATGGTTCCGGAGCAAACGGATACAAATCCCGTGATCGATCTCAGCCACCGGTAGGATCGATGACGGTGCGGCAATTGTGCGATACGTTCGGCGAGACCCGCCTTGCTGAACGTCTGTTTGACCCGTTGTTGAAGTGGAACCGTTGGTGGCCGGAGAAGCGGGATGTGGATGGCTATCTGTGCTGGGGTTCCAACCGCTATGAACGGGTCACCAATAACATATGGGAAACGAAAGGCGTAAATCAGCTGTTTGGCGGAGCTCTTGAATCGGGTTTGGATAACAGTCCCATGTATGATGACATGGTTTTCGATGAGGAAACGGGCATCATGCAACTGGCGGATGTCGGGTTGATGTCGCTCTATATTCTCGACTGCAAGGAACTCGCAGCCATTGCCCGGATGATTGGCCGGACAGGGGAACAGAAGGAACTTCTCGCGCGTGCCGATCGTTATGGCGCAAAACTGAAGGAACTGTGGTCGGAGGATGAGGGCATCTTCTTAAATTATGACCTTGCCAGGAAGGAGTTCTCCCGGCGTTTGTCGCCCACCCATTTCTATCCATTGCTGACCGGGATTCCGACGCAAGTGCAGGCGGAACGGATGATCAACGAGCATTTCTTCAATCCCGATGAATTTGGCGGCGATTGGATTCTTCCCTCCATTGCCAGAAACGACCCGGCTTATCCGTCACAGGACTACTGGCGCGGCCGGATCTGGGCTCCCATGAACTATTTGGTATACTTGGGATTGCTCAACTACGACCTGCCCGAGGCCAGGATGGAACTGGCGGAAAAATCCAAGACGCTCTTCCTGCGTGAGTATCGCGCCAACGGCCATATTTATGAGAGTTACAATGCGATTGAAGGGGTGGGTGCTGACGGGAAAATGGCATGCGATGCCTTCTACCATTGGGGAGCGCTCCTCGCCTTGATAGCTCTCATGGAGAAAAGACACGAAAAATACCCGAAATCAATATCTTGAGGGCCGACACCGGCCATTTCTTGGGGTGTTTCCGCAACATTTCAACGGCGAGGCCACTGAGCTGCTCTCTATAGGCTGATTCGCCTGTCGCATCGCATCCACCTCGGTGGAGATGGCATCTGCCTCTGCGTCAGAGCGCACTGTCACAGACAAGTAGACCCCTTTGGCTCCAATCTGCTTGGCCTCGTCCATGTAAACACTAAGAATCTGGACAGACTTGCCTGCATTCAGGATTTGCTCGTAAAGACCGAACCACTTCCGGTCGCCAGCTCCCGGCTGTCCTGCTCCCGGGGTCCACTGGATCGCATCGAGCTCGGAGATTGCCAGCAAGTGTTCAAGGTGGCCAATACACTTTGGACCATCCAGATGAAACAGCGAGTGGGCGAGCCAGGCGCACTGCCGGCGGAGCGGCGGGACAACAAACTCCTGGAACATGTCAGGCGAAATCATCGCAGCGAAGTCGCACTGCACCTGTGACACCTTGCCAGAACCCCAGATCTGGAAATAGGAGTATGCGGAAGAACCGTCGGTGAGTTGGATGTGTTGATAGTAGTCGTCAAACGC
>CAZRLX010000280.1:0-2450 GCA_964601115.1 uncultured Chthoniobacter sp. | reverse complement strand
CGTTGATTCCCTGCCGCGAGAATTTCCTCGCGGCCTCCTCGAGTTCCGTGCGGAAAACCTCGTCGGTCTTGTCGCGGCGGGCGAATCCCACCACGCTGATCGCCGGCGGCAGGACACCGTCGGCGGCAAGATTGTAAAGGGCCGGCACCAGCTTGCGGTGCGTCAAATCCCCGGTGGCGCCGAAAATGACGAGCGTGCAGGGATCTGGCATCGCCCTCGAGGCAAGCCCCTCGCGAAGGGGGTTCGTTGGCAGTTGGTCAGTGGACATGGAATGGGCTTGATTAAACGGATCGGAAGGTCAGTTCAATGCCGAAACACCCGCTTGCTGTGGCGCTTCGCGAGGCTCACACGCGGTTCGAGCAGGTTCCGGTGGCGGCGAACTCGTCGATGTTCGCCAACGTGGTCGCGGCGATGTTCCCCACCGCCTCCCGGGTGAAAAATCCCTGATGGCTCGTGACGATCACGTTGGGAAACGTGGTCAGCCTCATGAGCACATCGTCGTCGATGATCGTGTCCGACAGGTTCTCGAAAAAAACTCCGGATTCCTCTTCGTAGACATCGATCCCAAGGGCGCCGATGCGACCGTCTTTCAACCCCCTTACGGCATCCCGCGTGTTGATGAGCTTGCCACGGCTCGTATTCACAAGGAACACGCCGGGTTTCATCTGGGCGATGGTCTCCGCCCGGACAAGGTGCTCGGTTTGCGGCAGCAACGGGCAATGCAGGCTGATCACGTCCGCCGTGCCGAGCAATTCCAGCAGGGCCTTGTATTCCACTCCGGAAGCCGCAAGCACGGCGTCCGGCGAAGGATCGAATGCCATGACACGGCAACCGAATCCGAGCATAATGCGCGCGAAGGCCGCCCCGATGCGGCCGGTGCCAACAACGCCAACCGACTTGCCATGGAGATCGAACCCCATAAGCCCGTGAATTGAAAAATCGCCTTCGCGAATCCGAGCATGGGCCCGGTGGATTTTTCTATTCAGTGCCAGAAGGAGCCCCACGGCATGCTCCGCGACGGCATGGGGCGAGTATTCCGGAACCCTGCACACCACAATCCCCCTCCGCGCGGCGGCGGCGATATTCACATTATTGAATCCGGCACACCGCAACGCGATCAGCCGGCATCCTCCATCGGCCAGCGCGTCGATCGCTCGCTCATCCGCCACATCGTTCACAAAAAGACACACGCCATCGAACCCATTCGCCAACTCGGCGGTGGTGGGGTCCAACCGTGGCTCGAAGTAGACAAATTCGTGCTCCCCGCAATCGAGAAACTCCCGGTCGTGCGGCTTGGTGCTGAAGACGGCGATTCTCATGGCTGGCGACTGGAGCGCATACCCGATTGGTGTGGAATGCAATCCATCATGAACCGATCGGTTCCAGCGTTTTCTCAAAAATCCCCCACTCGCGGTCGGTTTCCCCGCCGACGATACGGCAAACTTCGATGATTTCAGCGTTGGTGTCCTCAAGCCAGCCGAGGGTGACATGCGAGTGGTGTTCCTTGGCCTCGCGGAATTGCTCGTGGACGAGCCAAGCGTGGAGACCGCGGTCGCGGAATTCCGGCACCACGCCGAGAACGGTCTGGCGGCAGGTCTGGATTTTGCGCGTTTTCATCAGGAAAAAAATGTGGGGGAGGCGGAGCCAGTGAGGCGTTTTTCGGGCGGCGTGGAGGATTTCGTTGAAGTTTGGCAGCGTGAGCGCGACGCCGGCTGATTGGCCGTTCGATTCGCCAATAAGGAGGAGGCGGGGGTCGGCGATGGCGCGGAGGTCGCCGGCGGAATCCATCAAATCCTCGATGCCGATCGGAACGAAGCCCCAGTTCCGCTCCAGCGTGGCATTGTAAACCCGGCGGACAATGTCGAGTTCACGGTCGAGTTTCGACAAGTCGAATGGTCGCATCGTGAGATTGGCGCGCTTTTTCAAGCGCTCGATGATTCGCACGAACCGCTCTGGGGGTTGGAGGCGGTGAATGGCGAGGCTCATCACATAAAGCGAACGCGCCTTGGCGAACCCCAGCCCCGCCAACAGCGCGGCGTAATACTCGGGATTCCATGGCAAGCCGATCACGGTCGGCTTGTCGAAGCCGTTCAGGAGCACGCCGCAGTCTTCATTGATGCTGGGATTGTAGGGGCCGCGGATACTCTCCATGCCCTCTTCGCGCAGGACGGCCGAGGCTTTTTCAAACAGCCCACGGGCGACCTCGGGCTCGTTCACACACTCAAAAAAACCGAAGAACCCCGCGCGGTCGTTATGATAACTGTTGTGCGAGCGGTTGATAATCGCAGCGATCCGGCCGATCGGCCTGCCGTCGCGCTCGGCCACAAATGCCGTGATGGTGCCGTGACGCCGGTTGAAGGTGGAATCGGGCGAGAGAAATTTCGCGATGCTACCCGGAAACGGCGGCGTGAAGACCGGATCCGTTTTGTGAATGGCTTCCGCCGTTCTCT
>CAZRLX010000279.1:0-2459 GCA_964601115.1 uncultured Chthoniobacter sp. | reverse complement strand
ACCTCCGTCAGAGGTCCTCCAACGCTCTGCGTCTCGAATTTGATATTGTCCAGATAGACGACCGGATTGTTGCTCAGTCCCGAACGAACTTGCGCCCCATCCCAGCGGGATTCATCGAGGGTGTAGGGAAACGTGGCATTGCCCGCACCGAAGTAGAGTTGCTGGGGCGCGGTGTTATCGGTGATGTTTTGCACAAACACTGCGGTGATCGTATTGGCGGTGAAATCCAGACTCGCCGTCAGCCGATACCACTTGTTTTGTGCAATGACGAAGCTGCTGCCATCGACCAAAGTCAGCTTTGTCTGAGTGCCTTGTGCAAGTGCCGGGCGGAAATAAAATTGGTTTCCGGAACTTTGAAAGGAAACCCCGTTGCCGCCTTCACCCCAACCAACCCCCTGCAGGGAGGTTCCTGTCCCGGCTCGCAAAATATCGAAGGACAATATTCCTGTTGTGGAAGCGCCGAGGTCAAGATCCACCATCTTGGTCGCCACGGCTGGAGAGTTGGTTGCCGCCGCATTTGATACGACTTTTGAGGTGTTTCCGAAGCCGGAACCCAGGGCAATTCGCGGCGAGTTGGGGTTGGCCTCGAGGGCCCGGTCATAAGCCCACATGGCGACAAGCGGGGCCACGCGGCAGGCCTCGAGCAGTTGGTTGTAATCGAATTGAGGATCGAGCGAAACGGAAGTGTTCACCCCGAATTCGCCGGCGAAAAGAGCTATCCCGGAGTCTCTCGCGACTTGCGCGTATTTGGCCACGCGGGGGACGTCCTCGCTGATGTTGTAAACATGGATGCTGAGCAGATCGAAGGGTGCGGGACATTGGCGCAGGGCAATTTCCCTTGCTTGCGCATCGGTATCGGTGGTCCAAGCCAGGGTGATGCCCTGCAACCCCCTTTTCCACTGATCCAGGTTCCAAGCGGAGACGCGCGGAATCGCGTGCCCGGTGCTGATCGGGCGGCCGGGGTCGAGCGATTTCACGAGGTCGGCGAATTCCTGCATCGCAGGCATGATGATTCCTGTGGAGAGGATGTCGCGGACCGGATCACGGGTCGGTGGGTTGCCCCACGCGGCATTGGTCGGCGGCAGAAAACTGGTGGCGTTGGGCAGATCCACCGCCAAGTTCCATTCGTTGCCGAACTCCCAAGCCCAGACCGCACGGGAGTTCTTGTATCGATTGACAATTTCCGTGGTGAACTCCCGCATCTTTTGCCGGGTGGCACTGGTCGTGACCGCAAGCTGGTCCAGGTTCTCTCCTGCGAGGTCGGAGAAGCCATAGGTCGTCCAGAAGAAGGTGAGGATCAAGCCGATGCCGTGCCGCTCCGCCGAAGCGACGAAGGCGTCCAAGCGGCGGAAATACTCCGCGCGGTCGGTAAAGAACAGGTCGGTATAGACAGGCCGGTAACCGGAAATATCAACCCGCGCGAACGATATACCTTGTTGCGCGAGATATTGGAACCCGGCTTCGTAAGTGGTATCGCCGCTATCCCAGAGCACCCGGTTGAACCCGTCGAAGTAATTGACACCCGAACCGGTGAACGGACGGTTATCCAGGCGCAGAGTGCCGTCACTCTGGACGGTCAATGGAACACTCGTGGCTGCGGAGCTTGTTCCGTCAATCGTCTGGCTGAAAACCGGAGCAACCGCCAGAAACAAGACTGCTATTGTTAAAATCAGGTAAACTGGAGTGCCCCCCGCCCCCCGAGATCGGCGGGTATTTGTTGTTCAGTTGTGTCTGCGATGGCTTTTTGTCTGCTCGTTGTCATGGATTTTCTTTTCGGCTCGTTTCCACTTCTCGATGTTCGGATGTCTGGGCCTCTACTGCAGGTCTCTCCTTGAAGGCGGCGAATGGCACGGCAATCAACGGTAATGCTGCCGGTGCGGAGGTTTTTTGAATGGTGATCGACGTCTTCATAGATGGGATTGTGAGGTTCCCAGCCAGACGAGATACCGGAACATTACGCGAAGCAGCCCGGCAAGCAGTGGGAATGCGTGTCACTTTTCGGACATTGCATGCAAGAAACGGTCTTTCGGGCGAGAAATCCGCAGGTTGCGGCGGTGGCGGGAGCCTGCCCCAGGTGGAGGTCGTCAGCTATTTGGCGACCGCCGGGGCTTCGATCAAAATTTGATCCGTTCGCACTTCGAGCCGGATGTCGGTGCCATAGCCCAACCCGGCAACGAAAGGCAGCAGTATCTCCAGAACATCAGGTCTCTGGAAATGCGCGGGTTTGGTGGTGGGATGCGGGTAGTAAATGAGTCCCTCCGCCGGCGGCTCACCGTCGCGCAGCAGACGCACATCGAAAAAAGAAAAATCCTCGGCGGGTTCTGTCGGATGCCATTTCACCGCGCGAAACGTGAGACGCGGCGCAAGGACGCGATAGACCAACGGCGCGATGCTCACATTCAGCGTGCCGCCATGGTAAGGCGCAAGATCGAGGCCGAGCGCCTTGAAAAACGGCATCT
>CAZRLX010000278.1:0-2470 GCA_964601115.1 uncultured Chthoniobacter sp. | reverse complement strand
GATAGCGTGGCATTTGACACCGTTTCAGCACCGCATTACTTGAAGGAGGGGTCGGGAACCTTGTGAGCAAACCATCTGCCATTCTCGTCGGGAGCATCGGAGCCACGGTTTGGATCAAAGTGGAGGGCCGGGGGAATTTCGAGAACAGTCCGAACATCAAAAATCTCGCCAAGACCATGATCTCAAAGGGCCGGTCCGCCTTCGTTCTGGATCTCGAGAATTGCGAACTCATGGACTCGACGTTCCTCGGCACCCTGGCCTCGGTCGCCTTCAACCTGCGGGACATCGAGGGAGGCACTCTCCGTGTCGTCCATGCCAACGAACGCAATTTCTCGCTCCTGGAAAGCCTGGGACTCGACCACTTGTTTGAAATCCAAGCGGGTGCTGCCCCGGTCGCTCCCATCGAACTCAATCACGCTGCGGGCTCCGGAGAGCGGAACATCGGCGACCAGCGTGCCGTTATCCTCGCCGCACACGAGGCCCTCGTGGAGGCCGATCCCCGCAATGCCACACGCTTCAGCGATGTCATCGAATTCCTTCGCACCGAAATTGCCGAATCGTCGATCGATGTGAATCGGTCTTGATCGCCACCCCGGCTTTCGGGATGGTGGCGGGCCGTCCACCGATGAGGAACCCCATTGAATTTGTCTTGGTTCTGTTGGCGCTTTGCGCGCTGTTCTACATGGCGCACCGCTACCGCAAGCGGGCCAAGCGGGTGGAGCGCAATTTGACAGACCTGCAGGCCGAGGAGGACCGGGTGTTCGATTTTCTCCACGGCATCGGTGCAGCATTCTCAGAGGGCGTTCGCAGCTCCGAACTCCACCGCCTCCTTGTCGAAAGCGCCGCCCGGATTCTCGAGGCGGAGGGCGGCGCAATCTACCTCGCCAACAAGGACGAATCGGTGCTCACCCCCACCCATATTTCCAAGGGCTGCGTGGCGTTCGTCGACGTGCCTCGGCATATCAAAGACCAGGCCAAGGGGGACGAAAACGCCCTCTGGAGCTACCTGCAACTCCAACCCGTGACGAGGGACAGCCGGGGCATCGTGGCAGATTGCTGGCGCAACGGCGAAATCGTATGCATCAATCCTGGGGAGGAGGGCCTGCCACCGGACGTGTCGGCAATCGTGGGACCGCTCATCTACCGCCACAAGGTCCTCGGGGTGCTCGCCGTCCAGATGCAGAGGGGCAACCCCCATTGCGACAGCAAGGGCCTCAAGGTGTTCCGCACCATCGCCGAGCAAAGCGCCTTCGCCCTCTACAACGAGGCGATCTACCTCGAGGCCGGTGAAAAAAAACTCATCGACCGCGACCTCGAAATCGCCCGCGAAATCCAACGCATCCTGCTGCCGGAGTCCGATCCGGAATTTCCGGGCTATCAAATCAGCGCCCTCAGCCTGGCCGCGCGCCAGGTCAGTGGCGATTATTTCGATTACATTCCGCTGGGCGACGGACGCCTCGGTGTGGCGATCGCGGATGCCTCGGGCAAGGGCGTTCCGGCCTCATTGATCATGGCGATGTGCCGCGGCGTGCTCCGTCGCGAGGCAGTCGAGGCGTCGACCCCCTCCCAGGTCCTCCAGCGGGTCAACCACCACCTTTACCCGGACATCAAAGAAGACATGTTCATCAGCATGGCCTATATGATGTTGAACCCGCTCTCCGGCGAAATCTGCATGGCGCGGGCCGGACACGACGCCCCGCTCCTCTACCGCGCTGCCGCAAAATCCGTCGAACAACTCCGCCCGAAGGGCATGGCCCTCGGGATTGACAGCGGAGAGGTCTTCAATAGAGTCTGCGGCGATTTCCGGTTCGAAATGCATGCCGGCGACTGCCTGCTGCTCTACACGGACGGCGCGACCGAGGCACTCGACCCCGGCGGCATGGAATATGGACTCGATCGCCTGGCCGAGGCCCTCAAGGCCAGCGCGCCGCACGGGTCGGCCGGGGTCATCCGGCACGTGGCCCAAGAGGTCAGGCAATTCACCGGAAACAACCTGAGACAGGACGACTTCACACTGATTGCAATCTTCAAAACATGAGCACTTCCGACCACACCGACAGCACACCGCCCGAAGCGGGTCACGACACGGCCCAGAACTCTGAAATCACCGAGGTCGATTTCGAGGCCGAGGCCGCCAAGCTGAAGGATCTCGCCCTCCGCGCGCGGGCGGACTTGGACAATTTCCGGAAGCGCGCCATGCGTGAGAAGGAGGAGGCGATCCGCTACGCGAACAATGCCCTTCTGGAAAAACTCCTGCCGATCGTGGACAACTTCGAACTTGGCCTCGAGGCCGCAAAAACCGCCCCCGATGCCGCATCGATTCTCCTTGGCATGAACATGGTCCACAAGCAGCTCCTCGAGTTTCTCCGCTCCCATGGCCTCGAGGAGGTTGCCGCCGAGGGCGAACCATTCGACCCCAACAAACACGATGCCGTCGCCCAGGAGGCGAGCACCACCGTGCCCGAGGGAC
>CAZRLX010000277.1:0-2507 GCA_964601115.1 uncultured Chthoniobacter sp. | reverse complement strand
CGGTGGCGAAGGCGATTTGGAGTTCGTCGGCGATTTCCTTCTGGAGGTAGCCCTTGGCCAGAAGGCGCAGGATGTCCTGTTCGCGGGGCGACAGCGCGTTTTCGACGGACAGCCGGGCATCGGCCGGCGGCTTTTGGAAGGACTGGACGACACGCCTGGCGATCCCGGTGCTCATGGGCGCGCCGCCTTCCACAGCTTCATGGATGGCTTGGGTCAACTGCTCGGCGGAGACCGGCTTGATCAGGTAGCCGATCGCGCCGGCTGCGAGGGATCGGAAGACGACCTCCGTGTCGTTGAAAACCGTGAGCATGATGATGTGAACCTGCGGCAGAAGTTCGAGCAACCGCGGCACACACTCGTCGCCGTTCATGCCCGGCAGGTTCACATCCATGATAACGATTTGGGGGCCGAGAGCGGGAAACTCACGCAGCGCCTCTTCCGCGCTGGACGCCTCACCGACGAGGCGGATTCCCTTGGCGTCGGATTCCAAAAATCGGACCAGTGTTTTGCGGATGCCGGGATCGTCTTCAACAATCGCCACATGGATCGGAGAAATGGAATCTTCGGGTGTTTTCATTTTTTTAGTGAGGTGAGGGGCAGTCGAATCGACACGGTCGTGCCTGAGCCGGGAGTGGAGGACAAATCCATGCGGCCGCCGATCTCTGCGATGCGGGCGCGCATGTTCTCGAGGCCGTGGCGTGATGTGGAGGCGCTGGCAGGGTCGAATCCACATCCGTCGTCATGGATATCCACCCGGCATTCCCCGGAGTCGATGGCGATTCCGAGGCGCACGATGCGTGGGGAACTGTGCGCCGAGGCATTGTGAATCGCCTCGCGAACCACCATGTAAACGGCATGGCGGACCTTTGACGACACCGCCGCATGGGGCAGCTGCTCGGGGGACTCGAACCGAAACCGGATGCCCGCATCGCTCAAATAGCCCTCTGCGAATTTGCAGAGGTAGTCGACCATGTTGTCCAGTGTGTCGCGGGCCGGATTTACCGCCCAGACGATCTCATCGAGCCGCTGCAGGCCTTCCTTTGAAAAGCCGAGAATCTTCTGGAGCACCGGAGACGGCGTCTCGCCGGGGCTCGCAGCGGCATCCGTGAGCATCGCGATCCGCGCCAGCGTCGCCCCCAGTTCGTCGTGCAGGTCGCGGGCGATGCGGGTGCGTTCCTGCTGGCGGGCCTGCTCGTGTTCAAGCGCCTGGGCGGATTTCTTGGAGACGATATATCTCCACACGCCAAAACCGCCGCTCAACGCCAGCAAAGCCGACAGGAGCCAAAACCAGCCCTGCTGGAAAATCGGTTCGGGAACGCTGAAATCGATCCGCTGGAGTGTCCATGGATCGCGCTCCTTGATCTTGACCTCCCAGACATTCTCACCGGCGGCCACGACCTCCTCCACACGCAACCCGCTGGCGGCCTCCACCGCCGGCTTGGCTTGGCAGTAAACAAACACCGACCCATCCCTCGCCCCGGCATCGCTCAACTCGAGGCGCATGCCTCCCGGCAGCACGACTACATTTTTGAATTCCGCCGCCCCGCAGTAAATGTGCAGGTTCGACCCGATGATCGTGGGTTTGTTGGGATTCTCGGGAAGCTCGGTGAAAACGAGGTGTTGCGAGGCCGAGGGGGCGAGAAACGGCGTCTTGTATTGCCCCTCGACGACCCCGAGATACCGGTTGTCCCAAAACGACCACACCGCATGGCGTTTTTCGGGATTCAGCCCGGCGCGGGCCAGATCAAAGGTTACGATGTCCTCCTTGTCGGCCGGATTCCAAAGCAAGGCCACGACCCATTGGCCCCAGTCGCGCGAGACCTTCCCGGCGAGGCGCGGCCACTCTGTGGATGTGCCGACATCGAGCACGCGCGTGCGCTCCCGCGCCGGCGGAGTGAGCACCTGCAGGTTCCTCCAATAGGGCTTGAATGTCTGGCGGCTCCAGACATCCGTGGTGAAGGCATTGCCGCAGGACAACCCCACCATGCTCATCCAAGTGCGCGCCATCGGCCACCCCCCGACAACCGGGCTCACCCCCTCCAACTCCGTGGCGAGGTAAAACGCGTCGTTGTCCACGGCAAACCACCGATTGGCCAGAGGCATGGCCCACAGGCAGGAGGCGATTCGCTCGCGGATCGATGCGCGAAAGACATTTTGCGTGACCCGGCTGCTGTCCACCGCCCCCAAGACCGCCCGTCGCTGCAAGTCCAGAACTGATAGAAGGGCGGTCTCCTCCCCTGCCCGCTCGCGAAGCTCTTGAAACACTTGGCGGGTCTCCTGGAAATTCGTGTTCTTTCGATCTCGGTGCGCGTTGTCGGGAATCTGATACAGGACTTTGAAAAATTTGAACCCCATGCCGAGCGCCTGCCCGAGCGTTTTGTGAATCTCCGTGCGGGAGCGGAGGGTCTCATCGAACCGGAAAAACAACCCCGGATCGGCCTGGATGCCTTCAATCTTGCGGGCATAAAAGGGCAGCCCCTCCGGAAAATTCGCATTCGTGTCCAAGG
>CAZRLX010000276.1:0-2511 GCA_964601115.1 uncultured Chthoniobacter sp. | reverse complement strand
GGAGGTAGAGGTATTCGAAGGCGACGACGATATCGAGTTTGCTCTCGCCGTGCTGACGGGTGCGGAATTCGTAGGGGAACTCGCGAACACGCAGCGGGCGGCCTGCTGACAGGACGATATCGAGGAGGATTTTGAATCCCTTGCCGGTCATCGAGCGGACGGTTTCCTCGAACAACTCGCGGCGGATGGCAAAAAATCCGCTCATCGGATCGGTGAGCGGGGTTTTGCGGACGATCGAGCCGATCCGCGTGGCGAAGCGGCTGACGAACACGCGGGCCTTCGACCAATCGCCGGTGCCGCCGCCATGGCCGGTGTAGCGGCTGCCGACAACGAGTTCGAGTTGCGGGTCCTGCTCAAAGGCTTCCAGCATCGCGGGAAGAATCGTCTCGTCGTGTTGGAGGTCGCAATCCATCACAGCAAACACATCCGCGTCGCTCGATGCCATTCCTTCAAGACACGCCGAAGCCAACCCCCGCCGCCCAATGCGCCGGATAAAGCGAACACGCCGCTTCTCCCGAGACAACCTCATCAGCACCTCCCGCGACCCGTCCTTCGAATCGTCGTCCACGAAGACAATCTCCCAATTGTCGCCGGGGAGGAGTTTTTCAAGCCGCTCGACGACGAGCGGGATGTTGTCACGCTCGTTGTAGGCGGGGACGATGATGCTAATTCGATTCATGGACCGGCGTGGGATCAGGTTTGTTGATCAGAGTGATTTCGATCTGTTGGTTCTCCGCTGCTTCGTAAGTTGCGCGAAGGGTGCCGCCACCCTGATCGGGAATTGGAAGTGAACCAGGGGCCATTTGCAGATCGTGAGTGATGCGGAATTCAGGGAATACATTTAATCCTGCTTCAGACGGGATCATGAGTTTCACTTGGAATTTATAATCAGGCTCGCCAGTCAAGCGGTTAGGAAAGTCGCTGAAGACATGGATTGTTTTGTGATTCCGTTCAATTTGTTCCGCATCGATCCAAGTGTGACCGTCGCGGGATGCCATCACTTTTGGAGAAATATCCTCCGAGTGATCCGTGGGGAAATCCCATTGAACTTCGGTCCGCAGTGCGGGGTATGGGAGATCGAAAAAACAGGTTATTGAGGTCTCGGCTTCGGGATCGTTTATGAACAGCGCAGGATTCCCGTCTTCGGATCCAATTCGGATATTGGCGAGGGTCAGGCCTTCGGGAATTTTATCCTGACCGGACCAAATGGGCTGATATCGCCATGCTCCATTGGCGTAGTCTTTGGGAACCTCAAGATATCTGGAGGCAAAGAAGAGGCCCTTTTTTTGTTTTGAAATCTCGAGTTCCTCACCGGGTCGAAGCGTTGGGAGAATGATATGAGGACTGAAGCGGGCAAATTTCTCAAGGGGGGTGGTGATGAAAACGTGGTTTGTAAAAATGTCCTGAAGTTTTTCCACAGAGTAAATCGGGCTTTGCGTGGACAGAAGAAGTTGGGGGGACTGGGCGATGTCCTCGACGGAGGCGATTCTGCCGTCCTCGAATCTGTAAAAAACCTCGCCGTCCGGATCGAACATGGCCCAGTGGCCATCAATGAGAATTTCACAGACAACATGCTGGCTTTTGGCTTGGCGGACTCGGGATTCGAGACCGGCATTTTGTGCGAGAATGGCGAGTGCTTTTGCGGCGTGGCTGCAGAATCCATAACCGTAAACCGACACGAGTTTGACGGGGTCGAAAGCCTCGTTTCCGGGGTGCGATGGCCAGTCGTGACTTCTGTTTTTGCAAACAAAATTCCAGAGCGAGAGCGCCTTTTCCTCTGCGGTCGATTTTCCTGCGAGACAGGTTTCCAAGATTTCTGCAATGGAAACTGGGGTTTGTTTTCCATCCAATTGAACTCTGGCACTGGTGACCGTATCGGGGCCTGGATTTTTGAGGGATATTCCGAGGGGGGTGGATTTTTCGGTTGTTTCCCAATGGAAGGGCTGGCCGCTAACAACGCGGAACGGAGCGGATCGCCAAGTGTTACGCTGGTCTTCCGTGGAGGCTGAATGGGTTTGAATCGCGTGAAGAATCGAAGAGCGGATTTTCAACAACCGGGCTTGTAGTTCCTCCTTTGTTGCAACGGCTGTGAGTTTGTCTGTCAGCGGAACAAGAGTTTTGTTCGCTGGATCCTCATGCAACGGGGTGGATGCATCGGAGGAATGCCTGCGCAAGGAGTCGAGATCGCTCTCCAGCAATCCAAACGCCTTCGCCAAATCCACGTTGAGCAGTTTTTGTGAGGATTTTATCTCGAAAACCATCCCGCCGATGAATGCGCCAGCTGGCAATATGATCAATGCGATGGCGATCGGCAGTCTGCCCTTCATTGTATCGCTTTGATCTACCGATACGCCGGCGTCATCGGATCTGGCACGGGGAGGCCTTGGAGGGCGGCGAGGTCCGCGTCGACCATGATTTTGACGAGTTCGGGGAAGCGGACTTTGGGTTCCCAGTTAAGTTGTTTTTTGGCTTTGGCGGGGTCGCCGATGAGGAGGTCGACTTCGGCGGGGC
>CAZRLX010000275.1:0-2511 GCA_964601115.1 uncultured Chthoniobacter sp. | reverse complement strand
TCAGACAAGGGCGCCGCAAAAAAATTTCGGCGGCCGGGAGTTCGAGCTCCACGACCGCCGATGTTTTGATCAGCCCGTCAAGGCCGAGACTTAGGATTCAGTGTTTTGAGGCTCGGTGATTGTGACGGATTTGCGGCGCCCTTGCTTTTTGAAGCGTTGGGCGAGGCGGTTGCGGGCCTCGGCCATGCCGACTGCTTTGTTGCGCTTCATGAGCGCGTAGGCGGTGCGGGCGTGTTCGTAGGCCTCGGCTTTCGCCACGATGTTGGTATTGGCCAACTTCTGCTGGAACTGCGCGACGACCGAGGTGATCACATCGAGGTTGCGGATGAGCATGAGCTTCTCCTGCAATTTCGCGGGATCGACGCTGGACGGAACGAGGTCCGGATTGCGGATGGCGAGTTCCAAGCCGTCGACCACGAACGTTGCCGTGGCGGGACCCGCCTTGGTGAGGCGGGCGACTTCTTGGGGGTTCAGGGTGACCGGGCCGAATGGCAAGGCACCCTCCAACTGTTCGACACCTTGGATGAATTGGTCGCGCTCGGTGTCGGTGAGCGTGCCGTCTACTGACTTAACCATAGGTAGTAATACTCCTGTTTGGTTTTGACTCTTCGCCGTTCACCGATGGGTCCGCCGCACATGCGGCGGTCGGTGGTGCAGACACGAAGAAATTTTGCATCGGCGAGGCGGATACACCCGTTGGCGGGTAAACCTCCTCCAGCCGGTAAGTGGCCATCGTCCGGCTCACGTGGAAGGTCTCGGAAACGCGGGTGATTGCTTCCGGTCGTTGTTTTTCGTCGAGACGCATTTCGCTACCGCCCCCCCGCACATCCACCCTGTAGGTCCATGATGCCACGGACTTGCGCAGGAGTGTTTTGGGGGTGAGCAGGGCGACCATCATTCGGTTCGCCTGGTATTCGATGTGGAAAAGCGGGTGGGCTTTCTGCACGGGAGGTCTGGGTGCTTCCTCGAGGTCGGACGCTCTGCAATCGAAACCGCGGTGCAGGGCGCTGCCCGTTTGGATGCGCTCCAGTTCGCGCGGGAACTCCTCATCGAGGTAGAGCGACTTATGGAGGATGAGATGCCCGATCTCGTGGGCCAGGGTCGAGCGGTAGACGGTCTCCGGCCCGTTGTAAATTTTCTCGTTGATGAAGACGAGGGGGCGTGCCGGGATATCGAAATCGGCTGCACCCATCATCCCCTCCGCCATGGGAATGGGTGCAGCCGCGAGGCCGTCGTAGCGGCGCAGCAGATACAGGTCCAGATCGATGGGACCCGGTTCGGGCGGCAGACATCGGGCCTCCCGCAGTTCTTGCCTCGATATCGTCTCGAAGTCGTCGTTGGAGAAGTGGACGCGTTTGGGCAGGACGCTGCCTGACAGGTAGTATTCTTTCATGGATTCAAGCCTCCCCTACCCCCGGTTGCTTTGTGGCCGGCGTCATCGCCCCGGTGGCAGGGGGTTCTTTTTCGATGCGACGGATCATTTCCCCGGCCGACAGTTTCGGCGCGGCCCGCACCACCCGGTGCAAAGCGCGAATGTATTCAGGGTGTTTATCAAACAGCTCACGGGCCGCTTCGAGCGGCGCGCGCGGGTCATGTTCTTGCAGTTCCTCCATGGAGACCTCCAACGTCTCTGCCAGGGCCGGGAGGTATTCCGTGCCCAGTTGGCGGAAGCCGTTTTCGACATCGCAGAGGTGCGACGGTGTTTTCAGGCCGATCTGGCGGGCCAGAGCGCGCTGGGTGATGTTCAGGACAAGACGGCGAGACTTGATGAACTCGCCGAGGGTTTTATTGGTCATGGTGTGTGGTAGTTGGGGCTGAGAAATGTCGGAGTGAAGCCATGGGCTGGAAGTCGCCCAAGGCATCACAAAGACCAAAAGTTTATTCGCGGCTACGCGTATGGTGGGAACACTACATGTTGATATGTGTAGTGTCCAGATGATCTTTTGATCCGCTTTTATTGCCAAAGTGTTCCCATTCATTGGGAATACAATTAGCACACAAAACCCAGAACGCAAGTAGCAAAATGGAAGTTTTTTTATATAGCTGTAACATTCTGGTTTGCAGAAGCTTGTGTATGAGCAAAGCCGGATCTGAGCCGACTTGGCGGAAAAATTTTCGTCCCCGCCACGGGAAAGCACACCGGGATGTTTGGCGGGAGGCAGGGGCTGGTGAGTTGTGAGGAGATCTTCCCCGAAGAAGACCTCTGTCTTGACGGCGAAGACCTCTGCCATCGACGACGAACACCGCCGTCATGGAAAACAGCACCGCATTGTTGAGTGCCAAGACGGCGGACGTCGCCGGCAAGAACGAGGTCCTCTCGTCCCATGACTGCAGAGTTGAAATTCAGCACGGCAGACATCCTGCCACATGGCAGCAGTCGACCTGATCAAGACTCCAGTCATCGAGTTCAACGCCATTGCCATGCCCCGGGAAAACAGCCGTCATCGCTGGCAATACGGCAGCAATCCTTGCAGATGACATGAGTCAGCAAACTCGGAGCAACTGTCCCGG
>CAZRLX010000274.1:0-2546 GCA_964601115.1 uncultured Chthoniobacter sp. | reverse complement strand
GGGGCGGTGCCATGCGGTCTCGGTGCGCGTGACACGCTCCGTCTCGAGATGTGCTTCCCGCTCAACGGATCCGATCTTTCGCCCGACCGCACACCGTTGGAGGCCGGGTTGGGATTTTTCTGCGATCTCAAGAAGCCCGCGTTCACCGGCCGCGAGGCACTTCTCTCGCAAAAGCAAGCCGGCGTCCTTCCCCACAAACTCTGCGCCCTGCGCGTCACCGAAAAGTCTCCGCCGATCCGATCGCACTACCGCGTGTTTGTGAATGGCGAACCTGTCACTGAGACCAGCAGTGGTGCCCTTTCCCCCAGCCTCGGTAGCGGCATCGCCCTTGCCTACCTGCCGCCCGCGTATTGCGATCCGGGCCAGGAGGCCCAAATCGAAGTCCGCGACCGCCGTTTCCGTGCCGAAGTCGTCAAAAAACCTTTCCTCAAAAAACCATGAACGTTCCCGAAAACCTCCGCTACGCCACCACCCACGAATGGATCCTCGTCGAGGGCGACACCGGCACCGTCGGCATCACCGACCACGCCCAGGCCGAACTCACCGACATCGTCTTCGCCGAACCTCCAGCCGTCGGGAAAAAAGTGAATGCGGGCGACGTCGCCGCCGTTGTCGAGTCCGTGAAAGCCGCGAGCGACATTTACTCGCCCGTCAGCGGCGAGGTCGTCGAGCGCAACGAGGCCATCGAGGCCGATCCCTCGCTGCTGAACAGCGATCCCTTCGGAGCGGGCTGGATTTTCAAAATCCGCATCGGCAATCCCGCCGATCTCGACTCCCTCAAGGACGCCGCCGGCTACCGGGCCCAAATCGGAGGCTGATTTAGAGCCCCATGGAGACACTCCCGCCGGAACTCGAACGCTTCTGGCGCACCGACGACGGCCTCACCGACATCGAGCGTGCAGAGCTTTTCGGGATCGATCTCTCTCTCCTCGACGAAAATCTTCGCCTCACTCCTCTGGAGCGCATCCGCCAAAACGACCGCCTGCTGAACGAGGCCGAGGCGCTCCGGGCAGCCCTTGCTGAATCCGATGAACAGTCTTGAAAGGATCACCGAAAGGTTGGCCCGATCGAATGTGGAATTCATCGTCTGCGGTGGGCTTTCGGTGCTTCTGCATGGCGGGTCGCTTCTGACAAGGGATGTCGATGTTGTTTGCTCGATGGATTCAGCGAACTTGGTTCGGATTTCCGGGGCTCTCGATGGATTGAATCCGTGCCATCGCATGACTCCACAAAGGCTGCCTTTCACTCTCGAGCAGGCCCAAAAGGGAGGGCTTAAAAACCTTTATCTCGGCACCGACTGGGGACAACTCGACTGCCTCGGAGAAATCAAGGGATTGGGACGATTTCAGGAATGTCTGCCCCTCAGCCAAGTGATCCGGATTTCCGGCTTGGAGATTCGAATACTCACCCTCGATGCCTTGATTGAAGCCAAGCGCGCCATGGGGAGGCCTCGAGACCTCCAGGCGGTTCTCGAGTTGCAAGCCCTTCGTCAAAAGCGGGGCTGAGTTTTCCGCGATTTCTCTTCGCCATTTTCGGCGGCTTTCGCATACTCCCGCGTCTCGACATGACCGCCTTCGCCCACCGCCATATAGGCCCCGACACCAAGGAAATCGAAACCATGTGCGCCGCCATCGGTGTGCCGTCGCTCGACGCTCTCATCGACGAGACGGTTCCCTCCTTGATCCGCCTCAACCGCGAAATGAACCTCCCTGCCGCCCGGTCCGAGGAAAAGGCCCTGGCCGATCTCCGCGAGATCATGTCGGAAAACAAAATCGCGGCTAACCATCTCGGCATGGGCATCCACGGCACCCACACACCTGCCGTGATCCGCCGAAACATTCTCGAAAATCCCGGTTGGTATACCGCATACACACCCTACCAGGCGGAAATCGCGCAAGGCCGTCTCGAGGCGCTTTTGAATTTCCAGACGATGGTCTGCGACCTCACCGGGATGCAAATTTCCAATGCATCGCTCCTCGACGAGGCTACCGCCGCTGCGGAGGCGATGACTCTCTGCCATGACATCAAGGGTGGCGATGCCATCTTCGTCGCGGATCATGTCCACCCGCAGACTCTGGCCGTCCTCCAAACCCGCGCCGAGCCGCTTGGCATCAAGGTCCTCACCGGCCCGGCCGAAAATCCTCCCGCCGAACCCTTCTTTGCCGCGCTTTTTCAATACCCGGCCACCGATGGCTCCCTTTGCGACATCGAAAAGCTTATCGCCCGCGTCCACGTCGCCGGTGCACTCGCGATTGTTTCCGCAGATCTTCTCGCGCTTACGCTCCTTAAGCCCCCGGGCGAATGTGGAGCCGATGTTGTGATCGGCTCGAGCCAGCGCTTCGGTGTTCCTCCCGGCTACGGCGGCCCGCACGCCGCCTTTCTTGCCACGCGCGATGAACACAAGCGCCGACTTCCCGGCCGCCTCGTCGGTGTCTCGAAAGACGCTGCCGGCAATGCCGCCCTGCGTCTCACGCTCCAGACCCGCGAGCAACACATCCGCCGCGACAAGGCCACGAGCAACATCTGCACCGCCCAGGTTCTGCTCG
>CAZRLX010000273.1:0-2546 GCA_964601115.1 uncultured Chthoniobacter sp. | reverse complement strand
TCAGCGCTCGTCCGCCACCACTCGGAAAAAGACCTTCGGGCCAAAATTCCCGGCGGAAATCTCCACGTTGTAGTTGCCATCCTGACGGAGGGCGATCTTTGATCCATGGGGCTTCCATGTTTTCAAATCCTCCGAGATTTCGATTTGGTAACTGTCGACCAACTTGGATGCCGACTTGTCGCCGACCCACCGTAGCGCAAGCTTGTTCCCTTCGAGTGTCGGACCCTGAAATTCAAACGGTGGCGGGGGGAGCGGCACCGTGCCATTTTCCCACTCTTCATAATTCGACACCCCATCACCGTCCGCGTCGCCATTTGAATCGGTCAAGCCATAGCGCTCCAACCACTCCGCAAGCGACTCACCCTCGACCGGCACCGTGACAAGAGTCCCGAATCCATGCACGTCCACCGAGCGGAGGACAACCTCGGAATCCAAGTTGACCGAGGTCAGCGAGGCATTCACATCCGGCCCGTCGGTGGTGGCAGCCAGGACTCCATCAACAAAATACTCCACCTTGGCGATGCCATCCGGACTCGTGGCCTTTCCGCGCAGGACAAATGTCTTCCCGCCCTTCCAACCGGGAGACACTTCAAACTTCGCCGGAAAATACACCGGGTTGATTGCAATGAAACGATTGCCACCATCCGGGTCGAATTGATTGGTGTAATTGTAGTAGGGAGGGATTTTCCCTTTGCAGACCAGACTGAGGGAGGCCAGTCCCGAGTTGTGATAGTATTCGATACGAACTCGGCGATACGCTGGCCCCTCCAATAGAAATTCCTTGCTTACAGCAACCTTCGGCAGGTCGTCCGGATTCTTACTTTCGACCATCAACTCGCCGTCCACATAAACTCGCGCGGCACCACCGCCCACGGTCAACTCAATAGTGTAACTCCCGACAAACCCGTCGGGATTCTGCCCCGCAGGAATGTTTGGACTAAAATCGAACTCGTAGCATGCGGCGAAAGTATCCGCCATTTCCTGCGGCAGCCCGGCCCACGGAATCGCTGACTGCACACCCATGCGAGCGTCGGGCAGTTCCAAATCCGGAGTGATATTCCTCAGGTCTGGGAAATCCTCCAATGGTTCGTCAAAATTGTAAAACAACCCGTGCAGTCGGTAGGTTTCATTTCGAGCGCGGAAATCCATCGATGCAGACACATCGCCATAAAGCCCCTTGAGGCGGCTTGTCATCGTGATGGTGCGGGTGTCCTCGACGGAAGGCGGCTTGGAATCCCGGCCCATGACATACTCGCCGATCTCGGGATAGTCTCTCAGCTCGGCGGTGCACCACCACATGCCATCCCAACCGCAAGGTTTGAGTTTCCATGGCACGGTCACTGCATTGCCCACAGAATTCGTGTAAGAACTGACATATGGCTGACTATCGGTTGCAATCACCGCGCCCCCCAAATCGGCATCGAAGATTCGAAACTTCAACCATTCGTTGTTGTATAAGGTTCGAAGGGGATAATCGAACCTGGGATCAAACCCGAAGTCGATCCTTGTGTTTTTTCCGATGGGCATAACCACCTCGCCTCCTGCAGGAACCGCAAGCGATCCATGACTAAGACCAAACGTCGGATGCCATATGAGGGTGATCGTTTGCCCGTTGTTGCGAACCTTGAATTCGGAGAACGTGTAGTCGCCCGCCGGTAGTTCCTCCACACCGTCACTGAAATCCAAATCCTGCAAAGCAATCGCCCATCCGCTGGGACTTTCGAACCTACCGCTCGTGAATGCAAAGTCGACCCGTGGAAACGACCCTGTGTCGATGCGGATCCGGCCAATGGCGGTAATGCGATTGATGGTGAGCTGTTCCCCGCTCGCATTGCTTAGAAACTCATACCACTTGCCATCGATTTTCTTCAGGCGACCGATGCCTCCAACCAACTCGCCGTTATCGGTCCGGTAGAGCAAGACATTTACATCGGGATTGTCGAAGTATCCCGGATAGGTCAACCGGTCTTTGAATTCCGGAGCCGCGCCTTGCACAACTTCGACATTGTAGCTCACCCCTTCGATCACCACTTCACCGGCGTAAGCCAAATCAAGCAGGATATTGTCCTGATACGCGCCAGTGGGAGCGTCCGGGCTGCCGTTGAAGAGCCGCACCGGCACAAGACGCAAGTTCTTCACCACCCCGTTTCCGAAGTCGAAGCGGTATTCGTAGAATTGTCGAAAGGTGGTGAAGGCGTAGCCTCCGTAGGGGTCGACATACCACGATGAATCCGTGGAAGTCCCTGGATATTCGGCGAAAGGACGTTTGTTTTCCAGCGGGACTTTGAGCCCGGCAATCGACGCCGAGGATCCTGCCTCCCTCGTGCCGCGCAGCACCATCTTGCGCGTCAACTCGGTCAAACCGAACACCGATTTTTCCTGCAAGGTGACCTCGTCAATCCGAACGTTCTCCGCCGGTGGGTTGGACGGATCGGTTTCTTCGGATGCGAGAGAGGCATGAGGGAAAACTCCCAACGCTAAAAAACAAAGAATGATTAGGGAGGAGATGCACGTGTTCATGGGCGAAGTGGAGCGTCTTTGATGTT
>CAZRLX010000272.1:0-2555 GCA_964601115.1 uncultured Chthoniobacter sp. | reverse complement strand
AATGCCCTTTTTCACATATTTTCCCGGAACATCGACTGCGAGCCATCGGCGGCACCGCCGCAAAAAATGGCGCGGCAGCGCCTTGGTCCCGGGGAGCGCACCCGCCCTCGGGTGCACCAGCACGCGCCCCCGCGGGCTGAGTTGAAAAAAATGCGGCCGCAGGCCGGTGGAATTTTCGACAAGTCGGGCGCGAGGCGCACCCGACGGCACCCGAGGGCGGGCGCGGTCCCCGAGACCAGCACGAAAAGCGC
Source organism: uncultured Chthoniobacter sp. (assembly GCA_964601115.1). Classification (GTDB taxonomy): domain Bacteria; phylum Verrucomicrobiota; class Verrucomicrobiia; order Chthoniobacterales; family Terrimicrobiaceae; genus UBA967. The sequence goes on along the minus strand of CAZRLX010000272.1, from coordinate 2,304 downwards.
GCCCATTGAAATTTCGACCCCATCCCGCGGGGCCGCACAACCCGCCATCGAAATTCGTTCCGAATTCCGCCGCAAAATCGTTGCGGCACCGCCGCAAAAAATGGCGATGCCGTGCCAGTCGTGCGTTGGGCGTCCCCTTCGTTCCGCCGGGTGGGGCCTGCTTGTCCGGATCGGTTCGAGGGTTTGAGGGATCTGCCCCGCCATTGAGAAACTTCCCGCACTTGCCACCCGCGCGGGCATCGCGAAAATAAAGCCATGACCCATTTCGAGGACGAGGAATTCCGTTGGTTCTGTGTGAAAACCAAGCCGCGCAACGAGTCCGCCGCGCGCCGCATGCTCATGCGGGACGTCGGCATCGAGGTCTTTTGTCCCATGCTCCGCTTCGAGCGCGCCCGCCGCAGCGGCAAGGTCAAGGTCACCGAGGCCATGTTCCCCGGCTACGTCTTTGCGAAATTCAATTTCCGCCAGCACCACCGGCACGTCTCCGGCACGCACGGCGTTTCCACCATCGTCCGCTTTGGCGGAATTCCCGCCGTCGTCCCCGAGGACGTCGTCGCCGAGCTTCGCGCCTCCGTCATCGACCAGGAAACCATCGAAATCCCCACCTCGATTTCCATCGGCGACGAGGTGCAACTCTTGAAAGGCCCCTTCAGCGGCATCCGCGCGTTGGTCACCCAAGTCCTCCCCGCCCAGGAGCGCGTGAAAGTCCTCCTGGAAATCCTCGGCATGGAGCGCGAAGTCGAGGTCGAGGTGGCCGGAGTCCTCCCGAGCGTCAGCCACCCCCTCGCGGCGACCTCCTGACCTCCTCGCGGCCCCTTCCCGCCGTAATCCAGCGCCCTTTGTTCGGGAAAAATGACCCGCGCCTCCTGCTGGCGTTGCCCGAAAATCCCCGGCGATTGGATTTCGGAATCAAACACGGTGCGATCGCGTTGTTCTCTCTGGCTCTCCGATTTTTCGATTTCTTTCTGTGCGATCGGGCGGGGGGATGGGATGGTGGCCGGTATGGATGTGGCGCGTTGGAATGCGATGTTTGCAACGGCGGAGAAAATCCAGGCCGTCGCGCCCTGGAGGTTTTTGGCGGAGGACGTTCTGTTCGCCGTCCAACCGCGGGTGGGCGGGCCTGTTTTTTTCGCCAGCGTGATGGGAATGGCCGGCATCCACCGGGCGGTGGCCTTTTACAAAGGGGGCGAGGGCCTCGACGGGTTCCGTCGCGCGAACGACCCGATGGCGCTGCCGAGGATATCCATGGAGTCGCTGCTCCTCTGCGAGCAACTCCAACTCAGCTACGAGAAAAGGAAACACGTCCTGCCCACCGACATGGAGGCGCTGAAGGCTTGCGGCAAGCGCTACCGCGGGAACTGGCCGGTTTTTCATTCGCACCGCCCGGGTCGGATTCCCTGGACGATCCAAGAGGCGGATGCGCCGGAACTCCTGATCCTCCTCGAGCGTTCGCTCGCCGTCTTCGAGCGGATCGCGCGCGGCGAGGATCTTGTCCGGCCCCTCGAGGAGGAGGAGTTTTTCCTGGTCGATCCCGAGGGGAACGACGCGGTGTGCCGGGTGGACGATCTTCCGGAGTCCCGCCACATCCTGCAGTTCGGCCTGGGGAAGAACGCGCTGGACCACTTGCCGCGCACGGACCAGGAGGTGGAGGTCGAGATGGCGCTGATGTTGTCGCCCGTCCAGCACCCGGAGCCGGGCGAGGCACCGTATTTGCCGTTTCTGGTGGTGATGCTGGATGTCGATTCCGGCCTGGCCATGGGATTCGACATGCTGAATCCGAGCGAGAGTGTGGATTCCGCCCTGATCCGCCTCCCGGAGACCCTCACCAACATACTTGAAAAGGCGGGTGTCGTTCCCGGCGCGATGCGGGTGAGGCATCCCTCGCTGCTTCCGCTGATGCACGCCTATTGCCAAACCTACGGAATCGAACTGATCGAAGTGGAGGAGTTCGAATTCGCGGACCTGCTCATCGAGCAGTTGAAGGCAACCATGGTCTGATCCCCGGGGCCGAGGGCTTTTGGGCTTTGGGGGAAGTTATTGCTTTCCCGATCGGTGACGTGTCGGCGTTTTGCGAGGAGGGCTCTGCTTGTCAGAGCCGCACCGGCGTGGTTGCGCGAGCTGCTCCGGACCTGACAAAACCCGCGCGATAGCGCATCCGATCTCCGAAGGGTCGAAGGTTAAGCCCGCAAGGGCAACCAGGTCCCTCCTGCGAACCGGTTTGGTCTCGCGTTGCGCCAGGAGGGCTCTGCTTGTCAGAGCCGAATCGGTGTGTTTGCGCAAGCCGCTCCGGACCTGACAAGCAGG
>CAZRLX010000271.1:0-2562 GCA_964601115.1 uncultured Chthoniobacter sp. | reverse complement strand
GGACACGAGGATTTTCAGTCCTCTGCTCTACCAACTGAGCTATCCAGCCGTAAAAAAGTGGGCTGAAGATGTAGGCGTGTTCGCACCGCGAGGCAAGCGTGAATCGGGGAAATTTTTTGCAGGCGGTGCATGCGGGAGTTGCGTTGGTAGGGTAAATCGGGAAGCATTGGGTTGCTCAATCCCCCTCATCTCTTCGATCACTATGAAATCTCCCTCTCAAACGAAACCTGTCGGCTTCATTGTCTACTTCATCGGATTCACCGCGGCGCTGGCCGGGTTGTTGTTCGGGTTGGATGTCGGGGTGATCTCCGGTGCGCAGATTTATATCCAGCGGGATCTTGGGGTGGACGACCGGATGATCGAGTGGATCGTGAGCGCGTTGCTTTGGGGGGCTGTGATCGGCGCGTTGGGAAGCGGGATTCTTTGCAACAAGCTCGGACGCCGCCGCACGATTCTTGCGAGCGGCATTCTTTTCGCGGCGGGGGCGCTCTTTTGCGCGGTGTCGCCGACGGCGCACGTTCTCATTGTTGCCCGGTTTGTGTTGGGACTGGCGGTGGGGATGGCGTCCTTCACGGCGCCGCTGTATCTCGCGGAGATCGCTCCGCAGTCGGTGCGCGGCGGCATGATTTCGATGTATCAGCTCATGATCACGATCGGAATCCTTGTTGCGTTCTTGAGTGACACGGTGTTCGCGGGGATTGCCGATGGTCAGATCGCGCTGCCCGAGTTGAAGGCGCAATCGGGGGATTTCGATGCGATGTATCTGGCTTCGTGGGTGCTCACGGCGGCGCACGGGAACGAGACGTGGCGATTGATGCTCGGCATGATTGCGATTCCCGCGCTGATTATGTTTGTCGGCGTGTTGTTTTTGCCTGAAAGCCCGCGCTGGCTGGTTCTGAACGGTATGAAGGAAAAGGCGACGGAGGTTTTCCGGCGTCTGCACCTGGACGATGCGGAGATCGCCGCCGAGGTGCGCGAGATCGAGGAAAGCGTGAAACTTCCACAAAAGGGGTGGAGCCTGTTTTTGGAGAATGCGAATTTCCGCCGGGCTGTGTTTCTGGGAATCGGGCTGCAGGTCGTGCAGCAACTCACCGGCATCAATGTGATCATGTATTACGCGCCGCGCATTTTCGGCATGGCGGGATTCGAGTCCACCTCGGAGCAAATGTGGGGCACGGTCATCGTGGGCATCACCAATGTGCTGGCCACATTCATCGCGATCGCCTTTGTCGACCGCCTGGGCCGGAAGCCGATCATGTTCGCGGGTTTTGTGGTCATGGGCCTGTCCCTGCTGGCGGTGGGCGTGATTTTCCATTCCGGCATCGAGCAAAACATCTCGCTCGGCTATGCGGCGGCGGGCGCGCTTCTCCTCTTCATCGTGGGATTCGCGATGAGCGCGGGTCCGATCATCTGGGTGATTTGCTCGGAGATTTATCCCCTCTCGGGCCGCGACTTCGGCATCACCTGCAGCACCGGCACGAACTGGATCGCAAACGCGATTGTCGGCATGACATTCCTCTCGATGGTCCAGGGCATCGGACCGGGGAACACGTTTTTGCTCTACGGGGCCATGAATGTTCTCTTCATCGTGTTTTTCATCCTCTTCGTGCCCGAGACGAAGGGGGTGTCGCTCGAGCAAATCGAGCGGAATTTGATGTCCGGAAAATCCCTCCGCCAGATCGGCAGGTAGGCGGTCAACCGGTTTGCCCGCTCAGGAGAGCGATTTCCAGAGCGTGAGCCGGTTGACGCCTCCCTCCCGGCGGTAGTCCGCTCCGCTGGCCATCCTGCGAACCATCCGCAGCCCGAGGCCGCCAATTGCGCGGTCCTCGACAGGTCCGCTGAGATCGGGTTCCGGCGCGGTGAGTGGATTGAACTCCCGCCCGTCGTCTCGGATTTCGACAAGCACCCTGTCTGCATCGATCTCCACAGCGAGTTCGATCGCATGTTCGGAACGGTCGGCGTAGCCGTATTTCACGCAATTCGAGGCGATCTCCTCAACGCACAGGTTCGCAAAAAGAACAGCACTCGATGGCGCGCCCTGATTTTGAAGCCAAGCGGCGATGCGATCGTTGGCTGCAGGAATTTCCACCAGCATGTTCCCAATCACGATTTCGAGCCTGGCAGCCATACCACTCAGAACCCGACCCGCAAAATCGAGAAATCGTCATCCAGCGGTCCATCACCGTGACGGGCGCGAACCCACTCCTGCAGGCGTTCGAGCCCGTCCGCTCCGGTGGCATTTCCTGTCATGAATTCCTCGAATTCCTCGAACGCCGGCATCTCGCCGGAGGCATCGCGCACTTCATAGCATCCGTCGGAAAACACCGCCAAGACAGCCCCCGCCGGGAGTTCGACCCGGCCCGCCGAATACTCGCTGTCGGGCATAACGCCCACGATGAGGCCGTGCGTCTGCAGGCGCTTCGACTCATGGCCGCCCTCCTCCGAGGGAAGGAAAAGGAGCGCCGGCGGATGCCCCCCCGAGGCGTAGCGCAGCGAGCGAGTCGGGGAGTGGTAAACGCCATACCAAATCGTGAAATACATGTTGTTCTGGCGCTCCATGGG
>CAZRLX010000270.1:0-2616 GCA_964601115.1 uncultured Chthoniobacter sp. | reverse complement strand
TTCCGCACGGAACTCGAGGAGGCCGCGAGGAAATTCTCGCGGCAGGGAATCAACGACGGGCTCTGGGAGAGTTTTGCCTCCAACATCCACTACCACCGCAGCCCGTTTGACAGTCTCGAGGGCTACCAGTCCCTCGCCAAGTGTCTCGACGAACTCGATGCCGCCCGTGGCACGCGGGGCAACAGGTTGTTCTACCTCGCCGCAGCGCCCGACCAGTTCGAGGTTATTTTGGAAAACCTTCGCAAGAGCGGACTGAACGAGGCTCGGCCGGGATCGTGGGCGCGCGTGATTGTCGAGAAGCCCTTCGGCACAGACCTGCCCAGCGCGCGCCGCTTGAACGACCTTGTGGAGAAGGCGTTCGCCGAGTCGCAGACTTACCGGATCGACCACTACCTCGGGAAGGAAACGGCGCAAAACATCATGGTCCTGCGCTTCGCAAACGCGCTGTTCGAGGCGATGTGGAATTCCCGCTACATAGACCACGTGCAAATCACCGCCAGCGAGCCGTTGGGGGTCGAGGGCCGCGCCGGCTACTACGACAAATCCGGCGCCCTGCGCGACATGGTGCAAAACCATTTGCTCCAGCTCCTCTGCCTCACCGCCATGGAACCGCCCGCCGGTCTCGATGCCGATTCGGTGCGCGATGAAAAGGTGAAGGTCCTCCGCTCGCTGCGTCCGCTCGCCGGAGACGATGTGTTCAAACACGTCGTCCGCGCCCAATACGGCGCGGGTGCCATCAATGGCAAACGCGTGGCCGCCTACCGCGACGAGCTGAATGTCGATCCCTCCTCCGTCACCGAGACCTTTGTCGCGCTGGAGGTGAACGTCGACAACTGGCGCTGGGCCGGGGTGCCGTTTTTCATCAGGGTGGGGAAGCGCCTCGCCAAGGGCGGGACGGAGATCGCAGTGCATTTCAAAAGCGTGCCGCCGGTCCTTTTCCGCGCCACCGGCGAGTCGATCGACGACAACGTGCTTGTGATCCGTATCCAGCCCGACGAGGGGATTTCGCTGCGGATGAGCGCGAAGATGCCCGGGTCCAGTTTGCGCATTGAGCCGGTGAAGATGGATTTCCACTACGGGACGAGTTTCGGCAAGGCGACACCCGAGGCCTACGAGCGGCTTCTGCTCGACGCGATGAGCGGCGACGCGACTTTGTTCGCCCGCCGCGACGAGGTCGAGGAGGCGTGGAAGTTTGTCGATGCCATCCATGCGGCTTGGAACACCCGCAAAGACGACCTCGCACTGTATGAAGCCGGCACCTGGGGGCCCGCCGAGGCCGATGAACTCATGAAGCGCCACGGAGGGACATGGAGGCGCCTGTGACCGCGCAGCCCGCCAGCGAGCCCGGGATGCCCGTCGAGATCGGGAGGATCGACAAGGAGTTGGGAAAACTCTGGGAGGCGAGCGACGACACGAAGACGCGCGCCTCGTTGATCAACCTCGTCGTCTATAGTGAGAAGGAATCATCCCTCGCCGCAAACACCGCTGTGATCTCCGCCATTGCCGGAAAGCATGCCTGCCGCGCCATCTTGATTGTGGCCAACCCAGCCGCCAAGGAATCCGGAGCCAAGGCGTGGATCAGCGCCCACTGCCATTTGCAGGGAAAAGGGAGGCAGATTTGTTCCGAGCAGATCACGTTCCGCCTCGACGGCGACAGCGCCTCCGCCCTGCCGAACATCGTTTTTTCGCATTTGGACTCCGACCTCCCCCTGTGCATGTGGTGGCAGGAGGAGTTTCCGGAACCGCTTGATGAAAACCTCTGGGCGTGGGTGGACCGGTTGATCTACGACAGCTCCGTGTGGAGGAGGCCGAAACACCAATTTCTCCTGATGCGGCACCTGTCGTCGCGGGATGCCAAGGGCACGGTGTTGTGCGACTTGAACTGGACGCGCCTGCATGCGTGGCGTTTCGGGTTGGCGGCCCTGTTCGACCATGCGGAGGCGTTTCCGAGGCTGGGTTGCGTGGATTCGTTGAGGGTGGTCTGCGCCCCAGGACAACGCACCGGTGCTCTTCTGCTGATCGGATGGTTTGCCGACCGCTTGGGGTGGACTCCGGTCTTGGGTGAAGCGGCTTTCTCAACATCTTCGGGCGGCAGGGTCTCCTTTGCGATCGAGGAAGACGAGGGGCCGCACGTGTCGCTCTTCTCGGTTCGCTGCGCCGATGCGCATTTCGAATTGGAACTCAAGGAGGGGGCCGATTTTTTCGAAACCACCATTCACGCTCCCGGCATCCCTGACAGCCACCAACTTCTCCCCGCACCGAACGCGAAGCTCGAGGAGACTCTGCTGGCCGAGTTGAGCCGCTCGGGGAGGCACCCGCTCTACACCCGGGCGCTCGATATCGTGCTTCACACCCTTGCTTGAACTTCCCTTTCCCTCGCCGGGTGCGTGCCGGAGATTGAAAATGTGTTTCTCGATTTCAATTGGTTGCACACCCCTCTGGCATTTGTTGTTCCCCCTGTGAACTTCCTGTTCGTATGATTCAATCCGAAATCCATATTACCCATGTCCACTGAATCCAAATGTCCCTTCAACCACGGCCAAGTCGCCGGAACTGGTCCCTCCAACTCCGACTGGTGGCCGAATCAGCTGAACTTGAAAATCCTCCACCAGCGCT
>CAZRLX010000269.1:0-2619 GCA_964601115.1 uncultured Chthoniobacter sp. | reverse complement strand
GGCATCGGCCGTGGCGCTGACCGTCACGCGGAACATGGCGTAGTGAATGCCTTCCTGCAGTGAGATGAACCATGCGCCGAGGGTGTGGGGCGCGTTTTCCCGCAACAGGAGGTTTGCCGTGCGTGGATCCAGAGGTTCATCGGATTCAATGCAGATCGAGTAGATGGCTCTTACCTCGGCGCCCATGCATTGCATGGTTCTCGAGCTGATAATGACTCCATGGGAGCGCCCTTCACCAGTGTCCAGAAGGAAATAATAACAGGCATCATGCTCATCGATTTCATAGGCAAAGCCGATTTCATCAAGGGCTGCGGCGACCCGTGGATCGGGCTCGCAGGGAGTTGTGTTCTGATTGTCGGAGGGGGGCTGGGTATCGATGTTTATCATTTCGGAAAGATCATAAAACAGCTGGTAGGACATTTACGGGGGGAGCAATTGGCATGGGTTTCGGGGAGGAATCGTCGCCTTCGTGAGATCGCTCAGGGCGGCAAGCGGCGTCATCAACACAGATCGGTGCTCATAGAGACGCCGCTACAGGGCATATGGGGTCTTGGATTTGAGGACCAGAACCTCGGGTTCGATCCCGAGTTGGAACGCAGCGTCCATGCGGGTGTTGCCGGAAAAGACCCGCCGATCGCCAGTGGCAGATTCCACAACCAGTGGACGGTCCATCGGCAGGTTCTTTTCAAATCCCTCGTAGATGGCGGCAAGAGTCGCCTCGTTGCGATACTCGGGATAGGATCTGTAGGTCTTGATCAACGCAAGGAGTTGGTCCCTGGAGCGGGTGCGGCTTCGGTAGCTGATCGTGGCATCCATCTCCCGGGTGATCCGCTCACAGCGGGCCTCGGCAACCGCCTGCATGAATTCCTGCCGGTCTCTCCAAAAGCGGCAGCCCTTCAGTTCGTGTTCGATCTCGAACTCAAGCATCAACTGCTCGGGTGCGGGGTGCCTCCAGTTTGAAAACACCCGCAAAGCGGCAGTTTCCTGATTGCTTGCGCGCATAGATCGAGGCGGTGTCATCGGTGGGCCCGCAACCCGTTGGGCAGCGGATGAAGCAGCATCGGCATCAATCGCAATCCCACCCCGTTTGTCCCGAGTTTAGCGGAATTGAGCGTTGAGCACTGAGTGCACAGAGATCCGGTTGTTTGCAGTTTCATGGGCATTCAACTTTTTGAGCAATCTCCACCAACCCAAAAACAATTCCTGTGAATCCTTTTCATCCTGTCATCCTGTTTAAAAATTCGCTTTCGGGTCTATTGCGGTCTGAGATCGCGGTGCGGTTCTTCGAGAAGTCCCCAGAACTTGTGATACGCCTTGCTTTTGAGTTTCTGGTGAGGCGTGTCATCGATCGTGTCTTTGAAGTTGTCGTAGTCGATCAATGCCGCGAGCTTCGCCATGACGGAATCCATCACCTCTTGGGTGTTGAGATACACGCGATAAGGGTAGTCACTGTAGGCGTATTCATGCACCACCGGGCGCTTGGCCAGGTCAGGAGACACGAGCTCGGCAAGGCGCTTGAGATCGTCCTTGTCACGGCCACGGATGGTGAAAACGGCAGGGCCGTCTGGGTTGAGGTGGGAGGGTTTTTTGGTGATCGAGTAGAAGCCGATTTTGGTGAGAAGCCACATAAGAGAGATATTTTAGATTGTTTTGTGTTGATTGTATAAATGGCCACGGGCGCCGAGGAGTTTGAGGGTTTCATGGTCCGGCTCACCTTGGAAAAGCCTCAGAAGCGCACCGGAAAACGGCTGACTGCCATCCGATGCCGCAGCAAAGAGGGTCACGCTCGAGCGGAATTTCAAATCGTCGGGATACGGAAAAATCGTGGAGACATTTTCCCCGCAATCCAACACGGCGCGGGTGCACTCTCGCAGGCGATCCCCGAGAACCGGATGCGCGAGATACGCTTTAGCCTCCGCCAAGGAGGAAATAGCATAGCGCCGAGCCATAGCGCTGGCGCCGAGCCCGGCGAGCTGGGGAAATACAAACCACATCCAATGGCTCTCCTTGCGGCCGGAGCGGAGTTCGTCCAAAGCGGCCTCATAGATGCCCAACTGGGCCTCCAAGAAACGGGAAAGGTTCCACGAGTGTGTTTCGGCATTCATTCGTCATCGCCGCAGAGGATCGGAGCCTTTGTGGCATAGGGGTTATTGGGACTGATCGGACTGTAGGGGCTCCCGTATGGCCCGTAGGGATTCTCGATGCTGTCGCTCGCATAGGGATTTCCGAACGGGCCGAATTTGTTCGCCGTGGAATCGGTGAGAAACGGATTCGCACTGAGTCTGCCGAGATACTCGCCATCGTCGTCACAAAACTGCGCGAACGCGCTTGGGCATTGAATCGGCAAGGCAATGGCTGCCGCGAGAAGGATGAGTTTTGATTTCATGGCTACTGGAGTGCGGAGAGAATTTCAGGAGTGGAAAGCAGTTCGTTCAGAACATCGCCCGTCGTCTGGATCACGGATTTGCGGGCGTGGAGAGCGGGTAGGAAAAAATTCCCGCCAAGGTCTGCGATTTTTTCCCGACTGGCGGAGGCCAGCAGGCGGCCTTGGGAGTTATAGACCTCCAGTTTGATGGAGTAATCCAACTCCGTTCGGATGAGTGTGTCGCTGTTGTAGCG
>CAZRLX010000268.1:0-2644 GCA_964601115.1 uncultured Chthoniobacter sp. | reverse complement strand
CAAGACGCCCCGGCCAACATCCCGACACCGCCCGAAGTTTGGAAGAACTACGACCCCGATGCCGGTGATTTCAAAGAGGAGATCGTCCGCGAGGAGACGAAGGACGGAGTTTACTACAAGGACTCCTTCATCAGCGCCTATGTGAACGGCCACGAAGTCCGCGTGTTTTGCAAATACGCCGTGAAAGCCGATGCCAAAAACGCTCCCGGGCTTTTGAATATCCACGGCTGGTATGCGGCACCCACGATCGACATGGATTTCGTCAAGGACGGGTGGGCGGTGCTCGCCTATGACTACAACGGCAAGAACAGCAAATGGAAAGAACGCACGGAATACACGAGGTATCCGAAGGAACTCGTTTACGGAAACATGGATCAGGGATTCGCCAACCCCGAAAAATACCGGCCGTTCGATCCCACCAAAATCACCGACCCCACCCAGGCCCCCGACTACCTGTGGTATGCCCTGCAGCGCCGCGCGCTCAGCTATTTGCTCGCCCAAAAGGAAGTCGACAAAGACCGCATCGGCGCGAAGGGCTTTTCCTACGGCGGCACGATCATTTGGAACCTCGGCATGGATCCCCGCGTGAAGGCCATCGTGTCCTACTTCGGCAGCGGTTGGATTGACTACTACCGCAACAAGGGCGTTTTCAAATACAAGGTTCCCTATACCGAGCCTCCGAAAACACCGACCGATGAAATGATCCTCACAGCCGTCGCCCCCGAGGCGCACTCGCCCTACATCACGGCGGCCACGCTCTGGCTGAACGGCACGAACGACCACCACGGCGGCCACGAACGCGGCGAGGATAACTTCAAAATGTTCCAGCCCGGTGTGCCGTTTGATTTCGCCCATCAAGCCCGCGCCCATCACGATACCTCCAAGCTCGGAAACAACGCGAAACTCTGGCTCGAAAAACATGTCCTCGGAAAGGACATCGACTGGCCTGCTCGCCCGGTCACCGAGATCAAACTCGATGCCGACGGCGTGCCGGAGTTGCACATCAAGCCCGGCTCGCCCGAGAAAATCGAATCGCTCGAGGTTTACAACAGCTTCAAGGAACCGAACAATGTGGGGCGTCTCTGGCTCGATGCCAAGGCCGAGAAACAAGGCGACACATGGGTCGCGAAAATCCCGGTGCGGAATGTGGACGACTATGTGTTCGCCTTCGCCAACATCCGCTACCCCGGCGGCATCGTGATTTCCACGGACTTCACCGCCGCGATCCCCGCCAAGCTCGGCAACGCCGTGGCCACACGCGTCGATGCCGAGGACGGCACGGAATCCTGGAGCGATGTCGGCCCGGCGGAGGTTGCCGGCGTCAAGGGCTTTCGCCCGTTGAACAACCGGATGGGCACGACATGCATCCAGTTCGGCGAGCCCAAGCGAAAAGCCCCTGAAGGCGCGGTTATGGTGCTTCGTTTCTACTGCACCCAACCGCAAACGATCATCCTCACAGCCAACCGCTACAGCACACCAATCGAAATCACGGCCTCGAACGACTGGCAAACCCTCGAAATCCCCGCCGAGCGCCTGCGCTTCGGCGGAGCCCACGGCCCTCTGGGCAGTTGGAGTGCGATCACCACCATCACCCTCCAGCCGAAGCCCGGATCGGACATCAGCAAAGTCGTCTTCGCCGAGCCAACCTGGAAAATTCCCGCGAAGTAAAACCTCCCGCCGATCAGTCGTAGATCGTTGGAAAAGAGGCATGAACAACCATTTTTAGAAATCCATAAACACGCGATTTGGAAATTTAAGAATGAAAAATGGCGCCATGTGCATTTCGGAAAAATTACCACGAATTCCAGAAGACCGTTTTTTCTAAGATGAAAATTTATGTTCCTCTGCTCTCTTTGGGAGCACTCCTCCAATCCGCCATCGCCCAGACCACGCTGCCTCCACAGAAGCCGGCGGCAGTTTGGTCGTTCGAGGAACTCCTCGGCGGCGACCCCAATTCCAAAGCGGTCCACGAGCCGATAGCCGGAGTTCATGATCCGGTTGCGGGATTTCCGACGCTGGCGGAAGGCGTGGTTGGCAATGCCCTGAAGCTCGATGGCATGGCCACGCGCCTCACCCGCCCGACCGCCAAGGCTCCAGAGCTCGCCGAGGCGTTTTCCTTCGAGGGTTGGATCGCGTTGCAGGAGTATCCTTGGAACTGGGCGGCGATCCTGAACCAGGAGCGCGACCACAAGGAGGGCTGGTTTTTTGGCATCGGTGGCGATGGCCGCCTCGGCCTGCATGTGGCAAAGGACGGGAAATGGATCGAGTGCAACTCGAAAACCCAACTCCCGCTCCTCAAATGGTCGCATGTCGCGGGCAGCTATGATCCGACTTCGGGCCTGAAGGTGTTCATCAATGGAAAACTCGAGGGTGAAGTCAAAACCACCGGCCCGATCACGCCGGCGAACGGCGTGGATCTCCTCATGGGAATGAGCCACACGAAAACCTTCCCGATCCGCACGGAGCGGTCCTACAGCGCCTCGTTCAAATCCCCCATGATTCTCGACGGCCTCTTGGACGAGGTGAAAATCCACAACAAGGCGCTGACCGGGGAAGATGTCGCGCAGGCTTACGCCGCCGTCCAGCCAAAGGTCGCGCAGCCGCTGCAATTCCGCCGCATGCCGTCCGGCCCGGAAGGCCCCGG
>CAZRLX010000267.1:0-2667 GCA_964601115.1 uncultured Chthoniobacter sp. | reverse complement strand
TCGCCGCGACCACGCTCCGTGCCGTCGCCACGGCCAGCAAGAACGACTGGAGCGCCATCTGCTGGCACGACGGCAACTTTTACGAGAGCCGCAAATACCCCGGCCTCGACATCCTCGATCGCGTGGGGGGAGGCGACAGTTTCGCCAGCGGCCTAGCCTTCGGATTCCTCGAGCACAACGACGCTCAACTCGCCGTCGACTACGGCGCGGCGCATGGCGCGCTGGCATCGACCACGCCGGGTGACACATCAATGGCCACGCGCAAGGAAGTCGAAAAACTCATGAAAGGCGGCGGCGCCCGCGTGGTGCGATGAGCTTGGCCCCTGCTGAACTTTTCAATCTCGCCGGGAAAACGGCTGTCGTCATTGGCGGCACCGGCGAACTTTGCGGCGCCATGGCCGAGGGATTGGCGGCGGCTGGTGCGAAGATCGTTCTCGTCGGGCGCGATGCCGCCAAAGCGGAGAAACGCATGGATGCGATCACGGCTGGCGGAGGGCAAGTTTCCTTCGAGGCATGCGAAGTTTCCTCGCGCAGTGCCCTTGAAGACCTCGCCCGCCGCATCTCCGACGGGCACGGCAAGATCGACATTCTGGTCAACGGCGCGGGCGTGAACAGCGCCACGCCATTTCTCGACATCTCCGACGAGGAAATGGACCGCATCATCAACATCAATCTCAAGGCGGTGGTGGTTGCCTGTCAGGTTTTCGGCAAGCTCATGGTCGCCTCGGGCGGCGGCAGCATCATCAATCTTGGGTCGATGTCCGGGGTCATTCCTCTGTCCCGCGTCTTCACCTACTCGGCAACGAAGGCGGCGGTGCACAACCTCTCGAAAAACCTCGCCCGTGAATGGGCGGCGCAGGGGGTGCGCGTCAACACGCTCGTGCCTGGGTTTTTCCCTGCCGAGCAGAACCGCAAAGTCCTCACGCCAGACCGCGTGGCCAGCATCATGGGGCACACGCCGATGAAACGCTTTGGCGAGGCCCGCGAACTCATTGGTGCCACGCTGCTCCTGGCCTCCGAGGCCGGCAGTTTCATCACCGGCACGGAACTTGTTGTCGACGGCGGGTTCGCCTCCATGACGATATGAAATTCATCCACGACGATTTTCTTCTCGAGACGCCGCAGGCGCGGCGCCTCTACCACGAGCATGCGGCTCCACAGCCGATCATCGACTATCACTGCCATCTGCCGCCTGCCGAGATCGCCGTAGACAAGCGGTGGAGTGACATTGCCGAACTCTGGCTCGGCGGCGACCACTACAAATGGCGGGCCATGCGCTCCGCCGGGATCAACGAGCGGTTCTGCACCGGTGATGCCACCCCCTGGGAGAAGTTCTCCCAATACGCCGGGGCGATGCCGCAGTTTCTGCGAAATCCCCTCTACCACTGGTCGCACCTCGAGTTGGCCCGCTACTTCGGCATCGACGACCGTCTGCTCGGACCATCCACCGCGCGGGAAATTTTCGATCGCTGCAACGAAATGCTCGCGCAGCCCGGCTTCTCCGCGCGCGGGTTCATGGAGCGCTCGAATGTCGAGGTGGTCTGCACCACCGACGATCCAGTGGATTCGCTGGAACACCACCGCGCCATCGCAGCGGATAAGAGTTTCAACATCCGCGTCCTTCCGACCTGGCGCCCTGACAAGGCGCTGTGGATCGACCGCCCAGAGCCCTTCGCCGTGTGGCTTGGTGCGCTGGAACAAGCCGCCGATACGACCATCGCCTCGCTGGACGACCTGATGTCCGCCCTGCAAAAGCGTCACGATTTCTTCGCCGAGCACGGTTGCCGTCTTTCCGACCGGGGCATTGAAACCGTCTGGGCCGAGGATTGCACGCGCGCCGAAGCCGCGGCGATTTTTGCCAAGGCCCGCGCAGGCCAATCGATCGCGCCAGGTGAGGCTGTCCGCTACAAATCGTTTCTCCTGCACGAACTGGCCGTGATGGATGCGGCCAAAGGCTGGACGATGCAAATCCACCAAGGAGCCCTGCGCTCGAACAACACGCGCATGTTGCGCCGCCTGGGGCCCGATACCGGCTTCGACTCGATCGGCGACTGGCCGGTGGCCTCGGCCATGTCCCGGCACTTTGATCGCTTGGACAGTGCGGGCAGCCTGCCCAAGACGATCATCTACAACCTCAATCCCCGCGACAACGAGGTCATCGCCACGATGCTCGGGAATTTCCAGGACGGCATCACCGCCGGCAAAATGCAATTCGGCAGCGGATGGTGGTTCAACGACCAGCTCGACGGTATGACCCGCCAGATCGAGGCCCTCTCGCAGCTCGGCGTGCTTGCGCGCTTTGTCGGTATGCTCACCGACAGCCGCTCGTTCCTTTCCTATACCCGGCACGAATACTTCCGCCGGTTGCTGTGCAATATTCTCGGCCGCGACATGCAGCGTGGGCTTGTGCCCGACGACATCGATCTGGTTGGTGGACTGGTCGCCGATATCAGCTATCGGAACGCCCGCGACTATTTCGGTTTTCAGTCGGCGGGGGACTCCCCTGCTGTTGATGCCATTTCAGCCTGACTCCCTGATAAGCCTATGACACCCGTCACCGCGCGACTCGATAAACTCTCCATTCCCACCTACGGACTGGGCCAACCGGAACGAAATCCCCTTTTCTTCGAGAAGCGCGTGTATCAAGGCTCAAGCGGCAAGGTGTAT
>CAZRLX010000266.1:0-2744 GCA_964601115.1 uncultured Chthoniobacter sp. | reverse complement strand
ACCGCGACATCGCAATGAATCGTGAATTTCAACGCCACCGAGTGCGTCGGCTCGACATCCGGCTCCGCCCAAGGCTGGGCGATATCGCCATGCCGATGAGGAAGCCCAATGGCGCGGCGCACGAGGTTGTCGACGCGAAGCACTTCATCGAGCGGTTGCCACTCCCCGCCATCCAACGACCAAGCCGCACGGTCCAGAATGAGCACATTCGGCTCGTGCAGGGTCACTGGAACCGGGCCGTTCAAGCGCGACTGCTCTTCCCATGTGACCGGCGCGGCGGGAGCTTTTGCCCTTTTCCCAGGAAACAAGCGGAACAACCGGTGGTCGGCGACATGCAAATCCAGATCAAGTTCCGTCCACCCATCTTCGGTCCAGCGTTCCCCCGGTTCGGTGGCCTTGCCGGTGGCGGTATCGATTGTTTCGACATGGAACCGCCCGCGAATGCGCAGAGTCGAACCGACACCATCGGTCGCCGGGTGGGGATCGTGATTGGTGCTGCAGACAAAAAGGATTCGCGAGCCATCCTTCTCCTCGCGGAGTTGGTAGACCGGGCCGATCACGCGGCGGCCGTTTTTGATCAGCTCGATCTCCCGCCAAGGCGCCAGAATACTGAGCAGAGCGCGTTTCGAACCGGCGCAGACTGCCCATGACAGCGAGGCATGCACCGCACGGTCGCTGGGCACGCCATCCACCAACCTTGGGGCATCGCCAATCAAGATCACCGTGCCGCCGGCAGCGACGAATCTGTCGATTCGATCCAGCGTGGAGGAACGAATCGTGACAATCGCCGGGATGACGAGGACATCGTAGGACATCTCCCCCACCCTCAATTGCGGCGCCTCGTCCTGCGCCTGATGAAGCGGCAAGAGGGATTCCGACACCAGATCGACATCGATTTGCCCCTCGAGCATTCCCGTGAGCGCATCGACGAAGCTGTCTTCGATCATGGATTGCGTGTCGGTGTTGGCGTCGGTGGGCCCATTGACGACCCAGTGGCTTTCGATCGGGTGCAAGAGCGCCACTCGGCACAGCGGGCGGCCAGTTTGGAGAGCGACTGCCAGACGGGCGAAATGGCCTTCGACTGCTTCGTATTCCTTATACCACGGCATGTGGGCGCCGATCGACGCGGGGTAGTCGCGCTTGGCCTCGCCGGCCATGGAATACCAGGTGAGATGATGCACGCGGACGATCACGCCCAGCGCGGCCTGCCAGTTGCCCTGGCGCAGGTGGCCGGCAAAGGGGAAATCCCAATTCGTGACGCCATAGAGTTCGCTCATGGTGCCGGGGCATCCGTTTTGACGCGCCACCGACTGGGCCTGCTTGGCGGTGGTGAATTCCAGATTGTCGAAGAGCATGTCGATGCCCGGGAGTTGGAAATGGTGGAGGCTTCGCATGGCCTCGCCGCTCCAGCAGGTCTGGCGGGCGGGGGTTTGCTCCTCCATCATGTGGCCGGTCAAGGCGATGCCGTGCTTCTCGCACCACTCGCCGAGCACTCCGGCAAAAGCATCCGAAAAGCGTTGGCAATGGTGGTCGTGGAAACGCAGGCGCGCTTTGGCGCTGGTCCCGTCCGCCGTGTCGAACATGACCGCCGGGAAGGTGTCCATGAGATCCGACCCATAGTGTTTGGCATAGGTCTCCGGAAGGTCATCCACCCACGCCGTGCGCAGGTCTTTTCGATCGTCCCAAGAAACAGGGCGTTCCATGGCGATATAGAGCGGTTCGTCGGTGAAGATGGCCGGAACCTGCTTGCCAAATCGGTCGCCCAGCACCTCGGCGTAGCGTTCATGGGTGACTTCGATGAATTTGCGCGTGGCGTCCGGGTTGAGGAGGTTCGCGTATTGCTGGTGGTTGAACCAGGAAATGTCCGGCGCGACTTCGACATACGAGTAATACGCCACCTCGCCCGCTCCCGCATCCTCACTCTCGGCAATGCGCCGCCACTGTGCCAGCTTGCCACCCTCGAAGCGCATGGCCCAGGCGGCGACAAAGGTTCGCTCGGTGACGGGTTGCGGCGGGCTGTGATGCACGCGATGGGGCCTCACCTCGCCGGTCTTCGGACGCCGGGAGGTGAAAAGAAGTTGGCGGCAGCGGTAGTCGGGATTCGTGGTCACGAGTCCACCCGCCCCGCCCGAGGGCCAGCGGTCCTCGTCGTAGAGCCAGATCAGCATGCCCATGCGCTCGGCCTCGTCAGCCGAGGCTTTCACATGATCCATGAACTCCTCGCCGAGGTAGGGTGTGGCGAGCCCCGTGCGCACATGGATGGTGGCGCCGCCGATGCCCATGTCGTGGTAAACCTGCAGTTGGCGCTTCAGGCGGTTGGTTTCCAACCGGCCGTTCCAGCTCCAGAACGGTGCCCCGCGGTAAATCGCAGTGGGATTGGAGATGAGAGTTTGGTCCCACGCGGGGATTCGGGCGAATGCGCTTTGCTTGTTCATTGGGTTGATTTCAAAAATGTGCTGATCGCTTGGAACCACCGTTCCGCGATTTGGTCATACATGGCGTTGGTCGGATGGTTTATGCCGTTCGAAAACCATGCGGGGTCGATCGAGGTCGGGTCTTTGGGATCGGTCAAATAGGGCGTGTGAAGGTCCACCGTGGAGATGCGATACCCCTTGCTGGAAAAGGAAGGCGCCAGCGTTTCCCTGATGAAGGTGTTGTAGGACAGGAGATCTTGGTTGTAGGTCACCTTGGGAGTGATCTGGGCGACAATCAGACCGACCGCCGGATCGCTCGCAAAGATGGTG
>CAZRLX010000265.1:0-2751 GCA_964601115.1 uncultured Chthoniobacter sp. | reverse complement strand
GCGAGACGCCTGTGCCCCTCTCCAAAAATCCATAAGCAAGGAGCTTATGGTATAAGCACACCTTTTTCTTACCGAGACAGCCTGATGCCGGCACAAGCAAAGTGGCATCTCTCCCGTCCACTACACAAAATGATGTGAATATGTGGGACTGCCCCCTCATGGGGGAGGCGCACCTATTCCCGCTGCCAGGCGGGTTTGTTTTCGTAGACCCAGCGGTAGTAATCGGCGCGCTGGAGGGCGGTGGCGGCGGGGGCGTCGATGAGGACTTTGGCGGTTGGGTGGTGTTGCAGGATCGAGGCGGGGAGGCTTGCGGTGACGGGTCCTTCGACCATGCCTGCAACGGCCTCGGCTTTGCCGGAGCCGAAGGCGAGAAGAAGGACGCAGCGGGCATCCATGATCGTGCCGATGCCCATGGTGATGCAGTGGTGCGGCACAAGCGCGGGATCGCCATCGAAGAAGCGGGCGTTGTCGCGCAGGGTTTCGCGGGCGAGGGTTTTGATCCTGGTGCGCGAGGCGAACGAGGAGCCGGGTTCGTTGAAACCGATATGGCCGTCGGAGCCGATCCCGAGGATTTGGAGATCGATGCCGCCGGCTTCGGCGATGCGGCGTTCATAGTCGCGGCAAAACGCTGGGACATCCGGCGTCATGCCGTCGGGAATGTGGGTGTTTTCGGCGGGAATATTGAGGTGGTCGAAAAGGTGCTCCCGCATGAAGTGGTGGTAGGACTGCGGGTGCCCGGGGCCGAGGCTGAGGTATTCGTCGAGGTTGAACGAGGTGACCCGGCTGAAATCGAGGCCCTCCTCGCGGTGCAGGCGCACGAGTTCGCGGTAAAGCAGCACCGGGGTGCCGCCAGTGGCCAGTCCGAGCACAGCGTGGGGCTTTTCACGAATCAACCTCGCGACCATGCGGGCTCCTGTGGCGGCGGCGTCCTGGGGTGTGTCGTGGATGATGACTTCCATTTTAGGCAAGCACGGAGGGCGTGTCGGTGGCGGAGAGGAAAAGGCCTCGGGGCAGGCAGGGGACCAAGGCGCCGTCTTTCCATGAGCGAATCCTGTAAAGCGTGGCGAAGTCGAAGTCGGGCGCGGCACTCCCCTGGCCGCCGATGCGCTCAGTGCCACGGCGGACATTGTCCTGCATCCATGCCGGGAGGTGGAGGTGGTAGGGGTTCCGCGCAACCTCGCCGGTATGAAGCGCGGTGGCCGCCACGAGATCCGCCACGCTGGCGGTGTCTCCCTCGACCATCACATTCGGGTCGTCCATCGCGCCCCAGAATTCCGTTTCGACCACGCGGCAGGAAAAATCCGGCGGCATTGATGCGAGAGCCTCCATGACGGCGCGGTGCACGCGGAGGTGCGTGGAATTCCAATCCATCGCATGGGGCAGGAAAATGAACGCGGGCTGGAAGTGTGCCAGCGCCGCGCTGATCTGCGGAGCGTCGAGCGGAGCCAGCGTTTCATCGGCCAAATGCACCTCCCAGCCGAGCCAATCGCAGGCGGCGCGCAGTTCGGCGAGCCGGGCCTGACGGCGTTCGGTATCGCTCCCGAAGGTGACGGGGACATTGATGATCCTGTATCCGCACTCCCGCATGAGTCGCAGCGGGAGAAGGCCGGTGATGCATTCGTCATCCGGATGCGGTGAAAACAAAAGAACGGCCGGCCCCTGCGTTCCTGCGTGCGACCCTCCGGCAAAGGCGATCGCGCGTGCATTCCGCGTGGCGGATCGCAAGGTCTCAACATAAGCGAGAAACGGGTTGTCGGGGATCACGCGAGAAAAATGCTTCAACGACGCTCTAAAAATAAAGGCGAAAAAATTGCCAAATCATAAAAAATCTTATCATTTTTATTGCTCGCCAATGAATCCTTTTGAACACGACCTGCAGCTTCTCAGAGAGCCCTCGAATTACTTCGAAGGGCGTTGCCGGTCGACGAACCTTCCGCTCCCGCGAAACATTCTTTTTTTTCTGCGGGAATCCAAATCCACCCTGCAGCAGGAGGCGATTCAAAACAGGTCCCATCACCGACATGTGCTCGCATTCAACCTCCTGACCGAAGGCCGCGTGCACATCGATCATCTGTCCCTCGGGCTCGCGCCGGGGCATGCGGTGCTGATTTTCCCTATCAATTCCACCACTACAGCGGCCTTGCCTCAGAGACGCTGCGGTGGCTCTTTTGCACCTTCGAGATCGCATCTTCGGACTTTCTCGGGCCGTTGAAGGACGCGGTGGTGACATTCGGCGACCGAAGCCGGGGCATAAAGCAAAAGGGGTCTGGCATTAATTATTGATTTCTGGAAAATCTCGCAATGGGGCTTGGTAGAGGGGGAAGATCATCTTTTCCCATGATGGCGGTGAACTCTGTGGCTGAGGGCAATGTCAATGATTAATTCCTGACCCCTTGGCTTGACCCCGGATTGGCCTTGCAGGCCGGTAAATTCGAGTGTCACCCCTTCGAGGCCCCGATCGCCGGCCCACAAACCATGGGAAAAAGAGTCAGTCACACAGATTCACATATTTTCGCGAAACAATTTATTTGGTTAAAGTTGCATGGGTCAGCCGACATGAACGCATGTTGCAGACTTGATTTGGGGGCAGCCTGAAAAATTTGGCTAAAATCACTTTTTCGGTGTCGATTAGTCATTCAAGGTGAATTTTTTTTCAATGCTTGCTCCTGCATCGATTTTAAATTTCTCCAACGGCTTTATTGTGAACGAATTCCTGCTCTTCTTGGCCTTTTCCGAGCTTTCGGCAAAAAC
>CAZRLX010000264.1:0-2761 GCA_964601115.1 uncultured Chthoniobacter sp. | reverse complement strand
AGCACTATTTCACCATCATGGACTTTCGGAATGTCTCCGCGCTCTTCGCCGACAAGGAATTCGACGGCGACCCCGTGCGCGTGAAAGAGGCTTCGCAAGGCGACGACATTTCCACCGCCGAAGAAGAAGCCACCAACGATCCCGTAATCGACGAATCCACCGGCGAGGAAGTGCTCTTCCCCGAGCCGGAAAAGCCCGACATCACCCTTTCGGAAGACATCACTCCCTATCGCGCCACGCGCAAGGTGATCGTGAATGGAGTCGAAGTCGTCATCCTCAAGGAGCGTGTGCAATACCTCGGCGACGATGGCCGCATCATCACCGAGAGCCTGCTCGACTACACCCGCAGGAACATTCTCAAAAACCACGCCTCGCTTGATGATTTCCTGAACCGCTGGTCCCACGCCGACCGCAAGCGCGCCATTATCGAGGAACTCGAGAGCGCCGGTGTTCTCTTTGCTGCCTTGCAGGAAGAAGTCGGCTCCGCTTTCGACCCCTTCGATCTCATTTGCCATGTCGCCTACGACAAGCGCCCGCTCACCCGCAAGGAGCGCGCCGAGGCCGTGAAGAAACGCGATGTCTTCGGTCGCCACGAAGGGCTCGCCCGCAAGGTTCTCGAGAGCCTTCTCGAAAAGTATGCCGACGATGGAGGTCTCGATTTCGAGCAACCGGAAATCATCCGGCTCGACCCGCTCAACAAGCTCGGCTCCCCGGTCGAGATCATTCGCGCATTTGGCGGAAAAACCGGATATGACGAAGCGATCCACACGCTGACTTCCGAAATCTACAAAGTCGCCTGATTCGATGCATCTGATCTATCTCGACGAATCCGGCAACACCGGCAACAACCTGGCCGATCCGCAGCAACCGGTCTTCGTTCTCGGAGGATTGATTGTTCCCGAGCACACTTGGCAAGCGGTGGAGCTTGATCTGGAGCGCGCCTTGGAGCGCCACCTTCCTTCCGCCAGCCCCAAGGATTTCGAAATGCACGCCGGCGACTTGCGGCAGGGCACCGGCTGCTTCAAAGGCATCCCGGTCAAAACGCGTGTCGCGCTCCGTGATGATTGGCTGGGCATCGCAGCATCCCACGACCTCCGCTTTATCTACCGCGCCATCACCAAAAACCGCTACGAGCGCTGGATGCGGAGCGCCTTTGGAAACAACATCAGCGTCAACCCTCATCTCGCTGCGTTCCCTTTGGTGGCCCAAGTCGCCAACAGCTTTCTCAAATCCCACTCCCCCGAAGCCCTCGGCATTTTCATCTCCGACGACAACCGGGAAGTCGTCAGCGACATCGAACGCTTCCTGAAACTTCTCCGCGCCACCCCTGGCACGCTCCGCCTCGACCGGATCATCGAGAAAGGATTCTTCATCGACTCTCGCAAGAGCCTGCTACTCCAACTTGCCGATCTCTGCACCCTCCACGCCAGAAAGCAAGAGGAGCGCAAACTCGGGCTCGAACCCAAAAAAATCGACGACACTGGCATCGAACTCCTCCAAAAACTTCTCCACCGCGGCGAGGAGGCTTTCCCAGATGTGATCCAATGGCTCCAACAGGTCCAGAAATGAAAGGAGCGGCGAGGAGCCCCGGTGGGACTCGGGTCGCCTACGGGGCGGCCACGCTCGTCGCTTCATAAAAGCTATCCCGACCCGACCTCATTTCAACACTCTTTTTCTCAAGCCATCCAAAAACGCCAAATCCAACCCTTCATAATTCCCCCTTCCGCCTTCATCCTTTTCCCGCCATGCCCAACATTTCTTCCATCATCAAAAATGTCCGCAACATCATGCGGAACGAAGACCAGGGAATCTCCGGCGATGCCCAGCGATTGGAGCAGCTCGGCTGGATGCTCTTCCTGAAAATCATGGACGACAAGGATCAGGAGTTGGAGCTGATTCGCGAGGGCTACCAATCCGTGATTCCAGAGAAATTCCAATGGCGGAACTGGGCCGCAAATCCCGAAGGCATCACAGGTGACGAACTCCTCGTCTTCATTGACCACCCGACCACCGGCCTCTTCGCCGTGCTCAAGGATCTCAAGGCCGCCCACTCCCCGCAGCGCGCGGGCCTCGTGCGCGAGGTGTTCGACGGACTGAACAACTACATGAAGTCCGGCTACGCCATGCGCAAGGTCATCAACCAGCTCAACGGCTTCGATTTCAACAACAGCGAAGACCGCCACATCTTTGGCACGATCTACGAATCCATCCTCATCGAGCTGCGCGATGCGGGCAACAAGGGGGAATACTACACGCCCCGCGCCATCACCCAGCTCATGACCCGCATGACCGCACCGAAGCTCGGCGACCGCGTGCTCGACCCCGCCGCTGGCACAGGCGGCTTCCTCAGCGCCGCCATCGACCACATCCGCGAGAAATTCGTCCGCAGCCTCGATGAAGAAGCCATTCTTCAAAAATCCATCACCGGCTGGGAATACAAACCCGTCGCCTATGTCCTCGGCCTCACCAATCTCATCCTCCACGGCATCGATGAGCCCGACTACCACTACCGCGACAGCCTCAAGACCGAATACAACTCCATCGGCCCGAAACAGCAGGTGGATTGCATCCTCGCCAACCCGCCCTTCGGCGCCGGCATTGCCGATGGCGTCGAGACGAACTTCCCGCAGTCCTTCCGCTGCCGCGAATCCGCCGACCTCTTCGTCATCCTCATGATCCAGCTCCTCAAGCCCGGCGGCCGCGCCGCCATCGTCCTGCCGGACGGCTGCATCACCGGCGACGGCTACAAGGAGCGCATCCG
>CAZRLX010000263.1:0-2766 GCA_964601115.1 uncultured Chthoniobacter sp. | reverse complement strand
AACCCGCAAGCAACTTCCGCGCCTACTACATCCGCTCAACTGCCGGATTTAGGTTTATCTTCGTGGTCACGAGGTCATCGGGCGGGGGTGGAGCTTTTGGCATGCGCTGATTGCGATTCGCGAACAACTCGAGCTTGAGGGGCTGATTCCAGTTTGCTACGGCACGAGCTTGGATGTGTGGCCGTCTGGCATGTGCTGTGATGCAGGGGGCTGGCTTGCCTACTCCATGCATGAGGACATGGAGCGTCGCAAAGTGCGAATCTTCGAAACCGGCCCGGAGGTGATCCCCTCGACGATCCAGGATCAGCGGGCCTACTGCATGGATGTCATGGAACATTGCTCGGAGGACTCGAGCGGCATTCTTCGGAGAAAAAGAAAGCGTGGCAAAAAGCGGAAGGAGCAACCATGAATCGCCTGGCTGTCTTCGTCATATTTTTCATTGCGGCGTGGTTTATCCCAGCTTGGCCGCTGTTGCTGGGCGTGGGAATCGTGTGGCTCATCGCTGCGGTGATGTCGAACAGGGAGGAGCCTGACAGTCCGCCTAACGACGATCGTGGCACCGCTGATGAGCCGCCGCCTGCGCCGGCACCAGATAGCAGAAGAGCCTGGAGACCGTATCAAAGAACTCCCTCCCGCATGGACTCGAAGCCTTTCTCCCATGGCAAACGATAAGCGCCAGGGGCCATTTTTCTGATGCTATGAAAGACATTCCAAATCCCTTCGAGGACGACGATGTGTGCGATGAAATCGACATCCACAAAGTCGTGGCCGTATCGCCCGACCACTATACGAAAACTACGAGGACATCCCTCCGATCCCGAGTCCGAGATTTTTGATGGTTAAAGACAAAACGATCATCGCTGATGGATGGCTGCTCCGCGTTTGGCTATCGTGGGATTTCGTGGATTTTGTGGTTGGGCTGGCCAGTTCGTGGACTACCCCCGATGAAGAAACCAAGAGGCAGCTAGTTGGTTTTTTCGACGCTATCGAAGCGGAGATTCGCGTTGCTTTCCCTCAAGATGCTGAGGTTGTCGAGGAGGCAGAAGAAGAGGACTTCGACAGGCGCTATTAAGGTGTGAGTTTTTGGATAGCTGACACGAGATTCTCCGTGATTGCCGCCATGGCCTGAAAGTCGAGGGTTTCCACGGTGTCGGTATGCTTGTGGTAGTTCGGCGTGGCGTGCAGCGAATTCTTAGTTGTAAATACTATAACAATCTTTAAAATATCCTAAAATACAGCCCGTGCTTGCCGATTCACCAGTTCATAGAATGAAAGCCCTCAGCCGCCGCACTCCGGTGGTGCGGGCATCGGATGCCGTTCGTGCGGGCATTCCGAGGACTTCGCTTGTGCGACTCACGGAGTCGGGCGTGGTGGAGCGTGTGGGGCGCGGACTTTACCGGCTGGCGGAGGGCAAGGGCTATGATCATCCGGATCTGGTCGAGGCGGCGGTGCGCGTTCCCAAAGGCGTGGTGGTGCTCCTGAGCGCTTTGGTTTTCCATGGCATTGGGACACAAGCCGCGCGGCAAGTCTGGATGCAACTTCCGGCGAACTACCCGACACCAAAGATCGGGCATCCGCCGCTGCGGATCGTTCGCAGCCGCAAGCCCGAGGCGTTCACGCTGGGCGTCGAGACGCATCGGATCGCCGGCCACGCGGTGAGAATCACGGACCCGGAGCGCACGATTGTGGATTGCTTCCGCCACCGGGGAACGGTGACGCTGGAAGTGTGTCTGGAGGCGCTGCGCGAGAGGCTACGCAATCGGCGGCAAAGCCTGTCGGCCATTGAAGATTACGCCCGCAAGCTGGGAGCTTGGCGCGTTATGAAGCCGTATCTGGAGGCGCTGGCATGAAGAATGTGGCAGCCTCGGTGCGGGCGCGTTTGTCGAATCTGGCGAGGGAAACGGAAGTTCCTCTGGCGGCGTTGATGGAGCGTTTCGCGCTGGGGCGTTTGCTTTGGAGGTTGAGCCGGAGCGCTTCGGCAGATCGTTTTGTTTTAAAGGGGGCGCAATTGTTCGCGCTCTGGGCAGAGGCGCCGCACCGTCCCACGCGGGATGTGGATTTATTGGGAACGGGGGAGGCTTCGCCGGAGAGCTTGAAGGTGTTTTTTGAGATGCTTCTGGATACCCCGGTGGAACCGGAGGATGGGTTGATCTGGGGGAAGGTGGAAGCGGCTCCAATCCGTGAAGACCAGCAATATCAGGGCGTGAGAGTGGTCACGCATGCCACGCTCGCAGGGGCGGTGGTGCGGGTGCAGATCGATGTGGGATTCGGAGATGCCGTCACCCCAGGGCCAATGGAAGTGGAGTGGCGGGAGTTGCTTGATTTTCCCGAGGCGCGGCTTTTGGCGTATCCGCCGGAGACCGTGATCGCCGAGAAGCTTGAAGCCGCCACAGTATTGGGTTTAGCCAACAGCCGGATGAAAGATTTCTTTAATCTGGATTGACTGTGCCGCCACAGGGAGTTCGATCTCGCGATTCTGCGGGAAGCCGTCCGTAATACCTTTGCGCGGCGGGGCACGACCATGCCGAAGGGAATGCCAGTGGCGCTCACGCCAGAATTTGCAAGCGATCCGGGCAAGCTTACGCAGTGGTCCGCATTCCTAAGAAAAAACGATCTCAAAGCGGATTCACTTGGTGCAGTGATCCAACGGTTGGCCAAATTTCTCGGACCGGTTCTGGGCGATAAGAAGGATGCGAAGCACTGGACTCCCTCCAATCAGTGGAAACTCATCTAGAAAACTGCACCCCAGTTTTTCTGCTGCCAGTT
>CAZRLX010000262.1:0-2801 GCA_964601115.1 uncultured Chthoniobacter sp. | reverse complement strand
CCGCCTCGACGAGGACTTCCTGGGAATGAGCTGGGGTGGAGAGAAAAGCGGCGCAAAGGGCCAAGATCACTGGCGCGGGGAGGAATCGCGCGATTTGCATGAGCGTTATGGATGAAGGACGAAACTACCGGGTTGTGTCCCGCGTCAGTTGGCAGGATTTAGTTTTGATTTCGATCGTCGCGGGTGGCAGGTCGTCGGTTTTTGCGATGAGGCGGATGGTTCCTGACTGGTTTTCCGTGCCGCCGACGATGCCGAGGGCAAGACCGTTGAAGGCCTTTCGCTCGGGAGATGAGAAGATGGTCAGGTCGGTGGGGTCGCCGTTGTCGGTGGCCACGAGGCGGCCGGCACCCTCAACCTCGAACCGCACTGGCAGGTTGGCTTGGGGGACCAGGCGGCCTTCAGCGTCTACAACTCGAACGGTCACAAAAGCGAGATCGCGTCCATCGGCGGTGATTTCCTCGCGGTCGGCCTGAACATGGAGTCTGACTGGTTCGCCGGCCGTTTGCATAACGGCATCGGCCCAGGGCTTGCCCTCTTTGTAGGCCTGCACTCTGAGTTCGCCGGGTTCGTAAACTACATCGTCCCAGCGCAGGCGGTATTCGAATGCACCCTTCTTTTTTCTCCCGAGGGATTTTCCATTGAGGAACAATTCGGCCTCGTCGCCACTGGTGTGGACATGCACAGGGGTGACCTGACCAACGCGTTCGGGCCAAGTCCAATGGGGTAGGATGTGGGCCATCGGCAGGTCTGGGCGCCAGCGCGCCTGGTAGAGGTAGAAGCGGTCTTTTTTGAAGCCCGCCAGATCAACGATGCCGAAGTAGGAACTGCGGGACGGCGGCTTGATCTTCCCGATCCTCGCCAACTCCTCCTCGGCCGCCTTACGCGCTTGCTCGGTATTGAAATTAAGGAGATTGGTAAGGTCGCGGTTGTATGGTGTCGGCTCGCCAATGTAATCGAACCCGGTCCAAACAAACTCCCCGCCCGCTTCCGGAGTTTTGTCCAGCGCGGTGAAAACGGCATCCGGCGGGCGGCCCCAGTAGGGCGCGTAGAGATCGTAGGAACTCACCTGAAAGTGGCTGCGCCCCTCGCTCAAATCATCGGAGACGGGAAACATGTATTCGCCCCGCGAACTGACGGCCGAGGAGGTCTCTGACCCAATGAGCGGCTTGTCAGGATTGGCCTTGCGAATCTTGGGGATGCTGCCGAGGTAGTAATTGAGCCCGATGACATCGAGCGTCTTCGCAAAATCGCTCGAATACACATCGGGTTTGTTGGAGCCGGCTGTCACAGGGCGCGTCGGGTCCTCCTCGTGGAAAATATTCGTCAACCGATGGGAAATCTCCGACGCAAGAGCAGGATTTTTCAGCTCCAACGACTCGTTGCCATTGCACCACAAGACGACGCTGGGGTGGTTGCGGTCGCGCCGCACCAAGGCACGCAAGTCGCGTTCGGACCAATCCTCAAAGAGCTTTCCGTAGTCGTTCGGCTTTTTACGCTCGGCCCAGCAGTCGAAGCTCTCGACCATGACAAGCAGGCCCATGCGGTCGCAGAGGTCGAGTTGGCGCGGATCGGGGGGGTTATGGCTGGTGCGGATCGCATTCACCCCCATCTCCTTCATGATCTCCAGTTGGCGCTCGGCGGCGCGGACATTGAACGCCGTTCCGAGCGCACCCAGATCATGGTGGAGGCAGACGCCCTGGAGCGGCACCCGGCGGCCGTTGAGATGGAAGCCATCCTTGGCGGTGAACTCGAATGTGCGCACGCCGAACCGGGTTTCCAGACGGTCGTTCTCCTTGTTGTCGATGACAAGAGTGGTTTCCAACACATAGAGATTCGGATCGTCAATGTCCCACAGGATGGGGTTCGCAATCCCGCCCCGGCTCTCGGAGACTGCGGTGGAGTCGGCCGCCACCGGCAACTTGTCCTCGAAAGTGGCAAGCGCTTCGGTTTCGCCCTCCCGGCGCACCGTTTGCCGCACGGTGACTTCGACGGGTTTGTCCGATGTGTTGCGGATAGTGGTCATCACCTGCACGGCGGCGCGCCCGGGCGTGATCTCGGGGGTGGTAACCTGCACCCCCCACTGATCGATGTGGATTGGGGCGGTTTTTTCCAGCCAGACACTTCGGTAGATGCCGCCACCGGGATACCAGCGGGAGGATTTGTCAGGATTGTTAAGCCGAACGGCCACGATATTGCGTCCGCCGAAATTGACATGTGGGGTGAGATCCACGCGCCAGGAGGCGTAGCCGTAGGGCCAGCCGCCGACCCAATGCCCGTTGATCCAGACCGAGGCATTAGACATGGCCCCGTCGAAATCGAGGTAGATGCGCTTGCCGGAGTCGGCAAACGGGAGGTCGAATGCCTTGCGATACCATGCGGTGCCCCAATAGGGCAGTTTGCCGGTGGCGCTTTCGTATTCCATCTTGAACGGTCCTTCGATCCCCCAGTCGTGGGGCAGATCGAGAGGGCGCCACTTCGAGTCGTCGAAATCGGTGTTGGCAAACGCGACATTGCCGAGCGACGGTGGAGCCTCTGGCTTCGGGGTCGGCTGCGAGCTGAATGCGCGAGCGTTCCAGAGCAACCAGGGGTTCAGCGCGGCGGTAGAGAGGGCCTCGGCATCGGCTTTGGGTGAGTCCTCGAGGATAAATCTCGAGCCGCTGTCGAAGTTCTGTCGACGTTCAGGCGTTGGCTGCTGTTGTGAGCCAGGAGCGGATGTCTCTTGGGCCTGGAGCGGGGAGAATGCCGCCAACAGGGCGACACCAAGGAGCTTCGGCGACGGGATTTTGGGTCTCATTTTTTTA
>CAZRLX010000261.1:0-2808 GCA_964601115.1 uncultured Chthoniobacter sp. | reverse complement strand
GGCGGGGAAAAGCGATACTGGCCCGGACCTCGCCTTCGGGACGCAGTTTTCAGCATGGAGTCTTCAGTATGCCTGATCGAGGACCTCGTCACTTCCGGAGAACGAGGCAACGCGTTTCCATTGCTGGCGCATGTCGATGACCATCCCCGTATCCATCGCCTCGTCCACAGCATTGGCGACGACAAGCGAGCGTATCCCTTCGGTGAATCCCGTGGCGGGGGTGCGGCTTTCCGCCAGAACCTCCACGAGTTCCTTGGTCATAAGTTTATCGCCCCCGGCATGTCCGGAGCCGACGATTGGCTTGTGAAGGGCAATCGTTTTCTCCCAGCCGATCCGCCCGACTTCCAGTTCGCCGGTGTAGGCGTCAAGGCGCATCGATCCCTCCGAGCCACAGAAGTAGAAGCGCCTTTCGGGGATGCCCGCGTTGCACTGGGTGTGGAATGTTCCCTTGATCCCGGAAGCAAAGTCGAGGATGGCGACCTGATGATCCACGATCGACTTGTCGTCGTTGAAAGGATTCACACCGTGCGGGTCGGGCCAGGAACGGTAGGCGGTTTCTCCGCAGGCGGAATTGCCGATCCTCGCAACATGGCGCGCATTCTCCGGTTTGAAAAAACTGCGACCCCCGAAGCTGGCGACACGGGTCGGAAGACTGCCCGCAAGCCACAAGGCCAGATCGATGTCATGACAGCACTTTTCCAAAAGATGGGTGCCCGCCAACTCGCGTTGACGCCTCCAATTGCCGTGAATATACCCCCCATGATTGAATTCGAGTGTCTCGTTGAACTCGAAGGAAAGGATTTCCCCGATGCGACCCTCCTCCAAAAATTTCCGGGCCATGCGGTAAAGCGGGGAATAGCGCATAACAAGGCCGAGGGCGAAGGTGCGGCCGCTTGACTTCCATGCTTCATGAATTTCCTCCGCCTCGTTGAGCGAGAGGCAGAGTGGCTTTTCGCAGAAGACATTCTTGCCAGCCCTGAATGCACTGATGGTCTGGGCGGAGTGATGACAGTTGAACGACCCAATGAAGACCCAGTCGACATCCTCCCGCGCGCACAGCTGCTCAACCGAATCACACACGGCTGCAGCGGGGGCCACCTCCCGGCGAAACCGGTCCAGAGCGACTTCATCGGGATCGTGGATCGCAGTCACCGTGCTCGAAGGCGACTCCCTGAGGAGATTTGCAATGACCTGTTGAATACGGCTCCCGCTGCCGATCACACCGATGCGAGTGTGTTCTGAATTTGAGCTGCTCATAGGGGGCAGGCTACCCGCCCAGGACTCTTGCTTGCCATGGCCGCAGCGATGATTTATTTGTCATTTCCGATGAAATGAACAATCGGATTCTTATCGAGATGCTTCATGGAATCGGGGATCCTGACGACTACTTCGTGGGCGTCCGCCGGCCACGGGAAATGCTTCCGGACAACATTCTCCTTTTTCCACGAAGCGACGGAGCAAGTCTTTCCTCCGGGATATTACAGCCCGACCTGCACCAGCGTTGGGTTCTCATCATTTCCCTGCGTGGTCGCGGCAATGTGATGATCGACGGCTCGAGCGAATCACTCGGCCCGGCTGAAACCCTGCTTATTCCTCCCCTTCATCTTCATTCCTACGCAAAGATTGCAAAAAGGCTGAACTGGGTTTTCGTCACCTTCGACTGGCCGCAGCATACGGTTTCCAGCGAGGCCTGGAGGGGAACCCGTCGTCTCGACCCCGCTGCGCAGAGCCTCCTTTCCTCTTTCATTGAGGAATGGATCCGATCAGCGCGGGATGGTCTTTTGCTTTCCTCACGCCTCTATCGGCTGCTCAGGGCACTTTATCCTGCTCGTGATTCCCGTGAGGCCGACCAGCGCGGGAACATGATCGGGTCTGTTCACGCACTGCAGTTGCGGCACCCCGGCATCAGGCTTGCGGAGTTGGCCCGAAGACTCTCCATGAGTGAAAGCCACCTGCGATCGCGCTTCAGGGAGGAAACTGGATTGAGCATCGGCCGCTATTTGCGTGAAACGCGACTGCGCCGTGCGGCGAACTGGATCAAAGAGGAGGGACTTAGCGTGAAGGGCGTTTCGGAGCGGGCAGGATATCCGGACATCCATACATTCAGCCGTTCGTTCAGCCGACTGTTTGGTCACCCCCCGTCCGCGATGCGGTAAAATCCTGGTGGTCTCAGAATGCAGGTTCAGCCACCAAGCTGCTTGAGGTGGAGTTTGGTCATGCGGACCCCCTTGAGCCATTCGCTGATGTAGAGGTTGCCTGCTGGGTCCACCGCCAAGCCGTGGGGGCTGTTCAAGCGGCCGGCTTCCAAGATGGGCACTGGACTGATCGGCCCGTGGGGTGAGGTGCGGTTGGGCCATCCCTCTTCCCTCACATAGTCCGCTCCGCTGGCCAATGTGGCGATGATTTCGTCCTCCTTGTTGAGGATGTGAATGCGACCCTCCAGTTCCGCCACGACCAACTTGTCGTCAAAGCCGCCGATGCTCGAGGGGGTGACCAAGCCGCCGCTCACCGTGCGCTGGAACTCTCCGCGACCATTCAGAACGACCAAGCGGTGATTCTTCCGGTCCGCCACATAAATCTCCGTGTGGCCTTTCCGGCGGTCGGCATAAATCCAGTGGGGTTCATGCAAGGCTCCGCAAGGATACGCGGAACAATCCACCTTCATGCGCAGCTTCAAATTTCGATCAAAGGCATAAATCATTCTCCCCCCGAAATCCCCCTCGCGCCATTGCCCGTAGCCATCCGTCACCCAGAGCATTCCCGTCTCCGGATCGTGCGCCACGGAGGTGACATCGAGCTTTTCGTTGT
>CAZRLX010000260.1:0-2827 GCA_964601115.1 uncultured Chthoniobacter sp. | reverse complement strand
GGGACTGGCAATCGGCGGACATGACAAAAGCGACCTTCTGCGACGCGGCATTCCACCGAATCGGCTTTCTCGGCGATTTCATCCTTGTCGCCGGCCTCCTCACGTTTGTCTTCTCGACGATTCTCGGCTGGTCCTACTACGGCGAGAAGGCTGTCGAATACCTGGCTGGCGTCGGAGTGATTCCGATCTACAGGATCGCATGGGTCGCCGCCGTGTTCGCGGGCTGCGTGTGGAAATCCGAAGCCGTGTGGAATTTTTCGGATGCGATGAACGGCCTCATGGCGATTCCGAATCTCGTTTCCCTTCTCCTCCTCGGGGGAGTCATCGCCTCGGAAACGAACCGCTATTTCGACGAACGGCGCAACGGTCGAAATTAACCCCACCTTGCGCACACGAGCCTCCAAGGCTCCATTTTCACACACCATGAAAACGTCCCCGATGGCAGAACCAAGCCCGAAGTCCATCCACACGGCCTTCCGTTCGATTTGGACCGCTTGGCTCGAGATGACTTGCGAATTGTTTCCCGAACAGGCGAGCAAACTCGGACTCCGCAAATACGACACCCGACTCGGTGAAAACTCCCCGGGCGTCCACCTCACCCACATCAAGCTTCTGGAAAAAACCCTCCGCCAGGTCGAGGACCTCCCGGAATCCGCCTTCCACGGCGCCCTCTGGCTGGACCGCCGCGGCCTCCTGGCCCGTCTCCGCACCGGCCTGCTGTTCCAGCGCGATCTGGCGAGATGGCGCACGAATCCGCAGGAGCATTGCAATGCGGCGATCGATGCCGTCTTCGAACTCGTGGTGCGCGGCGAAGGCGATCTCCGTCGCATGCTTCCGGCCATCGAGGCGCGCCTGGCTCTCATTCCCGACTTCCTTGAAGCCGGACAGGAGTGCGTGAAATCCCCCGATCCCCTCTGGACCTCTCTCGCCGTCCAGTCCTGCGCTGGCTCGGTCGAGTTTCTCGTGGAACTGGAACCGGCTCTCATGGCGGCATCGGCACGCACCGCCGGGATCAAGCCGCTCCTGGACTCTGCGGCACGTGCGTTCAACCGCTACGCTGCAGGGATCACCCGCAAGCCGCAGGGACCGAAGGGCGGTTTTTCCATCGGCCGTGAACGCTTCGAGTTCCTTATCCGCGAACAACTCGGCCTCGACCTCACCCTTTCCGAGGCACGCGCGGTCGGCCTCCACCAGATCGCCCTCCACGAACACCTCCTCAAACAAGCCGCGAAGCGCCACGGAAAAAAGTCCGCACAGGCACTCATCCAAGACGCTGCCGAGCAGTGGCAACCAGGAAAGCCGCTCATCGACCTCTACGCCGAGGAAACCTCGGCCATCAAAGAACGCCTCGGGCGCATCGGCCTCGTGACCCTTCCAAAGCAAGAGCGCCTCAAGGTGTTGCCGGTCCCTCCGTTTCTGAAACACCAGTTCCCGACCGCGGCCTACAGCGCTCCGGAACCCTTCTCCAAAAGCCACACCGGCATCTTCTGGGTGAACGACCTCGGGCTCGACCAATCCGATCCCCGACGAAAGGCCGCTGAAATCCGCCAGCACCACGGACTTGAACTCACCTGTGTCCACGAGGCCTACCCGGGCCACCACCTCCAGTTCGTCACCCAATTCCGCCACCCGAGCCGCCTGCGGCGCCTCTTCTCCCACGCGATCTTCTACGAGGGTTGGACGATGTGGTGCGAACTCAACGCCGTGCGGCACCACCTGGTGAACATTCCCCGCGCGGAATTGATCCAGCTCCACGACGCCCTCTGGCGCGCCCACCGGATCGTGATAGACTGCGGTCTGCACGACGGCACGCTCAGCCACTCGGCCGCAGTCAAACAACTCCAGAATGGCGTTCACTTCACCGCCGCGAGGGCGACAGGGGACGTGAACTGGTATACCTCAAGCCCGACAGTGCCGATGAGCTACCTCCTCGGCCGTCTCGAGGTCGAAAAACTGCACCGGCACCATGTCGAGCACGGTTCGTGGACCCTCAAAAAATTCAACGACTGGATGCTCTCCCACGGAGCGCTGCCGTTCTCTTGGATTCAGCGGGCCTGAACGCCGACGGGAGTCTCAAGCAATTCCCTCTCCTCGGGACGCAATTTCCCGGGATTGATGGTTGCAGCCAGCTCCGAGGCCTCCGACGTTTTGCCATTGGCGCGCAACACCGCGACACGCACCGCCCTCCACGGATGCGGCGCCTCCTCCCATGGAATCGTCTTCCCCTCGTAGAGATTGTCCGCCCCCATGGGCGATCCGTTTCTTAAATACCCCAGCGCGGCCACGCTCAACGTCGCCAAGGAGGAGGGCTCGAGGCGGTAAAGCTCCGTTGCCCTTCCCGCCGCCTCCATGCTGTTCGTGTTTGTCAGCAACTGGAGATAAGCGAGGTCAAGCTGAGCCTCCCCGATGCCTGGAAATTCCTCGAGCATCTCGGAATATGTCGCAATCAACTCGTCCATCGGCTTGTCCGGCGGCCAGAACCGGATCATGCCCAGATACCCTTGCAATGCGGTCTCGCGTTGTTTCGACATGGTGGAAAACGCTTTGAACGCCTGTCCCGTCTCTCCGATTTTCGCGGTGTAATTCGCCACAAACGATGCCACCTCGGGCTTTTCGTAGGCCAGATTGCGGTGCATCTCGCGCCACGCATCCCCGGCGCCCTCGAAGTCCCCCGACTTCTGCGCGGCCCGCGCGAGGAACAACAGCCTGATACTGTCCGAAAGACCGACGATGGTCTCTGCGTCGAGCATTGAAAACACCTCGCCCCATTTCTCCAATCCGGCATGTGCGTCGAGATACACCAAAAACCACTCGGGGTTGCCCAGCG
>CAZRLX010000259.1:0-2832 GCA_964601115.1 uncultured Chthoniobacter sp. | reverse complement strand
GACATCATCCTCGGCCCCGAAATGCGCTCCACCGGCGAAGTCATGGGCATCGACGCAGACCCTGGCATCGCCTACGCGAAAAGCCAGATGTCCGCCCAACCGGCCCTCCCGCTCTCAGGCACCGTCTTTATCAGCGTGAAAGACTCCGACAAACCCGCCGCCCTCGAAGTCGCCCGCGATCTCCACGCCCTCGGCTTCCAGGTCCACGCGTCCTCCGGCACCGCACGTTACTTCGCCGAACACGGTCTCGACGTGCCCGTCATGCTCAAAATCCGCGAAGGCCGCCCGAATGTCGTCGACTCGATCAAAAACGGCGAAGTCAAATTCATCCTCAACACCCCGAACGGCCAGGCCCCCCGCGAAGACGAAGTCGCCATCCGTAGCGCCGCCGTCGCCGCCCGAGTCCCGACAATGACCACCCTCCGCGCCGCCCGAGCCTCCATCCAAGCCATCCGCGCCATGCAAAAATCCGGCTACAGCGTCAAAAGCCTCCAAGAATACCACGCATAGCGACCCCGGCGCTCTCAAACGCGCCTTTTTCTGATTGCAACCCCCTGCCCTTGGGTGCACGTTAACTCCTCTGTTTTTTTCGGGGCGTAGCTTAGCTTGGTAGAGCGCCTGGTTTGGGACCAGGAGGTCGGAGGTTCGAATCCTCTCGCCCCGATGTTTTTCGTCAGTTTCCCCTCAGGAAAAACCACCCGACGATGCCGCCGACCAGCATCAGCAGGGCCGGGTTGATGTGTTTGGCGAAGAGGATCGCAGTCACCGCGAGGCCGATGCCCGCGGTGATCAGATTGTGATGCAGGCTGTGCGAGGGGTTGATGCAGGCGGTCTTCCCGACGGCGTGCACCCCGGCGAGCATAAGGCCAATCGTGATCGGGGCCATGCCGCGCTGCACTGCCTCGCGCCAGGGGTTGTCCTTGAAATAGTCCCACGCGTAGCTGCAGCCATAGGCGAGAAAACTGGAGGGCAGGTAAAACGCCACGAGTGTCACCAGCAACCCGGCGACTCCGGCGGCCTGCCATCCGATCAAGACAACCATCGACATGTTCGGCCCGGGGGCCATTTGCCCCAGACTGTAAATGGTGGCGAACTGGGTCTCGGTCACCCAGTGGTTTTCCCCCACCGCCTCGTGCTGCATTTGCGGAAGCACCGCCGTGCCGCCCCCCACAGCCATGAGGGAGAGCAGGCAGAACACATTCAGGAGCCGGACAAGATCACTCATGGGTTGTCTTTTTTGGCGGGCGGCACAGCATGATGGCTACTGGTGCGACAAGGAAAAGGATCACCGGAAGCGAGGCGTGGAAAAACGCGACCAGCACAAACGTGACAAGCACAAACGCCAGATCGCGGAGGTGCAGGAATTGCTTCGCGCCGATCTTCAGCGTGACCTGCAAAAGCAGGCCCACAGCGGCTGCGGCGACTCCGGCGAGACCGGCGGCGATGTCGGGATTGTGGTGAAAGCGTTGATACAGCAAGCCGAGCACGAGAAGCAACGCGACGCCCGGCAGAAGCAACCCCGAGGCTGCGGCAACGGCTCCGACAGGCCCTGCCAGCTTGCGTCCGGCGATGATCGAGACGTTCACCGAGTTGAGACCGGGAAGCGTCTGACCGATCTCCAGCGCGGCGAGGAACTCCTCCTCGTCCATCCATTTTTTCTCCGTAACGATCGCATCCTGCAAATAGGCGATGAGCCCACCCCCGAAACTCGTCACGCCGATGCGGGCGAACGCCAGAAAGATGGCTCCGGCGGTGGGGGCGCTATTCGGTGCGGACGGCATTGGATCCGAGGTTGTAAACGAGCGCCGTCTTCGTGGTGCCGAGTGAGACCCACTCGTGCGCCTCCAACTGGAGCGCTTTGTAGAAGTCATCGGCGCGGCGGAGGCTCGATTTGTGGATCTCCTCCTCGCTGTCGAACCTGCACTGGAAGGCGAACTCTCCGCAAAAGGCTTTCTCGTATTTCCGTGTGCGCCAGACCGCGATCGATGTCTTGCCGTGGAATCCCTCCCCGAAATTCAGCTCGCCGACATCCACCTGCACCTCCTCCACGGCCATGTCGTTCACAAGCCGCAACGGCGCCTCGTGGTCTGCCTCGAGGCTTTTGACCGCCGGAAACGACGACGCCAAATCCTTCACCGCCAACTCCAACCCCTCGCGAGTCTTTGCCAGCACGCAGTTGTGCGAAAAAATCGACCGCAGCCCGCCGAGCGCCTCCCTCACCGGAAGAAGCTCTTCCTTGAACTTGATCCGCGCGATCCCGCCGGGAAGCTCCGGGTGCACATTCACCGCCGCCGCCTGCTTGAACTCAGGATGCCGGAACTTGAACGTCAACTCGGGAATTCCCTCCGGCCACCCCCCCTTGTAGCGCGTGCGCAACCGCAGGATGAAATGGTTCTTGTAGAGCGCGAAATCCTGGGTGTCGAAAAACAGCACCTCGCGCACATGGCTCTCGAACGCCCCCTCCGCCTCCCGAACCTTCACACCAAACTTCTTCGCGGTGTGGCGGACAATTTTCCAGAAATCCTCAAACGCCTTCGGCGTGGTGAAATGCTGGGGCTGCAAAATGATTTTGTATTCCCTGTATTGGATGCGGTCTTCGGGAGTGTTGAGGATTTCGTGCTTCGACATCGCCACAATCAATGCCCCAGTGGGCACAGGATGGAAAAGGGATTTTTCGGGATCTTCACTCCGTGAGGGTCCTGATCCAGCGCCAAACCCTGCGTTTTTACTTGCGACTCCCCGCGGGCAATGAGATCAGTCCTGCGAGTCACTCAACAGTGGCGCAATTCACATCGGGCCGTGGCTCAGCTTGGTAGAGCGCCTCGTTCGGGA
>CAZRLX010000258.1:1735-2835 GCA_964601115.1 uncultured Chthoniobacter sp. | reverse complement strand
TCCAACTCCGACTGGTGGCCGAATCAGCTGAACTTGAAAATCCTCCACCAGCGCTCGGAAAAATCCGATCCGATGGGCGGGGATTTTGATTATGTGAAGGAATTTCAAAGCCTCGATTACGCGGCGTTGAAAAAGGATCTCGCGGCGCTCATGACCGATTCGCAGGACTGGTGGCCCGCCGATTTCGGGCATTACGGTCCGCTCTTTATTCGCATGGCGTGGCACAGCGCCGGAACATACCGCACCGGCGACGGGCGGGGCGGTGGCGGGAACGGCAGCCAGCGCTTCGCTCCGCTGAACAGCTGGCCCGACAACGCCAACCTCGACAAGGCCCGCCGACTTCTTCTTCCGATCAAACAAAAATACGGCCGCAAGATTTCCTGGGCCGACCTGATGATTCTCGCCGGCAATGTGGCCCTCGAGACGATGGGGTTCAAAACCTTCGGCTTCGCCGGGGGTCGCGCGGACATTTGGGAGCCCGAGGAGGACATTTACTGGGGCCTCGAGCGGACATGGCTCGACGACAGGCGCTACACCGGCGACCGCCAGCTTGAGAATCCGCTTGCGGCGGTCCAAATGGGGCTGATCTACGTGAATCCCGAAGGGCCGAACGGCAACCCCGATCCCGTGGCGGCGGCGCGCGACATCCGCGAGACCTTCGCCCGCATGGCCATGAACGACGAGGAGACCGTGGCACTTATCGCCGGCGGTCACACCTTTGGAAAATGCCACGGCGCGGGTGATGCCAAGCATGTCGGACCCGAGCCCGAAGCCGCCCCGATTCAGGAGCAGGGGTTGGGTTGGATCAGTTCCTACAAGTCCGGCAAGGGC
This sequence comes from uncultured Chthoniobacter sp., assembly GCA_964601115.1. Lineage (GTDB taxonomy): Bacteria > Verrucomicrobiota > Verrucomicrobiia > Chthoniobacterales > Terrimicrobiaceae > UBA967. The sequence continues at coordinate 2,004 of CAZRLX010000258.1, read as the reverse complement.
GGCGACACGATCACCAGCGGGCTGGAGGTCACCTGGACCCAGACCCCGACCAAGTGGAGCAATTACTATCTCGAGAACCTCTTCAACTACGAATGGGAACTCACCAAAAGCCCGGCAGGTGCGAACCAATGGGTCGCCAAGAATGCGGAAGCCAGCATTCCCGACGCCGCCGATCCGTCCAAGCGGCATCTGCCGACCATGCTCACAACCGACCTCTCGCTGAGGTTCGACCCGGCCTATGAAAAAATCTCCCGCCGGTTTTTGGAGAA
>CAZRLX010000258.1:0-1635 GCA_964601115.1 uncultured Chthoniobacter sp. | reverse complement strand
GGCACGCTCACGAACGACTTCTTCGTCAACCTCCTCGACATGGGAGTCGAGTGGAAGCCCGTCTCGGCCGACGAGCAGGAGTTCGAGGGCCGCGACCGCAAGACCGGAGAGGTCAAATGGACCGGCACCCGTGTCGATCTCGTCTTCGGCTCGAATTCCATCCTGCGTGCGCTTGTCGAGGTCTACGGTAGCGCCGATGCTTCGGCCAAGTTCCTGGCCGACTTTGTGGCGGCCTGGAACAAGGTCATGAACCTCGACCGTTTCGACCTCGCCTGATTTTCCAGGCGCAGAGGCAAGCGGGTTTCACCGGAGGGTCAATGGACGCATAGGCGTTCATTGACCCTCTTTTGTCTCACCCGGTGAATAAATTGTCTCTTTACGCACAGCAGGGAGTGGCTTATTTTTCTCCAGTTCCACCCCCCCTTTCACCAATGGCCAGTCAATCCATGCAAGCCAGCGAACGAGATTCGCACCTTTTTGTGTCGCGGAATCCGGTCTTGTTTCCCGAGGGGTTGAGAGTGGCGCGTGGGTCCGGACGCGAGCGGTGGCTGATGGTGTTGTTGATCGTTCTGGACTGTGCGGTGTGGTGCGGCACATATATTGGGCTGTCCGAGTTGTCAGGGGATTTCAACCGCTATGGATGGGCCGAGGTGTTGGTTCCAATGCTGCTCTCGGTTTTCACGTTGAGTCTGGTCGGGGCGTATGACCCTCGATCGGACATGAAGTCGCCCGGGTATTCCAGCGAGCATTTGATCGCATGTCTGGCGGCGTTTTTGGTGTCGGCGTTCGCGGTGTATCTGGTCGCCTCGTTCGGAGGGGCGGTGGCCTCGAGTCGCGCGATTTTCAGCGGCTCGTTTCTGGTATTCGGTCTGGTGTCGCTCTTTCAGCGCCGGTTGTTTTTCGGATCATCGCAGAGCCTGAGGGAAAGCCGGCGTCTGCTTGTGGTTAGCGATAGTGAGTGCGGCGAGAGATTCTACAAGAGTTGCATGGCGAACGGCCTGAAGCAGCAAATTTGCTTCTTTGCCACGGGTGACGCAGTGATCGGCTCGAATGTCGCCGGCCCTGGTTCGCCGGTCTACCTCTCCGATGCGGCCGGGGTGCTCAAGAATTTGGAGGAGAATCCCCACCTGGAGCACGAGGCGATCGTGATCGCGGCCCCGCCCGAGCATTTGGCGAACGATCTGCTGACATCGCTTGTCGCTGTGCACTTCGAGGAGTTGCCCGTCTACACGATGCATTCGTTTTTCGAGACATACTGGCAGAAGATGCCGCCGGATTTGTTGAGCCGCACGTGGCCGTTGGATTCGGGGTTTCAACTCGTGCAGCACTCGGCATTCGCCTCGCTGAAGCGTGTGTTCGACATTGGATTGGCCTCACTGACGTTGCTTGTCATGTCGCCGGTCATGGCTGTTGTGGCTCTCCTGATCAAGCTCGAGAGGCGGGGGCCTGTGATTTTCAGCCAGACGCGCGTGGGCCAGCACGGGAACTTGTTCACCCTTTACAAATTCCGGACGATGGAAGTCGGCAGCGAATTCAAGGGGCTTTACACGGTGGAGGGCGATCCCCGGGTGACGCGGCTTGGGCATTGGTTGCGTGTGTCGCGGTTGGACGAGTTGCCCCAGTTGTGGAACGTGC
>CAZRLX010000257.1:0-2841 GCA_964601115.1 uncultured Chthoniobacter sp. | reverse complement strand
TTTATTCCGGCACCAACGACCAAACCCTTTCGGGAGTCATCAGCGGCTCGGGGGCGCTGACACAAAACAGCAGCAGCACTCTCACCCTCTCCGGAGCGAACACCTACACAGGAACAATCTCGATCAATGCAGGCACAATTGAGATCGGTGCTGCGGGCCTTCTTGGAGGCGGCAGCTACGCGGGGAATATTTCCAACAACGGCACACTCATCTACAGCGGCACCAACGCCCAAACATTCTCCGGCGAGATCAGCGGCACGGGTTCACTGACTCAAAACGCAACCAGCCAGCTCCTGCTCACCGGAAACAACAGCTACACCGGCACGACCACGATCAGCGCGGGCACCATCCGACTCCAAAACACGGCTGCGAACAATGAAACCATCGTAGGAGATATCACCATCAGCGGTGGTCAGCTCACCGTGGCGGCGACGAATCAAATTGCGGATACCGCCGCTGTCACGCTGACAAGCGGAAGCATCGAGCTTTCGGTTTATAATGAAACAATCAACTCCCTCACCATGTCGGGAGGCAGTCTTCGCCGCTCCAGCAACACGCTGACCCTGAATTCCGCCTCCTCCTTTACCGGCGGCAGCTTGAACTTTGCGTCGAATACCGCCCGCATCATCACAAGTGCAACATCCACCCTCGGGGATGTGACATTTGATTTTTCTCCAGCCAGCGGCACCTCCACCCTGGGTCTTGTGCTGGGTGGTGACATCGACGTGAATGCCAGCACCACGGCGAATTTCACAAACTCCGGCGGTGGTCTCGGCCGAATCGACCTGAACGGAGCCGACCGCGTGATCGATGTGGGCGCCGCGGGCGCGATGAATGTGGGTTGGTCGGTTGCCGGCACGAGTGCGGGCATCACAAAAAATGGCTCTGGCGCGCTGGTGTTAACGGCAAACAACACCTTCACCGGCGACACGACCATCAATGCAGGAACGCTGCAGGCCAGCGCTGCTGGCGCGCTTGGAGCCACTGGCAACATTTCGGTTACAGGCGGCTCGCTCCTTGTCACCGCCGACAACGCGATCGGGGACTCAACCGGCATCGAACTTGCCGGCGGCAATCTCACGTTCAGCGGGAATGTGACCGACACGATCGGCGCGCTGACGCTCTCGGCCAACTCGGTGATCGACCTCGGCACCGGAAGTGTGGTGGCGATCTTTGCGGATCTGTTTATGGGAAGCTACACGCTGGCGGTGCACAACTGGACCGGCACGACGCTGTGGAACGGCGGGACCGGGAACAACACGGACCAGATTTATTTCAACCGGGCATTGGGCAGCGGGGAGCTTGATCGAATCAGCTTCTACAGCGACTTCGGCAGCAGCTTTGTGGGGACAGGGTTCCAACTCGGCTTCGGCAGCGGGTTCCAATACGAAGTGATTCCAGTGCCTGAGGCGGAGACCTGGGTGGCTGCGGCGCTGCTCCTCGCTGGAGCGGGCGTGGCATGGATCAGGGGACGTCGTCGGCGGGAGGCTGCGTGAACCAAAGTTTGGACAGGATTTTCAAGAGGGAAGGCAAAGAGCGGTAGTGCGGAGATCGGCCCGCAGTTGCTCGAACGAAATCTCAATGCCATCCAACTCCAAAAAACCCTCCACGGTGAGGCTGGGCGTCGTGGGGCTCGGCGCCATGGGCACACACCACGCGCGCTCTGTTTTCCAAGGCCTCGTGCCGGGGTGCGGGTTGGCGGCGGTCTGCGACAGGCACCAGTCCGCAGCGACCGAGTTTACGGGCATTCCCTGGTTCCAGAACCCATCGGCACTCATTCGCTCGGGATCAGTCGATGCCGTTCTCGTGAGCACCCCGCACGACTCGCATGCCGAGATCGGAATCGCCGCGCTCAAAGCCGGCCTGCATGTGCTGGTGGAAAAACCCATCGCGGTCGAAAAAGCGGAGGCGCTCAAGTTGATCGCCGCCCACCGCCGCTCCACACAGGTCTTTGCGGCCATGTTCAACCAACGCACCGATCCGGTTTACCAAAAGCTCCGCCACCTCGTGACCTCCGGCGAGCTTGGAAAAATCCGGCGAGTGCATTGGACGGCGACCGATTGGTTCCGCACGGAGGCCTACTACGCCCAAGGCGGATGGCGTGCGACGTGGGCGGGCGAGGGCGGGGGAGTGCTGCTCAATCAATGCCCGCACAATCTCGATCTCTTCCAATGGATGTTCGGCATGCCATCCAAGGTGCGGGGCTTCTGCCAATTCGGCCGCTACCACCGCATCGAAGTGGAGGATGATGTGACGGCCTATTTCGAGTATCCCGATGGAATGACAGGCGTCTTCATCACATCGACCGGCGAGGCCCCCGGCACGAACCGCCTGGAGGTGGCTGCCGAGAGAGGACGCGTGGTGGTCGAGAACGGGAGCATCGCGTTTCGTCGAAACGAGATTCCCGCCACCGAATTCAGCCGCACCACCGACCAGAAGTTCGGCCGCCCGCCGGTCTGGGATGTCTCGATTCCGCTCCCGCCGCATCGCGGGGAACAGCATGTCGGAATCCTCAAAAATTTCACCAACGCCATCCTCCACGGCGAGGCGCTGATTTCGCCCGCCGAGGAGGGAATCCACTCGGTGGAGTTGGCAAATGCGATCCTGCTTTCCAGCATCGAAGACACGACCGTGGAGTTGCCCCTGTCGGCCCCCCGATACGCCAAACTGCTGGCCCGTCTCAAAGCCTCCTCCGGAAAAACTAAAAAGATGAAATCGAACCAATCAACAACAGCGGCCCGCCGACGCGGGAAACCCGCCACCAACTGACTCCCATGGCATCGACTGATGGAATGACACACGCGCCCGTGGGCAAACCCTCGCCGGTTTGCAAGCCGGGGG
>CAZRLX010000256.1:0-2851 GCA_964601115.1 uncultured Chthoniobacter sp. | reverse complement strand
ATATAAATGCCGAACCCAATCTGAAGTTCACAAGACCAACGGGGTTTGTGTATCCTGTTGGATTGACACAGACAGGCGCAGCAAATACCGTCATTGACTATCTAATAGTTGCTGGTGGAGGTTCTGGAGCGGGTTATGCGGGAACTGGTTGCGGAGGAGGTGGTGCTGGAGGATTAAAAATAGCTTCTAATCAACCTTTAAGTATTTCTACTTCTCATGCTATAACTGTTGGCGCAGGTGGTCCAGGAAATTCTGGTCCAGGCCTGTCTCAACAAGGAATAAATGGTTCTTGGTCTTTTATAAATGTTGGTCCATCAGTTATAGTGTCCACGGCCGGCGGCGGTGGCGGAAGAACATCGCCACTCAATACTGGACTTGCTGGCGGTTCGGGTGGCGGCGGTGGAGGCACAGGAATTTTTTCGGGTGGAAATGGAACTCCAGGCCAAGGTAACAATGGTGGTTCTAGTGGCCCAGGTGCTTCTGGAACAACAGGTTATTCTGGAGGAGGTGGCGGCGGCGCTGGAGGAGTAGGAGGTAACGGTACAGATGGTTCTCCATATAAAGCAGGAGATGGTGGTATTGGAACTACAACTCCATTTTCTGGTTCCTCAGTAACATATGCTGGTGGCGGTGGTGGTGGAGTTTTTAATGGACCAGTGGGAATTGGTGGTTCTAGTCCTGTTGGAGGAACTGGTGCAACTACGCCTGGAGCTGTCGGTGGTTCAGGAGCACCAAATACTGGCGGCGGTGGTGGAGGTTCTGGTAATGGTCAAGCAGGTTCTGGCGGCAAAGGCATCGTAATCATTCGTTACGCTGGTGCTACACAAAGAGCTACAGGTGGTACTGTAACAACACCATCTAGTTATGTTGTTCATACCTTTACTGGTGATGGCACATTTTCTACTAATGCTGACTTTGGTGGCGCAGCAACTTTCTCAATCAATTAATCATGGCCATCGAATTTCTTAAAGCAGATAACAATAAACAATTTGTGAGACCCAAAGGTAGAGGGTTTCCTACTGGGTTGACGCAGACAGTTGCTGCTGAAACTGGTGGTCCAACATCTGTAGATTACCTTGTAGTTGCTGGAGGAGGAGCTGGTGGCCATCGTGCCGGTGGTGGAGGAGGTGCTGGAGGATATCTTTCCGGTTCTTCATATTCTATAACCACAGGCGTTTCTTATAATGTGACTGTTGGTGGAGGAGGTGCTTCGGCTCAACCTTCATCAGTTCTTAACGGTGGTTCAGGATCAAATTCTACTTTTGGACCAGCATTAACTGCTGTTGGTGGAGGTGGTGGTGCTGGTTTTTCTAATCCTGTTGGGGGTTCACCAGGAGGTTCTGGTGGTGGAGGAACATATTTTGGAGTAACAGGAGGTTCAGGAACACCTGGGCAAGGAAATAATGGCGGAACAGGAAATCAAGTTTCACAAGCAGGCGGTGCTGGAGGCGGTGGTGCGGGTGGCGCAGGAGGAAATGCGTCAGGAGCAACATCAGGAAATGGCGGTAGTGGATCAACATCTTCTATTAGTGGTTCTCCAGTAACAAGAGCAGGCGGTGGAGGTGGAGGTGGAGAAGTTGGTTCAGGTGGTTCAGGTGGGTCTGGTGGCGGAGGTGCTGGAGGTCAATCTCCAGGACAAAGTGGCGTTTCAGGAACACCAAACACAGGTAGTGGCGGTGGCTCTGGATCTGCCTTTGCAAATCCTACAGGCGCTGGTGGCTCTGGTATCGTAATTGTTCGTTACTCTGGTAGCCAAGGTGCTGTTGGAGGCACCGTATCAACTTCACCGGGATACACCATACATACTTTTACTGGCGATGGAACATTCACTTCTAATGCTAGCATTACTGCACAATACGCAATCAACTAATCATGGCATCAATTAAATTTTTCAAAAACAGAACTGACGGCAAATTAGTGCGACCACGGGGACAAGGGTTTCCTGTTGGGTTGACACAGACAGGTGCTGCAAATACTGTTGTAGATTACCTTGTGGTTGCAGGTGGAGGCGGTGGAGGATGTCGGTCATCTGGCGGCGGTGGTGCTGGAGGTTTTCTAACTGGTTCTGGACATACAATATTAGCTTCAACTCCCTACTCAATAACTGTTGGTGCTGGAGGTCCAGGAACTCCTTCTACACCATCAACTCAACCGCCAGCAGGATCTAACGGATCTAGTTCTATATTTTCCTCATTTACATCTATTGGCGGAGGTGGTGGAGGTTCTAATGCTGGGCCAGCTGGTTCAGCAGGTTTTCGTGAATCTGGTGGTTCTGGTGGCGGTGGTTCTGATGGAACTAATGGCGGCGGTGGAACTCCAGGTCAAGGAAACAATGGAGGATCGTCTGGCGGCGGTGGTAATGGAGGTGGTGGAGGTGGTGCTGGAAGTGTAGGAGGAAATGGTCCTTCTGGTGGAGTAGATGGTGGAAATGGTGGCTCAGGTTCATCCTCATCAATTTCTGGAACTCCAGCAACATATGCTGGAGGAGGAGGCGGCTCAGGACAAAGTGGCGGAGGAGCTGCTGGAAGTCCAAATGCTGGAGCTGGTTCTGGAAGCACAAATGGAAGTGATGCTGGAACAAATTCTGGTAGTGGTGGAGGTGGCGGACAAAATCAAGCAGCTCCTGCTAAAGGAGGTAATGGTGGTTCAGGTATCGTAATCATTCGCTATTCTGATGCTGAGGGACAACAGGCCACTGGTGGTACTGTAACTACGCCATCAGGTTATATTGTTCATACATTTACTGGTGATGGTACATTTGCTACTAATGCTGGTTTTGGTGGCGCAACAACTTTTTCAATTAATTAACGCAACTAAATATTCTATATCATTAACTGACTGGAGATTTTTA
>CAZRLX010000255.1:0-2884 GCA_964601115.1 uncultured Chthoniobacter sp. | reverse complement strand
TCGGTGACATTGACCATCGCCGCCATGGCAACAGCGGCATCGGCGGCGTTTCCGCCGGCCTTGAGGATGTCGCGCCCGACAGTCGCAGCGAGCGGCTGGCTGGAGCAGGCAAGGCCGAGCTTCGAGTAAACGGGGGCGCGGCGGTTGTTGAATGGAAGGAAGGAATTCATGGGGACTCAACGCTACCCATCATTCGATATGCGTGGAATCAGAAAGACCTTTTTTGTCAGTCAAAGGGCCTGTCTCAGGGCACCCTCGGCAGGATTTGTTTCTCCAGCAAGTGGACCACACTTCGGCAAGCAGTCTCCCCGCGCATTCGCGGCAACGCCTGCGACAATCTTCGATGCAAGGCGGAATCATGCAGCAGACCGGGGGAATTTTCCTGGGCTTCCTTCAGCAGTCGGAAAAGTTCGCGGCAGGAAGATTTGGAAAATTCGGACACCTCTGCGAGTTGGCAAAGAATTAACCTCGCCGCCCGTTCCAGCGTCTCCAAATGCAGCCTGTCCTGCGGCCGGTTTTTGCGTCGGATCAACTCGGTTTTTTCCCGATGAAGTAGCACCGGACTGGCGATTTGGATTTCCGTTCCATCAGGCAATTCCGTTCGAAGCGCTGTGATCGCTGCTCGCTCGCGGGTGATGAACAGCCCTTCATCCGGCGAATCGATCCAAACCCCGTCAATCCGCGCCGCCGGCGGATCGCCATCCAGGTCGACGCCCAGTTTGGACGCGATGTCCTTCGAGGGCGTTCCAATGAAATCCACATCCTTGGACAACCAAATCCGGTTCTCCTCATGGCTGAAAACCGATGCGGGAAAATCGACATCCCACGCGCGCTCCAAAAGACTCCGGTAAAACCACACCGCGGCTCCACCGATCAAAATATTCTCCTCTAAAAAATCAGGAGACTCCCGCGAGATTCGCGCCAAGACTTCTTTAACCACCTCCCAATCGACCTGAGTGCTGCTCACGGGCATGGCCAGATGAATTTCTCTTCCCGCTCGGCCAGCTTCCATTCGGCGCCCTTCGAGGGCGCGAGAATTTCCTCGGCCGTGTAACGATTCCCCGGCCGGTTTTTCCATTCCTCCTTGCGGTCGAAACGCCGGTTTCTATCCGATTCCTCGGCGGATCGGTCTTCCGCTTGGGCCGATTGCATTTGCATGATTCCAAACTAAAACCCTCATCTTCACTTGCACAAGCGCCTGATTCGCTGGGAATGCGCCGCTTCCTACCGCCACCCAACTCCGTGGAGATGCCTCAACTCCACCGAGCCGACTTTTTCATGCGGCGCGAAGCAACCTTCCAGCGCGGCGGTTGTTGAAGGTTTCCATGGCTTATTTCGCGACGGGGTTGGCTTTGGCGACGAGGAGCGAATCGGAGGGCAGCTTGGGAATGCGCGCGACCTGCTCCGAGGAGAGACCGAGCGACGGGCCGGTGATGCCGGTGGAGAATGCGGGAATCGCTCCGGTGAATCCGATGTCCTGCACGTCGGGGGTGTCGAAGAAAATGAGGAAGCGCATCTCGCTGTCGGTGAGGTTTTCGATGTGGTGCGGGTAGGCGCGCGGAATGAAATACACATCACCGGCCTCGAGTTCGTAGGTCTCGGCGGATCCGCCGGGGCTTTGAACGGTCATGCGCGCGCGACCCGTGTGCACGAATCCCAACTCGGCGGTCTCGGGATGCCAGTGCGGTTCGCGCATACCGATGCCTTGGACGCGCAGCGAATACATGGCCTGGTGTTTGAGGGCGGGCCAAGTGTCGCGGCGGGCGACGATGGCGGAACCCACCGGCGCGGAAACGAGCGGCGGTCGCGACTCGATGGCGAATTTGAGGGCGTTGGGATACGAGGCCTGCTCGGTCACCACCGTGGGAACGCTGGAGCGGCCGATTTGAATGTCGATCGGCGAGCGGGTGACGCCGTTGATGTCGGCCACGGGAAGCCCCCAGGTGTTGGCGAGAACCGTGGGATCGAGGCAACCGGCGAATCCGGAAATGCCGAAATCCTCGGGCATTTCATGCGAGAAGGTGACCAGAAACTCGGCGGGTTCGTCGCCGATATTCTCGATCGAGTGGAGCGACCCGCTGGGCGCGAAAAACATTTCACCCTCCTCGATGGTGAACTGCGAGTGCTGGTTGCCGCTGGCGAAAATGGTGACAAGGGTTTTCCCCTTGAGGCAGTAGGAGAGTTCGTCCGCGTTCGCGTGCCAATGGGGCTCGCGGAAGCACCCGGGATTCAACGAGAGGCGGTAGACCGCCATGCCGTTCAAGATCGGGAAGTTCGATTTGTTGATGGCTGTTTTGACGCCGCAGTCGTTCGAGATCTGGGGCTGGGTGGTGCGGAACGATGTTTTGTGGGACATGGTTGGTTTGTTTGTTGGTTGTTGGTTGTTGGAAAGTCAGTGCACGAGGCAGGAGCGGAGGTCTCCTAAGAGGGATTCGCGATCGAACCTCGTGCCGATGAAGACGAGCCGACAGGACGACTCGCGAGCCGCAGGGGTTTCCTCGAGCGTGAAGCGGCGACCGACAAGATGGAAGGTGAACGGGGCGGGGTTTTCCGGAAGGCGAAGGAAGCCCTTCGCGCGGAAGACGCCGTCGGGAAGCCCCTCGAGAAAGCGCTGGAAACGGTCGGGATCGATCGTTCCCTCGGCGGTGAACGAGACACTCGAAAACCCGTGTTCATGGGAATGCCCGCAAGTCGGCCCGCATTCGTGCTCGGGTTCGCCGTGGGCGGCCTCGAAATGCGACCCTCCGATGCCGAGAACAAGCGCGAGCGGCACCTCACAGGAGATGGTTTGCAGGATTCGGGCATGGGGATTCAGCGTCTTGATCGCGGCGCGCACGGCGTCCGTTGTTTTTTCATCCACCAGATCGCATTTGTTCAGGAGGAC
>CAZRLX010000254.1:0-2886 GCA_964601115.1 uncultured Chthoniobacter sp. | reverse complement strand
CCCGAGTTTGGTGACTATCTCGTCTTTGTGGATGAGAGCGGCGACCACAGCCTTACGAGCATCAACCCCCAATACCCCGCCTTCGTCCTGGCTTTTGCGATGATTCGAAAGGCCGATTACAGCCAACAGGTCTGCCGCAATCTTCAGGAGTTCAAAATCAGGCACTGGGGCCATGATGAAATCGTTTTGCACGAGCGCGACATCCGCAAGCCCCATGGGGCGTTTTCCTTTTTGATCCAGCGGCACAGGCGGGAGCCTTTCTTGTCCGAACTCACCAGCCTGATGCAGGAGCTTCCTGCCACCATCGTCGCTGTGATCATCGACAAGCATGCCTTCGCCGCCCGCCATGCCGCCGATCATCTTGGCGGAACCTACGACTACGCCATGGAGACCGGCCTGAATGCCGTTTTTCAATTTTTGAAAACACGCGGGCAGGCGGAACGGAGCACCCACATTGTCGTCGAATGCCGCGGACGCAAGGAAGACAAGGAACTCGAACTGACCTTCCGGCGATTCTGCGACATCACGAATGCCCACTCCCGCCAGCTCCCCTTCGAACTGGTGATGGTGCCCAAGACGGCAAACTCAGCGGGACTTCAGTTGGCCGACTTGATCGCCCGGCCAATCGGCTTGCACCACCTCCGCCCCAATCAACCGAATCGCGCCTTTGAGATCATACAATCAAAGCTCCATCGGAATGCCGATGCGGAAACGGAGGGCGTCGGGCTACTGCGCATTGCCTAAAAATGCGAAAGGCCTCCGGATATTTCCAGAAGCCTAACGCCGGTCGAATATTTCCGACCCAACTTGAAATCCACTCTCCAACACGACGCCATTTCGTCAACTCCTTTCTAAATCCAACCCTTCATAACGAAGCCACAAAGGACACTGATAGGAATTTTCCGGTCTCAACTCTCCGGTTTTCTGCATTGTCCCCTCCGTGCCTTGGTGCCTCCGTGAGAGCCTCCCCGGATTCTCTCAGAAAAAAACTGCTCCCCCCGTGGCTGTCCTACCGTCTGTTTTAGGATGCCCCCGCAATGATCACCAAACTCATCCAAAACCTCGCCGCCAGCATCCGCCAAATCCTCCCGCAGAGACGCTGGGACGCAGAGGAATCAGAATCAGGAAATTAATTTTGCCCGCGAATGAACCGAATCCCCGCGAATCCTCTGGAAGGCCAACTGGCTTTTTGGAAGTTTTCTCGCTCTGGCTTCTGATTTAACGGTTTCAGTCTCACTTGTGCCTCATGAATAAAAAATCCCTGAGCGAACGCGACATCTGCACCAAGTTCATCACGCCGAGCTTGGTGGCCGCTGGCTGGGATCTTGAGACACAGATTCGGGAAGAGGTGAGCTTCACTGATGGCCGCATCTATGTTCGCGGAAAAATCCACGCGCGCGGCGCAAGGAAGCGTGTGGACCACATCCTTTATTACAAACCCAATATTCCTTTGGCCATTATCGAAGCCAAGGACAACAACCACACCGTCGGCGCAGGAATGCAACAGGCTCTCGCCTATGCGAAGCCTCTCGATGTTCCATTCGTTTTCAGCAGCAACGGGGATGGATTTCTTTTCCACGACAAGACGGTGAGTTCCGGGCCCGTCGAGACGGAAATTCCGCTGCACGCCTTCCCGTCTCCCGAGCAGCTTTGGCGGAAATACAAAGCGTTCAAAGGCATCACCGAACAGGCCGAGCCTATCGTTGCTCAGGATTATTTTTCCGATGGGTCCGCTCGCGCACCGCGCTACTACCAGCAAATCGCGATTAATCGCACCGTCGAGGCCATCGCCCGCAACGAAGGAAACAACCGGCACCTCCTTGTCATGGCCACAGGCACCGGCAAGACCTACACCGCCTTCCAAATCATCTATCGCCTTTGGAAGAGCGGGCTGAAAAAACGCATCCTCTTTCTGGCCGATCGCACCTCGCTCATCGACCAGACCGCCCGTGGCGACTTCCGCCATTTCAAGGGTGCGATGACGATTATCCGGCACAAAAAGGTCGATCCCTCCTACAACATCTACCTCTCGCTATACCAAGGCCTCTCGGATGGAAATTGGGAAGACGCCTACAAACAATTTTCGCCAGATTTTTTCGACCTCGTCATTGTGGACGAATGCCACCGAGGCAGCGCCCGTGAGGACAGCCGATGGCGCGAGATTCTGGAGTATTTCCATTCCGCCACGCATCTCGGCCTCACCGCGACCCCGAAGGAAACCAAACACATTTCCAGCACCGAGTATTTCGGCGAACCGCTCTACACCTACTCGCTCAAGCAGGGCATCGAGGATGGATTTCTCGCGCCCTACAAAGTGGTGAAAGTCACGCTCGACATAGATGTCGAGGGCTGGCGCCCACCCACCGGCTTCACTGACAAAGAGGGCAATCCCGTCGAGGACCGAATCTACAACCGCACGGATTTCGACAAACATCTCGTCGTCGAAGAGCGCCGCCGCCTTGTGGCAAAAAAGATCACCGAGTTCCTCAAAGGCAGCGACCGGTTTTCCAAAACCATCGTCTTTTGCGTGGACATCGAGCACGCCGAAGCCATGCGGCGGGAACTCGCAAATGCCAACGCCGACCTTGTTGCTGCAAACGCGAAGTATGTGATGCAGATCACCGGCGATAACGAGGAAGGCAAGCGCCATCTCGACAGCTTCATCAATCCCTCCGAGCTGTATCCTGTCATTGCCACGACTTCGAAGCTCATGACGACCGGCGTGGACGCCCAGACCTGCAAACTCATCGTCCTCGACTCGAATATCGGCTCCATGACCGAGTTCAAGCAGATCATCGGCCGCGGCACTCGCATCAACGAAGATTTCGGGAAGCACTATTTCACCATCATGGACTTTCGGAATGTCTCCGCGCTCTTCGCCGACAA
>CAZRLX010000253.1:0-2903 GCA_964601115.1 uncultured Chthoniobacter sp. | reverse complement strand
GCGAGGGCGCATCACCTGCCCGGATCACCGTGAATGGCAAACCGGTCTGGGAAAAAGGGAAGCCAACCGGCGCGGTGGATGGCGTCGCCTTCAAGGAAAACGAGGAACACTACATCACCTTCACTGTGCAACCTGGCGATTGGGAGTTTCGGGCGGAATTTTCACCCGACCCCCAAGCAACTTCGCCCCAATAAATTGTTTCGCAAAAATATGTGAATGTGCGGGACTGACCCCATTTTACTCCCAATCCAAAATCATGATCTGGAAATTTCTTACGGATACAGCTCTCGAGATCGTAAAGGCTATTGCCCGTGAAACCAAGACCCTGCTTCAATGGGCGCTCGGTGGTGCGATCGTTGGGGCCTTGGTGGTCGGCGGCGTAGGATTCTGGTTGGTCGGTATGGAGGGTTTGGGCATTGGCGCATTGATTGGGACTGGAGTTGGCGCCATCGCAGGAGGAGGAATCTATCTTTGGTTCTTCACGGAATTTCATGGGTAGGAGGCTGCAGGTGAGTCTCAAAAATGAACTAAATTTATAAAACACTAATAAAAAACAGAAAAAATCAAAACACCAATAACAATGAAAACAACCATCCTAACCCTGGCATTCGCCTCGATCGCCGTCGGACTCTCGATTCCGGCCGTTGCCGAGGAGTCCATGAGCAAATACATCCTCACCCCCAAACCTTCCCCGGAACCGAGGATCAACGGGGCGAAGATTTTCGGCGTTCGGCCGGGCAGTCCTTTTCTCTTCAAAGTGCCAGCCACCGGCACCGGTCCGCTGCATTATGCCGCCGAGAAATTGCCGGCGGGATTGAGCATCGACAGTGAAACCGGCGTGATCACCGGCAAGGTCGATCAACCGGGGACCCATGTCGTGGATATTGTCGTTTCGAACAGCCTGGGCACGGCCCGGCGCCCCTTCCGGATTGTCGTCGGCGAGGAAATTTGCCTCACGCCGCCGATGGGCTGGAACAGTTGGTATGCCTATTCCGAGGGCGTGAGCGCGGAACACATCAAGAAAGTCGCCGACGCCTTCGTCAAATCCGGCCTGCGCGATCATGGGTGGACCTACATCAATATCGACGACTGCTGGCAGGGTGAGCGCGATCCGGAGACCAAGGTGCTCATGGGCAACGAGCGTTTTCCGGACATGCGGGAATTGTGCGACTATGTGCATGACCTTGGACTCAAAATCGGCACCTACTCGAGCCCATGGATTGGCACCTACGCCGGGTTCCGGGGCGCCACATCCGACAACCCCGACGCAGCTGATCCCGACTGTTTGCCCGAGGACAAGCGTTTGCAGAAACATCAGATCTTCGGCCGTCAGGGAGAAGAAGGCATGGGGGTGTCGCATTACAATGCGTCACGCATCGGCAAATACTGGTTTTTCGACAAGGACGCCAAAGCCATGGCCGATTGGGGGTTTGACTACATCAAGTTCGACTGGAAGCCCAACGATGTGCCGACGACGGAGCGCATGGCGAAGGACTTGCGCGCGTCGGGGCGTGATATCGTCCTGAGCTTGTCAAACGCCGCCCCGATCGAAAATGCGCCGGCCCTTTCGAAAGTGGCCAACCTCTGGCGCACCGGGCCGGACATCCACGACAGTTGGGAATCCATCTCCCGCTGCTTCAACGAACTGGAGTGGGTGAAATTCCAACGCCCCGGCCACTGGAATGACATGGACATGCTGCAAGTCGGCATGCGGGGCCGCCCCAACCGCTTCAATGCCCCCCCGAGAAAGACAAAATTGACGCCCGACGAGCAATACACGCAGATGAGCATGTGGTGCCTGCAGTCCAACCCGTTGTTGCTGAGTTGCTACATCGATCAACTCGACGACTTCACCTTGAGCCTGCTGACCAACGACGAGGTGATCGAGGTGAACCAGGATCCGGCAGGAAAACCCGTCCAGCGCGTGGTCAAAGCCGAGAATCTCGAAGTCTGGTATAAACCCATGGAAGACGGTTCCCTGTCCGTCGGACTCTTCAACAGGGGAGACAAGGCCGACGAAATCACTGTCACCTGGGCCGACCTCGGACAGCAAGGCCCACAAAAAGTCCGCGACCTCTGGCGACAGAAAGACATGGGCACCCACGCCGAGTCCTTCACTGCCAATGTGAACTCGCACGGCGTTGTTCTCCTGAGAATACAAAACGAATAGCGCCAAACCTCGAAGGGAATGGACGTTCAAGCCAAACGAGGGGGGCACGGCCGTCCCGGCCGTGTAAGGCACTGGTGCGGAAACCTCATCGATGCGGAACCACAAGGTCCCGGGGAGCGCGGTCGCCCCGGCCGCCGTCGGGGGTGCCCCGCACCCGACATTGTCGGAAAAATCCACCGGCCTGCGGCCGCATTTTTTTCCATTCGCTCCCCGAGGGCGCGTGGCGGTGCGCCCGGGGCACCGGTTATCGGCGAGGCGCATTCCTTCAAACTTCGCCTCACAAGCCCCACATCCTTCAGCGCAGAAACGACAGTTTTTGTCGAAAGCTCACAAGAGCCCAGAAGAGCCTGAATTCGTTTACCATCAAGCAGCTGACGACAATCAAGATCGATGTCGGCGCAAGCATTGAAAAAATCACGCCGCTATAGGGGGCAGGCATGAATTCTTGACCTTTTAGCTGCGGACGGCAGTTCGGCTGTGAGGAATGGTGGCGGCTGCGCTGCGAGCGTAAGTCATTCGATGTCAGGCGAGACGCCCGCACTACATTCCAGAAATCCAAAATTAACCGGGTCTTGGTAGCAAATCCACATTAACAATAAAAAAACATCCTAACACTGGTATTCGCCTCGATCGCCGTCGGTTTCTCGATTCCGGCCGTTGCCGAGGAGTCCACGAAAGAATACATCCTCACCCCCAAACCTTCCCCGGAACCGAGGATCAACGGGGCCAAGAT
>CAZRLX010000252.1:0-2905 GCA_964601115.1 uncultured Chthoniobacter sp. | reverse complement strand
CCTGCCCGAGGTCAGGCTTTGGGGTTCGGGCAAGCCAGACATCTCGTGTTGCGCCGTCAATTGTTCCATGCGGGGGGGGACTATTTACAAAAAAACCGAATGCGGCAACGAGGATTCGGAGCTGATCAGGCAGGAGGGTGGGAATCGCCGGGAAGGGGTTTGGAGGCTTTCCGCGAGCGGATGACGAGAAGCGTGGCGACCCCTGCGAGGAGGACGAGGGACATCATGGCGGTGGAGGGTTCCGGCACGACACCGACTTGCATGACGATGGCGTTGTCGGACGTCATGTTTGTGTTGCCCCAGGTGGTGCCGGAATCGTCGCTGGTCATGAAATTCAAGAAGGTGAAGCCCGCGGATCCGACTGGAGTGGAGTTTAAATTGCGCCCCCATTTGATCCCGTCGGCATCGGAAGAGACGACGAGGGCGTAGGGGGTGTTGGCGGCCATCGAGAAGCCGCCGCCGGAAAAAATGCCATCGAAGGTGTAGAGGCTGCCGGTGCCTGCGATGGATACCGATTGCAGGCCGGTGATGCCAAGTTGTGTGTCGGGCTGGTAGAAAGCCCCATTTTGAGTGGCCGACCAGAGGGAGAATCGGACGTTGTAGGAGGCGGGGGGATTGAGGGCCGACGTGGGGTTTAGGCCGAGAATGATCGAGGAAATATAACTCGAATAGGAACCGGTGGAGAACATCATAGCCTTGAAGTCCGTGTCCAATAAAAGGGACCCACCAAGCACGTTGTTTGGTGTGTTGGAAATCACGGTGAGGTTGGCGGATCTGGCTACGTGCATCGCCACAAGGATGATGCCGAGCGCGAGAAGGGCGGATTTGAATCGGGCGAACAGAGAATTCACTGGTGGCGAGTTTGGTCTTCGAATCCTCCATGGGCAAGCGCGTTGTCATGTTCGGCGCGGCATCATAGTTCTCGGCATGGCGTGGTGGGCGAAATAGAACAGCCTCCGAAGAGATCAGGGTTGTCGAATGAAAGGACGTTATCGCATTCAGAGTGGGTTTCGTGCCTCGGTGCTGGGGCGCATGGTGTTTCAGCGCTGGTTTTATGTGGCACTCGGCGTTGCCGTGCTGGCGGGTGCAGGGCTGTTCGGGGGGCGGTGGGTTTATTCGAAGTGGATGAACCGGCAGAGTTGGAAGTTTGCGGTGGATGCGGCGGATTACCGATCCAAAGGCAGGGTCTCCGAGGCGTTGATGAGCGCGAAAACCTCGCTGCGGTTGAATCCCGAAAATCCGTCCGCCCTGCGCGAGTTGGCGCTCCTCGCCCCCCTGCATGTGCCTGCAAAGGAGGGCCTCGAGGCATGGCAAAGGCTGGATCGGGCTGGTGGGTTGACCCGCGGCGATGCGCTGGCGTATGCAATGTTGGCCGGTTCGGAAAGCGAATGGGCGCTTGCGAACCGCATCCTTGACCGGTTGGGGGGAGCTGGGGTTGAGGTTTTGTTGTTGCGGGCGCGTTTTTGCGATCAGCAAGGGGACACTGCCGGTGCTGAGGAGGCGCTCCGCCAAGCAGTCGAGTTCGATTCCATGCAGCGTAGCAAGTTCGCCCTCGCCTTGTTTTTGCTCGATCGCAGGGGGGATGCCGCGCGAGGAGCTGAAATTCTTGAGCATCTTCGCACAGTGGCGGATGGTTCTCCAGAGCTTGCCGCCGCGGCATTAGCCACCGGCCTCGAGCGCGGCGTCGTGCCGGTTGCCGAGATTCCCGCGTGGATCGCACGATTGCGCTCTGATCCAGGGGTTACGCCTTCTCAATTGTTGGTGGCCGACACGGCCGCGGTGGCGCTCGACCCCGGGGAGTCGCCGATTGTTGCGGTGAAAGTCTATGCGCGCATGAAGCCGTCCCCTCTCGTTGTGCGGCGCAACGGGTTTCTGTGGTTGTGCAAAAACGGGCAGGCCGAGTTGGCGTTGAAGCTCGTCAGTCCCCGCGAGGCGCGACTCGATGCCACGCTTTTCAGGGCGTGGCTGGACGCCGCCAGTGAGCAGCGGGAGTTTGCGCAGGTGCTTGAGGCACTGGAATCGCCGGATCTCCCCATTCCGGCTCTCACGGGGCGCCTCTACCTTGCCCGCACCCTTGGGCTTATGGGGCGCGGGGGAGAGGGGCGCGCGATCTTCGCGGCCGAACTGGCGGCCCACACGGGGAATCCGGCGGCGATAAGCGGTATCCTTGACTACCTGCAACGTGTCGGCGAGGACGGCATGCTTGATGATGCGCTGACCCGGAGTTTGGGTCAGGAGGGCCTCGGCCATGCCGAGCTGTTTGCGTTGGTCGCCGGAGGTCGGGATCTGGAGCGGTTGAGGCGTTTCAACAAACTCGCCGCCGCTCGCGAGCCGTCGAATCCCGTGGTTCTGAACGAACTCGATTACACCGCACTTGTCATGAACGAGCAGGTCGACATGGTGGCTCTTTCGCGGCGAGCCGGAAGGAACCCCTCGCATGTCGGCATGCAAACAACGCTCGCAATGGCCTATCTGCGCGACAGCATGCCCGCAAAAGCCCAAGGCGCATTGCAGGCGGCTGCGCCTGCGGAGGACGCGTCCCCTCTCGAAGTCGCGCGGCATGGGTTTGTGCAGGCTCTCGTGCATGCCGCCAATGGTGACCGCGAGGGCTTCCAGCAGACCCTCGCCTCGATCGATTCAACACAGCTCACCCTCGGGGAGGTGGATCGACTTCGGCTTGCGCGGAATGGTCTGTTCGCCAACTGGAGTTGGTTGGGGAGGGGGCATCCCCGCGTCGACACAGACCATTAGTCGGCCTTGATTGCGTCGCACGCCATTGAGGTGAATGCGTGCTTTGTTCCTCGTCGGTCGGCTGGGTTTAAACAGCCAGCCCATCGTTTCGACTGCTACCGCACCGCCTCGCGGAGGCGGGGGTTTCTTTCAAGCACGCGGGCGAGGATGCGGG
>CAZRLX010000251.1:0-2914 GCA_964601115.1 uncultured Chthoniobacter sp. | reverse complement strand
GGAACTTGCGAAGGAATTTCCTGTCGTGACGAATGTCCGCCAGGCCAGCGTGAACGAGGAGGTCGGCGTGGTGTCACTTGAACTCGACGGCGAGCGCGAGGAGATCAAAAAAGCGATCGCCTGGCTCGAGGAACTCGGCATCAAGGTCGAGCCCGTGGAAATCGGCACGATCGCCAGCTGACCTGCCGAGTCATGCGTCTCCTTCTCGTCGACGGGCATTATTTTCTCTACCGCTCGTTCTTTGCCATCCGGGGTCTGAAGAATTCCAAGGGCGAGCCGACGAATGCCATCTACGGCTTTATCAAGGCCCTTCGGAAAATGATCGCCGATGTGCGCCCCGACCGCGCCGCTGTCATTTGGGACGCCGGCATGCCTGCAAGGCGTGTCGAGTTGCAGCCCGCCTACAAGCAAAACCGAACCGAGATGCCCGGTGAACTCCGGCCGCAGGAGGATTGGTTGCAGGAGCGGATGCCCATGGTCGGCCTGCAAGGCCTGTGGATCGGGAACACCGAGGCAGACGACTTGATCGCCTCCTATGCCCTCTCCGCGCGGCGCGACGGGGCCGAGGTCGTGATCGCGACCAACGACAAGGACATCATGCAACTCGTGGGCGAGGGGATTTCGATTTATGCCAGCACAAAGGGAGGCCCCAAGGAAACCGGCTTCGCCTTGCTGGGAGAGGCCGAGGTTTCGGCGAAATGGGGCGTGCCGCCCGCGCGCATCGCCGATGTGCTGGCCCTCACCGGCGATGCCTCCGACAACATCCCCGGCGTGCCCGGCGTGGGGCCGAAAACCGCGGCATCGCTTGTCGAGGCCTGCGGATCTGTCGAGCGGATGCTGGAACATCCGGAGGCCATCGCCAACCCCAAGCTCCGAGAGAAAATTGAAGCCCACCGCGAGTTGATCGTCGCCAACCGCGAGATGGTGCGTCTGGACGACGATCTTCCCCTGCCGGTGCCGTGGCGTGAGTTGGTGATCGAACCCAAGTATCCCGAGTTGATCGCCGCGTTGCGCGAGTGCGAGTTCGGTTCACTTCTCCGCGAGATCGAGGCCGAAGCGGCGAAGTCCGGGGCAGTGGCGCCTGCCCAAGGCGAGTTGTTTCCGGCCGCTTGAGCCGGTTTGGGTCTTGTATTTGGATGTGAGGCGGGGTAGGGAGAACGGGTGAAATCTCCTGCGTTTTCCCCGACTGTTGGTTTGGCGTTTCAATCAAGAGGGGGGCATGGTCCGCTCAGGCGTTTGTCTGCCCTGCTGTTTTTGTTCCTGACGGCCCTCTGCTCTGCCCAATCGTTTTACCCATCCGACCCCTACTTTGCTCCCGGGACGGGAAATGGCACCGCCGAGGGGTATTATGGCCAGTGGCATTTGATCAACCAGATGCCGGTCAACGCCGTGAATGCGGGTCTCGATGCGAATGTCGCCGGCGCATGGGCGCGCGGGCTCACCGGCAACGGCGTGGTGATCGGAATCGTGGACGATGGATTGCAGGGCGACCATCCCGACCTCGTAGCCGGGTTTCTCAATCAATACAGTTGGGACTACTCGAAGACCGTCGAGGAGAATCTTGCAGAATCGGTGAGAGGACTTCCCTCGCTTACGGCAGACAACCATGGCACCTCCGTTGCCGGTGTGGCGGCGGCGCGTGGCGGCAATGGCATCGGTGTCACCGGAGCGGCTCCCTTCGCTTCGATTGCGGGGCAAAAAATCCTTAGAATTGAAGATATCGCTGGCGGGCTTTCCCGTGATCAAGCACTGGCGGCCGCCTATGGCTTTCAAGGCCAGGAGACTCCATTCCAGCCATACACAGGCTCTGTGCCGCCGCCCGTGAGAGTGATGAACCATAGCTACGCATGGCAATACGCATTCGTTGGTGCCTTGGATCCTGATGCTCTTTTGAAGATGAACGCGCTGGAGCAAAGTGCAGCGCTTGGCGTCCTGCATTCTTTCGCCTCAGGCAACGGCGGGGGCATTTACCCCACCGAGGACGCAAACAAGCTGCTGGAGAACACATCGCCCCATGTCCTGACCGTTGGTTCCCTGGACG
Organism: uncultured Chthoniobacter sp.; assembly: GCA_964601115.1. Classification (GTDB taxonomy): domain Bacteria; phylum Verrucomicrobiota; class Verrucomicrobiia; order Chthoniobacterales; family Terrimicrobiaceae; genus UBA967. The sequence goes on along the minus strand of CAZRLX010000251.1, from coordinate 873 downwards.
GTAACGGCAGGCGCGCTCCCTATAGCAGCTACGGGGCCAACCTCATGGTGGTTGCCCCGAGTTCGACCAGCGCGGAGTCTTTCCGCATCTCCACAACCGACCGCACCGGGAGGGATGGCCACAACAATATCGGTGACGATGCGTCACTTCCGCCGGAGGACGACCCGTATTTCAAACCAGTCGACGCTGCGGATCTCGGCAACTACAGGAGCACGTTCGATGGCACCTCCGCGGCGACTCCAATTGTGTCTGGCATCATGGCGCTGGGGGTGGAGGCGAATCCCAACCTGAACATTCGCATGGCGCGCCATCTCCTCGCGCGGACCAGCGTCAAGGTCGATCCGGGAAACATCAACTGGGTCGCAAACGGCAGCGGATTCGATTTCAACCCCGAGTATGGATTTGGATTGATCGATGCCGATTGGTTCACCCGGGCGGCGGAAAAGGTCACGCACTTGAGCGACGCGCGCGTGCTGGAAGCCGGCATCCAACCCGTTCGGCAAGGTGTGTTCGGTGCCGACACGCGTGTGATCAGGGAGACATTCACCATGGAGGACTCTGGATTGATGCCGCTGGAGTATGTGCAGGTGGAGATGAGGTTGTCCGGGATGCAGAAAAATGCGGGCGCCTACCGCGCGGGCGAGGGGGCGATTCTCGGCGATTTCGCCGCCTTGTTGACATCGCCCTCCGGGACGAGTGTCCAGTTGTTCTACAACGACCGCAACCTGATCGACACACCCTTCGAGGAGAACCGCTTTGTGAACAAGACGGATGTCGGCCAGTGGACATTTCTGAGCAATGCCTTCTTTGGAGAGTCACTTGTCGGCACATGGGGAATCGAGCTGTTCAACAGCTCCACGAACACGAACTTCG
>CAZRLX010000250.1:0-2926 GCA_964601115.1 uncultured Chthoniobacter sp. | reverse complement strand
GCAGAGAGTATGTGTTTCCCTCCAACCGGCTCGAGTTCCATGAAAGGTCGATCAAAAGCCTGCCGAGAAGCTGCCTCGCGCGCGTTCCCGCGGGAAGCTCCTCCTCGCGCGCGTCTCCGATGGCAGCCAGGTGCGCCCGGATGGCCGACGGCAAATAAAATGTCCTGTTCGGAATGTAGTCGCGGAGAAAATCAAAATTGTAGCCCACCGGTTTGCGATGGATGCGAGGCATCCGCACGGCGTCTCTTACGTTGTCCGACTCGCCGGAGACCGATATCTCGACGGGTGTCGCCGCCACCACCTGCCTGGGTGGCGTCTCCTTCATCCGCATTGTTTCGATGAGGTGGTAGCGGGTGGTCCGGCCCTCGCCCTCTTGCTCGAGAATTCCCTCCGCCACGAGTTGGGCGATCCAACGCTGGAGGCTGCGGCGGGCAGGACGGTGTTTCATCGCACCGAGCAGATCGGAGAGTGTGGCTCCATCTGGAAACTGCGCCGCGGTCCGCTGCACGGACAAAAGTTGAAAGATTGGAGTAGGGCGAGGCATGAGGAATCAGTGTTGGGTTGTTATAATGGCGCAAAAAACATAAACGCGCCACAAATTTAATCAATTTACATTTAGTATATAAAACTGAAAAGAACGAGAAATTTCGCTGAATAATGGCGCAAAACTACCAAATAGCGCCACAAAGTTCTGGGATCAGGCACACGAATCCACGATTCGATTGCCGCGCTACAAATAAAGCTCAAGTCGGGGGAATTCGTCGGCTTGACCATGCGGGGTGCGGGGGGACATGCTCCGAGGCGTTTTGAAGACCTATTCCCCGTCCCGGTGGGACATTCAGTTTTTGGCCGAGAATACCGTGGTGCGCTCCAAGGAGTTCGGCATGACCAAAGAGGCGAAGAGCGTGCGGTATCCGATTCGGTTGCTTCGGTATTGGTTCGGCCAGCAATTGTTGCGGGAGGAGTTCGAGCGCGCGGGTCGTCCGGTGGATGTTGCCGAGATCGGTGTTCATGTTGGGCAGATGCTCGAGTTTGTGCGCTCCTCACCCGGCCGGTTTCAATACAACCGCTGGACGGCTGTGGATGCGATCATCCGCCGCGAGCGCCTGGAGCAGGCTGGGTATTCAGATTTTCTCGAGGCGAATTTGGAAGATGCCGGATTCGCACTCGAGCACGAGTATGACACCGCTGTGTTGTTGCATGTGCTCGAGCATTTGTTCCATCCCGAGGCAGTATTGAAGCGGGTCGCTGCGGCGATCCGTCCCGGCGGGTCCTTGATTGGAGGGTTCCCGGTGGTGCCGGGGCTTTTCGCCGGGATTCGCGAGTCCCAAGTCCGCAAGACAGCGAAGCCGATGGGACACGTGAGCGTTTTTTCGCCCGCGCGGGTGCGCCGCATGGCTGCGGATGCCGGGTTGAGTGTCGAATTCATGAGCGGCGCGTTCCTGATGCGCAGCAAGGGGAGTCCGATGGAAAACTCCGCTGCTTGGATGCGGTTGAATTTGCTTTGGGGCCGATTGTTTCCGGGCTGGCCCGGGGAAATCTACTGGCTCATGCGGAAGCCTGTGGCGGCTTGAGAAGCGAGGGAAGCCGGAACGGCAACTCCAACAGCAGGCGAGAATGCGCCGCGATGAGCAGGAGGTTGTCGCGAAGGTATCTGAAATGAGTCACCCCGCCCTCATCGCGTGCAGGGTAGGTGACAGGCGTCGAGACATTGATGAATGGCACCCCCGCCCATGCGAGGCGGACTGCCAGCACGGTATCAAAATCGAAGCGCCGGGCAGTGTTGATCGACTCCATAACGCGAAGCGCGGGCTCGATCGGATAAAGGCGGAATCCAAAAAGCGAATCCTCGGGACCGGTGCCGAGGGTTTCGAGCGTGGCGAAGAAATTGCCGATCAAGCGTCCCTTGACCCGCTCCAGCGGCGCATCAGGGCCGAATTTTGGAACCCCGCAGATGCAGGCATTGGGGTGTGCCGCCGAGATTTCCATGAAACGCTGGATCATTCCAGCGGGATGCTGACCGTCGGAATCCATCAGAAGGACATGGGAAAAACCCTCTTTCCACGCGATGCACAGTGACTCGAGAAACGCCCCGCCTTTTCCGATGTTTCGCTCCATGCGGAGGAAGCGGGTGCCCTCAGGCGCCTCGGCCTCCGCAAGGGTGTCACTCCCGTCGGTGCTGCCATCCACACAGACCCAGACATGCTCCCATTGCGCACGCGCGCCACGCAGAGTCGCGGCGAGTTGCGGGCCGCTGTTGTAGCTCGGCAGGAGAACTAAGGATTTCATGGAATGTCAGATGGCGAACAGCATTCACCGAAAATGTTACCGGGATTTTGGTCCGGTTGGCTGCCTCGCATGGATTCGAACCATGACAAACAGATCCAGAATCTGCAGTGCTACCGTTACACCACGAGGCAATTTGGAGGTGCTTGTGGCACCATTCCGCCAGCCGTTTGGGTCAATAGCGATCCAAGACTGGCAGGGTTGAATGGTTAGACCACACCCAATCCCCCCGCAAGCAGAAAGCTCGCTTGAGCGCGTGATCGTTGCCGGTGTGGGCTGCGGAGTGCCGCGATCCTGCTCATCGGCGGCGGCATCTATCTTTTGCGGAGAAAAAAGCAGACGGCACACCGTGTCTCGAAGGGCTGGGGCTCCGCCAGCGATGGGCAACGTGCCACTGTCAGCCTGAAATCATCGTGCGGTTGCCAGGCGGCGAGCTTCTCAAGCAAGACATTCTGGGGCGCGTTCGCACGCCTCTGGAAAAGCGCGAGCCCATTGTGGAGGCCTTTAAGCTGGCGGATTGCTTAGTGCCCGCCGGATTCACCGCCGAGGGCGTTGCCGTAGCCGACGATGACGGTGGAGGCGACGAGCACGAGGAGCCCGAGGAGGACGAGGGTCATCGTGCGACGGCTGGAGCCGCGCC
>CAZRLX010000249.1:0-2935 GCA_964601115.1 uncultured Chthoniobacter sp. | reverse complement strand
TGGTGTGCGTGCTAACCGATCAGTCGCCACCCGCCGGCAAGCCGCCGCTGGAAGTCATCACCCGCGAGGGACCGCTCAACCCGCGCAGCAAGAAACCTGATTACTACGACAACATGGTCGTGCATCACGAAGGCACCTCCGCCGATTTCAAGGTGTTGCTGATTCCCCTTCGGCGCGGCGAGGCGTTCCCGGAGATTTCTTATGACAAAGCGACCGCCACCGCGCGCGTGTGCTGGCCCGACCAGGTGGATGAATTGCAGTTCGACCCGGCCGCCGACGGGGTAGGTGTGCAACACCTGGGGAAGGGGAATCTGTGAACCGAAGTATCGGCCTGCTCGTGGGGTGTGCGATCATCCTCGCCGTTGGCCGGTTGTCCTCCGCGCCGGTTCCCGACAGCGAGAAACCGCCTGAGTTGGATTTGCCCGGGGTTGTGACATATCGGGGCGTGGGAGTCATGCGCTGGCCCGGTTCGCTTGCGCCCGCTGATCTTCCACCAGCCTACCACGCGGGCCTCTCCAGGGAGGCGTTGGAGGCGCTGCGGGACCATGCGGCCGAATGGTGCCGCAGCCGCGGACTCGAGGACGAGGCGGCACGCATCGCGGCGTTGAGCGCGGATGAGCTGCAACCAATGACGCTGAAGCCGGATCTGTTCTGGCCGGTGCCGGAGGGGGAGAACAATCCGCTGATCCGGCACAATCGGGACTGGGATTTCCTGCTGCTCCATCCGCAAAGTCCGCGACGGGGAGACCCGCAACTTCTGACGCAGGCACTGGATGATCTCGCCAAGTGGGCGGAAAAGCCTGTGGACCGGGACAACTCCCGCGGGGCCATGCTCATGGTTCTGCGGTTGAAAACGGTTTTTCCCGGACTGTTGCCCGCACCGGTCCTCGCCCGGTTCGAGCAGCGGATTCGCGACTACTGCGGGAAGATTGCCCAAGGCGAGGAGGGGGGCATGGCGGCGAGCTTTGGCGATGATGTCATGGGGCATCTCAAGCCGAACCACGCTTTGAAAAGCGCCACGCTACAGCACCTCGCGGGGCGCATTCTTGACGATCCGTCGCTGATCCGCCGCGCGGGCCGGGTCATGGACACCTCGTTCAAAAATCTGCAACCGGACGGGGCGGTGCGCTATGTCCCGTGTGATGTGCCAGACATGTTCTACTGCGTTTATAATACGAACCATTTGTTGGAATACTGGATGGTCTCGGGAAACCCCCAGGCCCAGGCGATGTTGGTGACAATGGCGGCCCGGGTGCCGCTGGAATTTTTGCCCCTCCGTGAGGGTGGCGCAGGGGACATGCCATTTCGCATCGGGGGCGGCAACCAGAGCAACTACTGGCACGGATACGATCCGACCCACGCGGTTGAGAGTTACGTGGAGGCGGCGTGGCGTTTGGCCATGGTTTCGGGGTTGCGGGAGGTCGCCGGACACCCGCTCGCCGTGCGTTGGCGTGAGACCCACATCACCGGGGAGCGTGAACCGCAACAGGGCATCAACCTCCTGGCGGGACTCGATCCGTTTCTCTATCGCGCCGATTTGTTGGATGAACGCTCGCGGTTGGAGGGGGAGTTTCTCTTCCATGGACGAAACGAGGACGGACCGGTGGGGCGCTTCGGTGACTGGTTGTTCCGAATGAACGGCCTCGCCCGGTGCCGGGCGGAGGGAATCAAGGCGAACTACTGGGCCGGGCGCGGCATCGGATTTTACGAGGACTGGCCGTGGTTTGTGAATGTGACGGGGCGCGCGGGGGCGACGGCGCAGGGCGGGGATGGACGTTCGGTTGCGAGCATGGAGTCGCTTTATTTCGGGGTGCTGGGCGCGGAGCCACGGAAGGATCCGTTTTGGGCAACGTTTCGGGGCGACAAGCTGGGGGTGCGCGCGGCGGCGACAACCACCAGCGCGTTTGGCGCACTCTCGACCTCTGCTGTGATGCCTCCACTGAAGCGGCCGGGATTGATTGCAACACCTGAAAATCCCTCGCCGGACGACCAGCAGTGGCAGGAGAGGGAAATCTGGCTCGGCACGCCGGAACGGCTCGTGGGTTGCATCGAGGTGACCCTCCTGCGCGAGTTGGCGGCTGGAGGTATCGGCCTGTATGGGCACATCAAGACCAACCGCCATGGCGTGCCGATCGTGCGCGAGGGTGAGGGGTTTCGCTGCGGCGATCTGGTGTATCGCGTGGTCGAGACGAACCTGTCACTGGATCACGCCCGCTTCGGCTTGACCGACGGTCGGCGTCATTTCCAGGAATTTTCCCAAGGAGGCATTTGTCTGCCCGACCCGTCGGTTCCAGTCTCGGGAGAGATGGGGTCGCGGCAATACTCAGCGGGCGCGCGATTTCATGCCGTGGTTGAGATTTACAACCGGCGTCTCGCCGAGCCTGCGGATATTTCCTGCGAGCGGGGTGATGACGGTCTGTGGCAATTGCGTGTGCGGGAGAAAAAAGCCACCCATGTGATGCTGGCCAATCAAGGGAACCAATCCGTCCCGCTACCCGCGCTGAAGCCCGTCGGCGAAAAGCCGCCGGGATTTGTGTTCCTGACCCGGAGCGGCGCCCGCTACCGGCCGCCGCCATTGGATTTCCTCGTTTCAACCCGGCACCCCCTCCACGCGCCAACGCTCGAATGGGGCAAGGCGATCCAACCCCCCGAGGCGATTCCATGGCGCGAGGCCATCAAGGCGGTCGGGGAGACCCTTCTTCCGGCCGGAGCGCATTTGCTCGTATCCGTAGACATCCCGCCCCCGCAGACCGGAGGACCGGGGATATCCCGTGAGAATCCCGGGGAATCTGGAAACGGGGAGCGAAAGTTCCCCTTGGAAAAAATCAACTGATGAACACCAAAAAAGAACACCATGTCGGAGCGGAGCACCCGCTGAAAACCATTTCGGCGGCGGCGGAACTCGCGCAACCGGGGGACACCATCATTGTCCACG